>JBGTCF010000001.1:0-21708 GCA_041748975.1 Pyrinomonadaceae bacterium
CCAGTCCTGGGGCGTACCGATGGGATTCGGGGGTCCGCATGTCGGTCTTTTCGCGACACAGGAAAAATTTGTGCGGAATATGCCCGGCCGACTATGCGGCGTTGCTTATGACAAGAACGGAAACCGTGGCTTCGTATTGACCCTATCAACCCGCGAACAGCACATCCGCCGCGAAAAAGCGACCTCGAACATCTGCACAAACCAAGGCCTCATCGCCCTCGCCGCGACCATTTACATGGAAACAATGGGCAAACAAGGCCTGCAAGAGGTCGCGATGCAAAATGCTCAAAAATCAGCTTACGCTAAAGAGCAGATCGCAGCGATAGATGGGTACGAGATCGCCTTCTCGTCGCCAACATTCAATGAATTTGTCGTCCGCTCAACAACACCGGCAGACGAAATATTAAAAAAAGTCCGAACCGAAAACGGCATCGTTGGCGGTTTGGCTTTGTCGAAATACTACGCGAATCGGCCGAATGAGTTTTTGGTTTGCGTGACTGAGACGAATACAAAGGGACAGATCGACGCACTGGTGAACGCTCTTGGATGATTATGGTAGTGCCTGAAGGATATTCCACATTTGATTACTATTTCCTGATGGTTGCTATGTACGCAGTCATGCTCTTTCTCAATGCGTTCATCTGGTACATCTACTACGGGCTTCCTTTGACCCTAGCCTACATTGTTTTTCGTGTCTTCAGGAAAAGAAAGGAACCGATCCGATTATTTTAGCTGCTGAGGAAAGTGAATCATGAATCTTCAAAACGACATTGATCGCCGAGGCTTTATCTCCTCGGTTGGTAAAGGCCTTGGCCTAGCGGCTATTTCGTCGGCGACTGTCGCTTCCCTTTTCCGTGATGTTCAGGCAGCGGGCAAGGCGATCGAGCATCTTTCGCCGATGGAAGCCGCGATGGTTGAGGATTACTGGTCGCATATCCAGCAAGCGTTTTCTGTAACTCGCGGGATCGTGAACCTCAACAACGGCGGTGTCTCACCCAGTCCGAGGATCGTGACCGAGGCCTTTGTCCGTTACACCTGGCAACAGGAAGACGCTACCGCGTATACAATGTGGCAGATCCTCGAGCCGCAGTCGGAGACAGTAAGGACAGGCCTGGCCGAAGTTTTCGGATGCTCGCCCGAAGAGATCGCAATTACCCGAAATGCAAGCGAATCGCTCGAGATCCTGTTGATGGGTTTAGATTTCAAATCCGGCGATGAAATATTGACGTCAACCCAAGACTACCCGCGAATGATCACGACGCTCAAACAGCGTGAACTTCGCGAGGGGTTGAAACTGAATCTCATCAAAATTCCGCTGGCTCCGCAAAACGTAGATGACATCGCAACCGCCTTTGAACGAGCCGTAACTCCGAGAACGAAGTTGATCCTAATCTCGCACCAGATCAACCTCACCGGCCAGATCTTACCGGTTCGCAAGATCTGCGAAATGGCGAGATCGAGGGGCATCGAGACGATCGTCGACGGCGCACATGCTTTTGCCCAATTCGACTTCAAACGTGACGATCTGCAGTGCGATTATTACGGCACTTCTCTGCACAAATGGATCTACGCTCCGAAAGGCACGGGCATGCTCTATGTCAAAAAAGACAAAATTGCCAAGGTTTGGGCATTGATGGCGTCCGAAGACAAAAATAAGAACGACATACGCAAATTCGAAGAGATCGGCACGCATTCTGCGGCGATGCGGCTCGCGATCGGGGAAGCGATCCTCTTTCACAACGCCATCGGTGGCAAACGCAAGGAAGAACGCCTGCGTTTTCTCTCGCGTTATTGGATGAACAAGCTCAAGGACGTGCCAAAGGTCGGATTTAACACATCTTTCGATCCCACACAGTCGTGTGCGATCGCTAATTTTAAGATCGACGGCATCGATCCGGTGGCCGTCGGCGGCTATCTGATGTCCAAACACAAAATTTTCACGACACCGATCGTCCACGAAGAATTTACCGGCATTCGCATTACGCCGAATGTCTACACAACCCTTTGGGAACTCGACCGTTTTTGTAATGTTATCGAGGACATAGCGAGAAAGGGATTGCCTAGGAGCTGAGATAGTTTACCTAATGATTCTGCTGCTTGATAGCCTGTCGACGACAGAACAGCTCGAACAGATGCTCGAAGCTTTGGAGATCTACATCAAGCTCGCCGTGGATGTGGAACTGGAGGTAATTGCCGGAGGCGGAGCGTTGCACTCGGATTGTGAAGCGAAATTGCTCGACTATGGAAGTGAGCAATCTCACATTTGGGGAGCCGATTGGATTCCTCATAATAAACGGGTAACTTTTGAATCGCTCATAAATATTCGCCCTAATCAGAATAATTATTCGCTTGAAATTCAGGATGCCGAGTTGCGAGCCAAAGTAGAAAGAGTCGTAAGGAAGATATTTGTCAATGATACAAATAAAGAATCTTGAGGAGCGCCGAGAGCGCTATTTACGTGATAGCACGCCTGTCCGAATGGGAGGATTGGCGGCAAATTTAGCGCGGATAAAATCGTTTTCCGAATACGACGACAATTCATCGGCCGTTTTTCACCTCCTTGAAGAAAGCAAATATTACATAGAATGGGCGGGACGCGAGATGGACGTGAATGCGGCGATACCGCTGGTTGATCTTCAGCGAAAAATTTCCGGTTGGCAGTTGCGGTGGGATTCTATTTGGGCTGATCAGGTTCGCAGAAAGATGTTGGCGAAGGTCGCGAGTCACTATTCGTCGGAGATACTAAGGAATTCGGGTTTAATATCACAATGAGCATCAAAAAAGTTACTTCACACCCAACTCAGAACGAAGGCCTCATCTTCGAGCGTTCGCAGACGGGACGCGTCGGTTATCGTCTGCCGAGACTCGACGTGTCGGAAACGGCGGACATTTTGCCTGCCGAACTTCGCCGCACCGATGATCTCGAAGGCGTTCCGGAGGTATCTGAGGTTGATGTCGTTCGTCATTTTACGCGTATTTCGACCTGGAATTATTCGATCGACTTAGGAATGTATCCGCTCGGCTCGTGCACGATGAAATACAATTCGCGTCTAAATGAGAAGGTCGCGCGCATCGGTGGATTTGCCGGGCTTCACCCGCTCGCCCCGGAAGAAGAAACGCAAGGAGCGCTCGAGCTAATGTATCGCCTGCAGGAAGACCTTGCAGAGATCACTGGCCTGCCCGGCGTTTCCCTTCAGCCTGCAGCAGGCGCACAGGGCGAAATGACTGGCGTAATGCTGATCCGAGCCTTTCTGGATAAACGCGATGGCGAAGCTTCGAAAGACAGGCGTGTAATGCTCATTCCGGATTCGGCACACGGTACAAATCCAGCATCCGCTGCGTTGGCCGGTTTTACTGTGAAAACGATCCGCTCGACTGCTGAAGGATTGACGGACCTCGATCACCTTCACCAGCTTTGTGATGAAGGTGGAGTTGCCGGGTTAATGCTTACCAACCCGAACACGGTCGGAATTTTTGAAAGGAATATTCGCGAGATCTGCGAAATAATTCATACCGCCGGCGGATTGGTTTACATGGACGGCGCCAATATGAATGCGCTGGTCGGTGTAGCGCGTCCCGGAGATATGGGTGTTGATGTTATTCACCTAAACCTGCATAAAACATTTTCAACGCCTCATGGCGGCGGTGGCCCGGGCTGTGGTCCATGCTGCTGCACCGACGAATTGCTGGAGTTTTTGCCCGTCCCCCGAATTGAGAAGACGGGCGATCGATATCATCTTAATTACGATCTGCCCGCATCGATTGGCCGCGTGAAAGCGTTCTTTGGCAACTTCGGCATGATGGTTCGGGCCCTTTCCTATATCTATACCCACGGTGCCGAGGGGCTTAAAGAAGCTACTGAGACCGCTGTTCTAAATGCCCGCTATGTGTCCGACAAACTTGCCGAAACCTATGACCGTCCGTACGAATCGGACTGTATGCACGAGGCGATCTTCTCACACAAGAAACAATCGAAAAAGGGTGTGGTCACGCTCGATATAGCCAAACGCCTGATCGATTATGGCTTCCACCCGCCGACGATCTATTTCCCTCTGGTTGTCGAAGGTGCAATGCTCATCGAGCCTACCGAATCCGTTGGCCGTGCTGACCTCGACGCTTTCGTCGAGGCAATGGTCGATATCGATCGGGAGGCTCAGGAAGATCCGGATCTTGTGATAAACGCTCCTCACTCGACCCGCATCGGCCGTCTGGACGAAGCGGCTGCAGCTCGCAAACCGGTGCTTCGTTGGAAGCCTGATACGGATGCCGTGGCCGGTGCCGCGTAAAGTTGTCGCATTAAGAAGCTCAAACTGATTAGATTGGCCCGCTCGGCGTCAATAATTCATTGGTTGCGCCTTGCAACGAGAGTACAGCGATACAGAACCATCGTCGCGGCCCCAGCGGGAATCTAGTCTTCTATAATATTGGGCTCGCTTCCCGACTTGGCGTCTTCCGCGCTTTTTCGCGTAAATCAGGATTTTATCGCTGTGGGGAGCGTATGGGCTCCGAAAATTCTAATAATTACCGGTCTTCGGTTGTGCACGAAACTTGCGTTTGTTTTGAATATAGATGAGGTATATAGTGGATTCGTTTTATACCTGATCAACATTTAAGGAGGGCGTATGTTCATGATAGCGGGACGAATGACGCTTTTGATGTCCATTTTGCTGGTAGCGGGGGGACTCGCGGTAATGCCTTACGGCTTCGTGAGCGAACTTAAAGGATTCGCTGCCCCAATGCCGACGCCGGCTGGCGGAAATCCGCCTTTCAGTTCGTATAAAGGCGTTTCCATTGGCATGTCCACCGACGACGTTCGGGCTAAGCTGGGAAAACCAAAAGAGCCGTCAGATTCGGTGGATTATTATGCACCGTCCGATAATGAATTTATTCAGGTGTACTATGAGGCCAAGACGGTTACTGCCCTTACTGTCACCTTTAGCGGCAAATTAGATGGGGCTCCCGACGCCAAAACCGTGTTCGGTGAGAATGCTGAGGTTAAGCCTGACGGCGGCATCTTCAAGATGGTGCATTATCCTAAGGCCGGTTTTTGGATCTCTTATAATAAGATCAGCGGCGATGACCCGATGATAATGATCGCAATAAAGAAGATCTAAGGCCGCGGTAGCAAAACATCTCTCGTGACACCCGTCACACCAAGGGGCGGGCGTGATAGTATTCTTCGTTTCGTCTGCTATATTTAGATTTAACCACGGACAATGGCGCCGTGGCATTCTGGCTTCAGACAAAACAATATGACTAGGATTGGCATTCCGAAAGAGATCCACCCCGGCGAAAAACGAGTGGCAGCAACGCCGCAGAGCATATTAAAGCTCA
The DNA here is from genome assembly GCA_041748975.1 of Pyrinomonadaceae bacterium. GTDB lineage: Bacteria > Acidobacteriota > Blastocatellia > Pyrinomonadales > Pyrinomonadaceae > OLB17. Next base: position 5,335 of record JBGTCF010000001.1, read on the forward strand.
AAAAGCTCGGTTTTGATGTTCAAGTCGAGTCGCACGCCGGTCACGGTATTAACTGCATTGACGGTGAATACCGCGAAGCCGGTGCGACCATCATCGATGAAACGAAAGAGCTGTGGGCGACATCCGACGTGATCCTCAAAGTGCGTCCGCCTGAGCAGAATATCGAGCTCGGCGTTCACGAAGCCGACCTGATGAAAGAAGGCGGCTGGCTGATCGGTTTTATGTGGCCGGCCCAGAATCGCGACATCCTCGACAAACTTGCCGCTCGGAGGGCAACCGTTTTTGGCATGGACTGCGTGCCCCGAATCACACGTGCGCAGAAGATGGACACGCTCTCGGCGATGGCAAATATCGCCGGTTACCGCGCCATCATCGAGGCGGCAAATAATTTCCCTAGATTCTTCGGCGGACAGATCACGGCCGCGGGTCGTATCGACCCGGCAAAGGTGATGGTCATCGGTGCCGGTGTCGCAGGGCTTTCCGCAATCGGGGCGGCACGAGCTCTTGGTGCGATCGTGCGGGCGTTTGATCCGCGTTCGGCTACGAAAGATCAGGTCGCGTCGATGGGCGCTGAGTTTCTCGAAGTAAATGTTGAAGAAGAAGGCGAGGGCAAAGGCGGTTACGCCAAGGTCATGTCCGATGCATTTATTCAGGCGGAGATGGCACTGTTTGCCCAACAGGCGATGCAGGTCGATATCATCGTCACTACCGCCCTGATCCCCGGAAAACCAGCTCCGAAACTAATTACCCAAGGCATGGTCGAATCGATGAAGCCCGGTTCCGTCATCGTCGATCTCGCCGCCGAACAAGGCGGCAACTGTGTCCTGACCGTTCCCGGCGAAATTGTCCGTCATAAAGGCGTCACGATCATAGGTTATACTGATTTGCCTTCGCGAATGGCGAGCATGTCGAGCCAGCTTTACGGCTCAACGATCGTCGCTTTGATCGACGAACTCTGCACAAGCCCGCACGTTAGTGAGGGCTCGAATGCGAATGAAATCGCTTCCAAAGAACCAATCAGCTCACAACTACACATCGATCTCGAAGACGAGGTTGTCCGAGGAGCGATCGTTCTTCACGAAGGCAAGATGATGTGGCCCGCGCCTGCTCCGCCCACGCCAGTGGCTCCGCCCGAGCCTGGCGTGCCGACTAAGAGCTCAGCCAGCGACGGGGTCAAGGCCGCAAACAGTCATGGACACGGCGGCGAAAGCAAAGGCATCAATCCGTGGATCCTCGCAGTTGCGGGTGTTGTTTTGTTCGGGATCGGCGCGTTGGTTCCGTCCGAGGTCAAATCTGCGGGCGGCGATACACTTAGCCACCTGACGGTGTTTATTCTCGCTTGTTTCGTTGGTTTTCAGGTCGTCTGGAGCGTCAAGCCGGCCCTCCACACACCTCTCATGAGCGTCACCAATGCCATCAGCGGCATCATCCTCGTCGGCGGCATGCTCCAACTGGTCGGCACCGACCTCAGCGTCACCACCATCCTCGGCGCTATTGCGGTATTTGTTGCCGCAATTAATATTTCGGGCGGATTTTTGGTGACGAATCGGATGTTGGCGATGTTTAGGAAGTAAAAGGCTAATGAGCGATACCGTTTAAAATACGCAGGATTACATACGCCAGAGATTCTCTTGACCCTAAACTTCGAAAAGGATACTTTCAAGATATGAATCGTATAAATCACAACTTAGTCGAAATAGATTCCGAAAAGCTTGGCGGAACGCCTGTCTTTCGGGGTACACGTGTGCCGATCCAAAACCTATTCGATTGTCTCGAAACCGGAGAATCGATAGAACAATTTTTAGAGCAGTATCCGACCGTCAGCCGCGAGCAAGTTACGGCGGTTCTCGAAGAATCAATGGAGCAATTACTGGTCAGATATGAAATTGCTGCTTGATGAGTGCGTGACAAGCTATCTCAAAGCCGACTTTGTTGGTCACTCAGTTTCGACAATCGATGACGCGGGTTTTAAGGGCCTGAAAAATGGAATGCTCCTCGAAGCCGCTTCGCACAAGTTTGACGTTTTAGTCACAGTCGACCAAAATCTGCGGTTTCAGCAAAACATTAAGAATTTCGATATTGCGATCTTAGTATTGAGGGCGCCGCGAAGTACGTATCCGATGCTAAAACCACTTGTTCCCAGAGCATTGGAAGATCTCGAAACGATCTCGCCAGGAGACATCATAATTGTTTCAAGCTAAATGCAACAAAGCCTAATCACTATCGCTTACATCGCCGCGAGTGCGTTGTTTATTTTGAGCCTTGGCGGGTTGTCGCAGCAGTCGACCGCGAGGCGTGGGAATTTTTACGGCATTTTGGGTATGCTGATCGCGTTGGTGGCGACAGCGGCCGGGATGCAGGTCGGAGGGCTGCCGGTTTTGGCGGCGGCGCTCGTTCCCGGTTTGGTTATCGGTGCGATTCTGGCCGCGCGCGTGCAGATGACGTCGATGCCTGAGTTGGTGGCAATGCTGCACAGTTTTGTTGGTTTGGCGGCGGTTTTGGTTGGGTTTGCTACCTATCTCGGGCCGCAAAAACCGATGTCGTCAGGCGAGCACACATTGCACCTCGTCGAAATTTTCCTCGGCGTCATTATCGGTTCGGTCACGTTTACGGGATCGGTCATTGCGTTTCTCAAGCTTCGCGGCACAATCGGCGGCAAACCATTTATGCTTCCCGCACGGCATATGATCAATCTGATCATGCTTCTCGTCACGATCGGGCTGGCAGCAGCATTCCTGATGTCGCCTGATTCTGCGACCGGGCAATGGCCCCTGCTGATCGCCACTGTGTTGACGGGTATTCTAGGCGTGCACTTCATCATGGCCATCGGCGGAGCGGATATGCCGGTGGTCGTGTCGATGCTCAACAGCTATTCGGGCTGGGCGGCGGCGGCGGCGGGCTTTATGCTGGGCAACGACCTGCTCATCATTACCGGTGCCCTCGTCGGCTCAAGCGGCGCTATCCTCAGCTACATCATGTGCCAGGGCATGAATCGCTCGTTCGTCAGCGTGATGCTCGGCGGATTTGGAACGGACAGCGGCAGTAGCAGCAGCAGTGCGGCGGCACCAGCAGGCGAGGTTCATTCGATCGAATCGCCCGCAGCGGCCGATCTTCTCTCGAACGCACGCAAGATAATCATCATTCCCGGCTACGGCCTCGCCGTCGCCCAGGCTCAGCACTCACTCGCCGAGGTCGTCAAAATCCTCAAAGCCAAAAACGTCGAGGTCAAATTCGCCATTCATCCCGTCGCCGGACGCCTGCCCGGCCACATGAACGTCCTGCTCGCCGAGGCGAATATTCCGTACGACATCGTCTTCGAAATGGACGAGGTCAACGAGGAATTCAGCTCGACCGACGTCGCCTGGGTCATCGGGGCCAACGACATCGTCAACCCCTCAGCCATGGACGACCCCGGCTCGCCCATCGCCGGCATGCCCGTCCTCCACTGCTGGGAAGCCCGCGACACCATCGTCATGAAACGCGGCATGGCCAGCGGCTACGCCGGCGTCGATAATCCCCTCTTCTACAAAGAAAACACGCTAATGCTGTTTGGCGATGCTAAGAATGTTGTTGACGAGATCTTGGGCGTGATGCGAAGCTAATGCAGAAGCCCGCGCGTAAGCAAGGGCGTAACACTCAACTGGGAGCAAACCAATGCTCGACGAATACGGATTCGAAACATTCGAACAAAATCCCTTCCCGATAGCCTACCTGCTAACTTTCCGCACCTATGGAACGTGGCTTCATGGGGATAGTCGTTATTCCGTCGGTCGAAACAAAAACAATCGATATGGCGGCCCCAAGATCCAGCCGAGCGTTCCTCTACAGGAACAAATGTTGGCGGATCGTCTTTTTCCCGCCGTAATTCTTAATGACCTTCAACGTAGATTCGTTAGCGAAGCAATTTCCGAAGTTTGTGAGCATCGTGGCTATCTTAGTCGTGCCGCCAACGTCCGAACTAATCACGCTCATGCGGTAGTTTCTGCCCAGGTCAAACCCGAGAAGATCGTAAATGATTTCAAAGTATATTCAACCAAAAGGCTGCGAACCGAAAGACAATTTGCAGCCGAGCAGAAGATCTGGTCACGTGGGGCAAGTACCCGGTATTTATGGAAACCGCGCCACGTTCTCGCAGCAGTTGATTATGTTTCGTATTGTCAGGAAGATATTCCGTTCGAGTTTAAGGATTGAAAGGTTGCGCGAGGTCTCTTTCTAGTTAAGTTGATCGTTACGCCCTTGCTTACGCGCGGGCTTCTGCATCCTAATGCGTTGATGCTGTTTGGGGATGCGAAGAAGGTGGTGGATGAGATCTTAGGTGTGATGAGGGGTTGATTTGCCTGTCAAGATTGCAAAAGATGAGCCGGAGCGGCAAGCCATTGCCGACATCAAGAAGTACGGACTGCACATTATCGCCGTAGCAAAGGACGACCGAGGGCCTGGCTTTGCTTACTCGATCGGTCTTTTCGAAAACTACGCTCACCCTGAGATCATTATCATTGGTCTCAAGCAGTCGCTCGCCCACCAGCTTCTCAATAACATGGCCTTTGACATCAAAGAAGGCAAGACATTTACAACTGGTGAATTCCACGCAGATGTTCTTGACGATTTTCTCTGCTATTTTGGCGATGTGCCGAAAGCTCTTTACCACGATTTTGTCGGCTGGGCACGGTGGTTCTACGAAGGCGACGAGTTTCGACTTGTTCAGTGCGTCTATCCGACGGTCAGAGGAAAGTTTCCTTGGGAAAGTGATTTCCCTGAAGATGCTCGGTGGTTTTGCCAGATGTTGACCGACCCGCCGAAAGAACATTGATTTCTAGCCTAGTTCGATCAGCGCCAGCCTCTCCACAACCTTCCCCTTTTCCAAATGTTCCTCAACGATCTCAGCCGCGTCTTCCGGCTGGACTTGCCCGTACATTGTGCCGTCGGGATAGACCATGACGGCGGTGCCGATGGAGCAGAAGCCGATCGAGCCGCACTCGGTCAGGACGATCTCGCCCATGGGGTTGCGGCCCTTCGATTCTTTACCTTGTCTTAGACCTTTTTCAGTAAGGATCCGGGCGAATTCGGCCATTACTTCCTGACCACCGACGGCTGAGCACGATTTGCCCGTGCAGACAAAGACCTGCCGTTTTATCGGGGCCTTTAGCATCGGAGCGAGGCGTTCGAGCTGATCGCGATCCTCGATTATCTTTTTACGAGCCATTAGTTTTATTTTGCCACGCCGCCGCGATATTGGCACAGTCGCAGGGTTCTGATGTGTTAAAATCTCAACGACTTTGAGCGTTACGAACATGGCCGCAGGCATTATCATTCACATTACGGTCGGATCGGAAAAGCGGACCGAATTCTTCTCAGATGAGCGAATTCGAGTCGGTTCCGATGAGATAAGTGATCTCCAGATCCATATCCCAAATATAAATAATGCCGGGATGTGGTTCGATCTCGAGAACGCCGATGGCGTTTATCGCATCATCGATTTTAATGCCGAAATGGGTCTGCGTATCAACGAGAAACCCATCCGCCGATACATTGCGATCACCGACGGGGATGTGATCGATGTTGACGGTTCTGACACGTCGTTTGCGTTCTTTTCCCTTGAGTCGAGATCGTCGCTGATTACGACAAATCGCGACCAGCCTCACATCTCTCGCTTTATTGAGGATGCCGCTCTTGAATCGGCCTCGTCGGCAAAACGCGATGATGCCAAAGCGTTCCTGCGCGAATTTGTCCGCGAACTTTCCCGCGAGATCTCATGGACATCAAAGCTGATCGCTCTCGTGATCATTATAGGTTTTGTCACAGGTATCCTTTACATAGGCTCGGCACTTAACAACGAACTACGCGAAAGCCGCAAGCAAGCCGAACAGCAAAGCGAAATAATCTCAAAGCTCGAAGAAAAGTTGGGGCAAACGAGCGAACAGATCGGCGAGCTCGATAAAACCAACAAAGACCTGATGAAGACCGTATCGCTTGCCCAGAACCTAAGGGCCGAGTACGGCATTGGGGTATGTCTGATCGTCGGCGTTTATGATCTGGTCGAAAAAAAGAGCGGCAGAGTACTCAGATACGCAGACCCTCAGGCTTTTAGCCCAAATCCGTATGAGCCGACCGAGTCGGAAGACCCCGCTCGCCCGACTGGTGCACCCCAGGTCGGGCTTACGACCGAAGGCAACGGTTCCACAGTGGAGTACGACTTTATCGGCACCGGATTTCATGTCGGCGGGGGCTATATCGTTACCAACCGTCACGTCGTCCAACCGTGGGAAGAAGATGATCAGGTCAAACAAATGATGCAGGCCGCCAACGGTCGTGCCCGTGTCAGGCGGCTAGTTATTTATTTTCCGAATTTTGGCCAGCCGATACCAATGCGAATCCGTCAACTGGGGGACCGTGAGGACGTTGCCGTCGGGACTATCGACCCTGCCTTGCTGCCTCCCGAGATCCCGTCGCTCCCGATCGACATGGATACCGAATCTGCCGCCATCGGCAAAACCGTCGTATCGATGGGTTACCCAAATGGCCCCGACCGGCTGCTCGCCATGGTCGACGACGACGAAGCGAAATCTATAAACCAGCGATTCGGAAACTCGCGGCAGAATCTGATAAATTTTCTCGCTCAATCGCAAAAGATCGTCCCGTTGACAACGCAGGGTCTCATCACGGATCTTGATTCCAGACGTATCGTTCACGACGCAAAAACTGCTGAGGGTGGCTCGGGCGCTCCGCTGTTCGGACAGGCAGGCCGTGTGATCGGTGTTAATTTTGGCGTCTTCACCGAGAGTGCGGCTGCAAATATGGCAGTTCCTGTCCGCTTTGCTTTGGACCTTCTTCGTCGGGCCGGCTGGAAATCGCCGGAAGAGATCCTAAAGGAAAAAGAATCCACGGTGGTCGCCGAGGGTAATAGTAATTCCGCACCCAGGCAATAATTCGTGAGTTACGATTTATCGAAAATTTCCATATCGGCCCTTCCGAGTTCGGCAATTTTTACCATCAGGTGATCGGCGATCTCCTTGTGGGTGCGTAAACGGTCTCCTTTCTCGTAAAATTCAGTGAGATCGACCTGTTCGCCAAACCAAATTCGCACCTTCTCACCGCCTGTCCAGTTGCCGAATATCTGCTTCGGCAGGTCGTTGCCGAGCCCCGCGATGAAAATCGGGATGACCTGCGGATGCGCCGCATATATCACCTTGCCGATACCCGGCTGTGCGGGCAGCAGATCGTACGGGCCGCCATCGAGATTCCGTTTCCCCTCGGGGTGAAATCCGATCATGTGCCCATGCCCCCCGCTGCAAAGTTGTATAAGCCGCCGCATCGAGTATTTATCGAATTCCCGCTTTCGAGCGTCGCGTGCTTCTCGGAAGAATGGCGGATACATCGAAAACCAGCCCATTACGAAATTAACGAACCAGCCAAGGGGATTGTCGTAAAAGAACTTGGCCCGTACCGGAAAAAACAAAGTCACCGGACGGCGCGTCCGTCTGAAGATCACGCTCGACACCGTGTACATATCGAAGAACGAACGGTGATTGGCGACAAGCACCAGCGGAATATCTGCCTCCGCATTCTCAACATTCTCGATACCGAAAACATTCATCAGATTGTAGGTGGCGAGATAGATCCAAAGCGACCCGATATGCCGCTGGCAGAACGTCATCAGGCGCTTCCACCCTCCGAGATTCATCCTGTGGGTGAGGCGAAAGCCCAACTTTTCAGTTATATTGAGTACTTCGATCTCAGCGGATCCGGGCAAAAGCGGCTTGGTCAGGCTGGAGTTCTCAGTGTTTTGAAGTTTTTGGGCCATGGTGCGCGAAACGGTTATTCTAGCATCCGCAACGCGGCCGCAGCATTTTCGTAAACGAATCTACTCAATATTAAAGTACTTCGCCTCATGATGGTGGACGATGATCGCGGATGTGGATTGCTCCGGATCGAGCATGAATTCGTCGGTTAGTTCGACGCCGATCCGCTCAGGTTCGAGCAGCTCAAAGAGCTTCGTCTGGTCCTCGATATTAGGGCACGCCGGGTAGCCAAAGCTGTATCGCGAGCCTTGATAACCCTGGTGAAATAGCTTTGCAAGCTGAGGTGCGTCTGCACCCGCGATGCCGAGTTCCTCACGAATGCGTTTGTGCCACATCTCCGCGAGAGCCTCGGCCGATTCCACAGACAATCCGTGGAAAAGCAGATAATCGGTGTAATTGTCGGACTTAAACAACTTCGCCGAATGTTCGCTCGCCTTCCGGCCCATCGTCACAAGCTGGAACGCGACGACGTCGACTGGAGCGCGGACACTCTTGTCCGGGCTCCGTGCGAAATAATCAGCCAAACACAAATTCTCACCGCCCCGTTGCTCGACCGGCTGCCGCGGAAACGTAAAACGCATCCTCTCGGTCTTTTCGTCGTCCTGATAAATTATCAGGTCATTGCCGCTGGACTGACACGGAAAATAGCCGTAAACAAGCTTTGCCTCGAGCAGTTTTTCGCGAATGGCCTGGGCCTTGATCTCGGCAAATTTTGGATAAACTGTCTTTTCGAGCAATTCCACGTATTCTTCAGGCGTCTTTCTTCCCTGCTTATACTGCCATTGGCCTTTAAAAAGAGCGGTCTCGTTAATAAACTCAAAGACCTTGGTCAGATCGCGGATCTCGACAACCTTCGAGCCGTAAAACGGAGCCTTTGGCACTTGCTCGATCGAGGACACTTCAGATCTGGTCGTGTGCGTGGTATCGCCTGTCGGACGTGTCGAAACCCGAGCGGCTGCCTTGCCAATCTTTGCGTCCTCACCAACGAGGTCCTCGGCATCGGCTACAGTGACTATGTCGGTCTCGTCCGCGGGCGTGTCAGAACCCCCTGCGTAAGCGGGGGGCAGAGAACTTCGCAATGAATCAACATTCGCTAGTGCTGAGTCCATTCCGCCCGCTAACGCAGGCGGTTCTGACCCATTATTCCCGACTCCAGACTCCAGTTTCGTCAACTCGTCCATCGCGTGCAAGCCATCGAACGCATCACGTGCGTAGAAAAGCTTACCGTTATAAAGCGGTATAAGATCATTATCCACATACCGTCGATTGAGTGCGGCGCCGCCGAGAATGACCGGGACCTTGATGCCGCGTTCATTCATCAGCTCGAGATTGTCGCGCATAATGAGCGTCGATTTTACAAGCAGGCCGCTCATACCGATGGCGTCGGCCCCGGTCTCTTCCCATGAACGCAAAATGTCATCGATCGGCTGTTTGATGCCGAGATTTACGACCTTGTAGCCGTTGTTGGTCAAAATGATATCGACGAGGTTCTTGCCAATATCGTGAACATCGCCCTTGACGGTGGCGAGCACAAGCACGCCTTTATTCGAGCCCTCGACCTTTTCCATGAACGGTTCGAGGAATTTAACCGCCGCCTTCATCGACTCAGCCGATTGAAGTACGAATGGTAGCTGCATCTGGCCGGATCCGAAAAGATCGCCGACCGTCTTCATCCCGTCGAGCAAAATTTCGTTGATGATCTCAAGCGGCGGATATTTTTCGAGCGCGACCTTTAGCGAATCTTCCAACCCGATCCGCTCGCCGTCGATTATGTGGTGTTTCAGCTTCTCCTCGATCGGCAGGCTCGATATATCCGGCTTGATCGACTGCGCCGATTTGCCCTGGAACATAATCGAAAAATCGCCGAGCGGGTCGTACGTACAAATATCTCCCTCAAACTTTCGCCGGTCATAGATAAGGTCCCGCGCCGTATCGATCTCAAGCTCAGAAAATCTCATCAGCGGCAGGATCTTCGAGGCGTTTACGATCGCCGAATTCATTCCTGCCTCAACACAATCATGCAGAAAGACGGAATTCAAAACCACACGGGCCGCCGGATTAAGGCCGAATGAGATATTCGAAACACCGAGAATGATATTAGCCTCGGGCAATTCTTGGCGGATCTGTCTGATCGCTTCGATCGTCTCGACAGCGTTTTTGCGATCTTCCTCGATACCGGTCGAGATCGGCAGTGCGAGCGGGTCAAAGAAAATATCGTGGCCGGGAATTCCATTCGCAACAACCTGTGCGTAAGCACGCCGGGCGATCCTGATCTTGTCTTCGCGGGTGCGGGCCATTCCCTCCTCGTCGATCAGGCCGATGACGACACCCGCTCCGAAGCGTTTGGCGAGGTCGAGCACTTTAAGAAAACGCTCTTCGCCGTCCTCGTAATTCGTCGAATTGAGCAGCGACTTACCGCCGGCGTGCTCAAGGCCAGCTTCCATCTTTTCCCACTCGGTCGAATCGAACATCAGCGGGATCTTGACCGCCGTCGCCAGCCGCGAAGCCAGCTCGTGCATGTCAGCCACACCGTCGCGGCCGACGAAATCGACATTAATATCGAGAATGTGGGCACCCTCGCGTTCCTGTGATTTGGCGAGGCTCACGAGCCCATCCCAGTCCTCGGCGTCGAGCAGGTCACGCATCTTCTTCGAGCCCGAGGCATTGACACGTTCGCCGACGATCAGGAATGAAGCATCCTGCGTGTATGGCTGCTGGAAATATATCGATGAGGCTGAAGGCACGAGCTTCGCGTTTCGCGGCTTTGGCGATAATCCTCCGACTTTCTCGATAACTTTCTGAAGATGCTCGGGCGTCGTGCCGCAGCATCCGCCAACGATATTCGCCCCAAAATCCTTAGCAAAATGCTCGACCTGTGCGGCGAAACTAGCCGGCGTCTCGTCATAATGCTGCTTGCCGTCCTTGACCTCGGGCAAACCGGCGTTCGGAAGTACGGAAACAGGCAGCGGTGAATTCTCGCACAAATACCGGAAACTGTCGGTCATGTGCTTCGGCCCCGTGCCGCAGTTCATACCGATAACATCGATCGGAAATGGCTCAAGTGCAGTCAACGCCGCCCCGATCTCTGTGCCGTTCAGCATAGTGCCGAAGATCTCGATCGTTACCTGAGCAATGACCGGAATTTTCATTCGGTGCTTTTCGAAATGTTCGAATATGGCCGCGAGCGCAGCCTTTGTCTGCAGCAGGTCCTGGCAGGTTTCGACGATCAGCACATCGCTCCCGCCGTCGATCAGTCCGCGCACCTGTTCTCGATAAGCATCTTTCAACGCCGGATAGGTGATATGCCCGAGCGTCGGCAGCTTGGTCCCGGGCCCGATCGAACCCGCGACAAATCTCGGCCAGTCGGGCGTGGAATAATCGGACGCGATCCGCTTTGCCAATTCGGCCGCACGTTTATTCACGTCATAGGTTTTGTCCGCGATACCAAACTCAACCAGAACGACCTCGCTGCCGCCAAAACTGTTCGTTTCGATTACGTCACATCCGACGTCGAGGAAATTCTTATGAACGGCCTCGATCGCGTCGGGCCGGGTATACAACAGGTTCTCAGAGCAGTTCTCGAAATTGGGCCCGCCCCAATCGTCGATCGACAGGTTCAGCGACTGCAAAAACGTCCCCATCGCACCGTCAAAGACGATAATCTTTTCGTTCAGAAGTTCGAGAAAATTAGCCATAATCAAAAAAACCCTGTGCTGGGCCAGCACAGAGTTTCGATAAGAACTTTTGTGAACTCTCTGCTGTTTAGCGTTTATTTTACGTGGCCGCAAGTCGCAATAACTCACCACATCCAATCATTAAGTTTACAAACAGTAACTCAATGTAGTCAACAGCGGCAACTTTTCGGTTTCTCCGGCTGATATCACGCGAGACGATCTGAGATGCAATCTCTCGTAAATGACCGCATACAGGATGCAGGTCTAACCGAGAGCGAAGATTGAACAAAAAATTAACGCGTCAATCCTAACCAAGTTAGAATTGACGCGTTCTGAATACCACGCTTTTGTATGATCGTGCTAGTTTCGAGCTGACTATCCGCAATGAGTCAATGACCCTTAGCAGTAGCCAAGCAGAAAAAATACGAGTAAAAATATGATGATTGTCGAGATCAGTCCCCCGCCAAGTTTCCAAGCTGCCGCTCCAGCCAATCCGCCACGTACCAGATTATTCATAGTTAATATTCTCCTTAACCATAATCCTATAAAATAAAGAGGTGCACGACTGTATGCCGGAACACATACACTTCTCGTCTGACGGCGCGGATCTATGAATGGACTTATCGGTATCGTAATTATAGTTGGGCTTTTGACCATCATCGGGAGTTTGGCCCTCGGAATTTTTGCATATCGTTATTATTGGGGCGAGCGCGGGTCGCCGCCGTTGACTGGTGAGGATCGTCGGCGACAGAAGGAGATCGAGTTGCAGGAACGCGCACGTCAGATCGAATATGCGGAAAAACATCCGTTTCGGCCACGAAGTCAGGATTTTTGGAATAATCAAAAACAGTGATAGGGGTTATAAGCGAAATCGAAGAATATCCAAAAATTTGGAACTTATGATTTTCTACAGCGTGTGCTTTATTGTGATCCCGCTAAGTCATGTAGCGGAAAACCATGAACACTCACTCGAGGCTGTCTGAAAAGGCAGCCTCTTTTTTGCGGGCTTGTACCGCCTACCTGATTGCTCGTAGACGTTTCTGATTAGAAATTATCGTCCTTACGCGCGGGCTTGTGCCGGCGGCTCATTGCCTTGTCGAGCCCAGCCTAAAGGCTCGTATGAGATATGACTCACTTCTGGGTCATGTATTTGTATGCCATCGACGCGATATCGTCAAGTGAGCTGCCGTCGCGGTTCTGGTCGAGCATGCTCGTGGCCAGATCGAGCATCGAACCGCCCTGTTCCGGCTGGGCCTGAGACTGAACGCCGCCTAACAGTCCGCCAAGCAACCCGCCAATGCCATCAGCTCCGACATTTTGCTCCTGTTTCTGACGGCCCAGATAACCCATCACGATCGGGGCAAGGAACATCAGGATCTGTGCGACCTTTCCGATGTCCAGGCCAGACTTCTCGCTGACCTGCTGGGCAACCTGCCCTTGGCTGCCGCCGAGTATATGTCCGAGAATTCCGCCCGCGTCGGCCTGACGCGGAGGAGCAGACTGTTGGCCGCCGCCAAATATCATCCCTGCGAGCCCGCCGAGGTTATCAAGGACACCGGCATGGTTGTCTTGCTCAAGTGCGTTGTTCAGGCTCTCAGCTCCCTGCGGTGTCGCCGCGTTATTCGCGAGCCCGTTTATGAGCATCGGCAAAGCCGCTTGTATAGCCGCATTTACCATTGAGTTGTCGGCCCCGACATTCTGACTAATTTCATTGACCGCCTGGGTTCCCTTTTCGGGTCCGAGCAGGTCTTGTATTGAAAACATAATTTCGCCCTCCTGGTTTCTAAATTGGTTCACTCGCCGATATAGTAAATGAATAGGCCTATAGTACCACGCATGACGCTCCGCCGCATCCGAAGCCGATTAGACAATAGAGACCCGATATTCGCAGCCGCAGCGGGTATTGTCGTGTTCGTTGTCCTCGCTTCATCCTGCTTTCTTTGGCCGGGTGGCGGCCAATATAGGAAACTCGGACATGTGACTACGGAAGCAGGACTAGATGGTGAATTCGGTGAGCCCTTCGGTATTACAGTACGAAAGGGTGCGACCTATGTATCGGACGGCGGAAACGACTGCATTTGGCGGCTTGATGCGACGGGTCCGGTCGTCTTCGCGGCCGGCCTGAATACGCCGTCAGCGATCGCCTTTGACAACGGCGGTAATTTGATCGTCGCCGATACCGGTTCGCACACGATACGCTCGGTAAATAACGCGGGTGAGGTAAATGTGATTGCAGGCATTTCCGGGCAGCCGGGGTCGGCGGACGGCAAGGTTGATTCCGCGTCATTCAACGCCCCGATCGGTGTGGTTACAGATAATAACGGCCGCATATACGTCGCCGATACCTATAATGATCGAATCAGGTTGATCGAGAACGGCACTGTGTCGACGCTTGCTGGCGGTACGCGGGGTTTTGCTGACGGCAGCGGCGAGAGCGCGAAGTTCGACACGCCGACCGGCCTCGCAATGTGGCAGGGCAGGCTGCTCGTTGCCGATACGGGGAACGGTCGGATACGTGCGGTCAAGCCTGACGGACGCGTTTGGACGCTCACAGGCTTCGGCCCGGGCAACATTAAGGATGGCCTCCTTTCTCAGTCCGGACTTTATCTGCCCTCAGCGATCGCCGTTGATGAGGCGGGTACGATCTATTTTACGGACGGAAATTCGGTCAGATACATCGACGGGTCCCTATTTCCGATGGTTCAAACCTTGTCCTCGGTGCGGCGCGGAATTTTGGACGGCGTCGCCAGCCGGTCAAAGTTCAACAGGCCTTCCGGCCTCGCAGTCCTGGCTGACGGTAGCCTGCTGGTTGCGGACAGCGAGAATGGACTCGTTCGCCGTTTCTCCGCTGAAGATTCCGGCAAGCAGATCAAACCCGACCAGATCGCCAGGCTGCGTGGCGATCCGGCCGAATTTCGCAATGCCGCCCCGCCCAGATGGCCGTATGACCCGCCGCAATCGCATCGTGATATCGCCGGGACTTTGGGTGAGATACGCGGCGAGATCAGCGAGGAAAACGATCGGGTGTGGTTCCATAACGGCCTGGATATAGCCGGAGCATACGGCGAAACTGTTCGATTCATGCGGAACGAAAAGGTCCTTAGGCCGCAGGCCGCTGAAAATTTCGGCACCTTGCGTGAGCTGCTGCGGATGCCCTCGCTGGGGTATGTTCATATTCGGCTAGGACGCGATCAAACGACCTTGCCATACGACGATTCCAGATTTCTATTCGAACAAGATCCGTCGGGAGAATTGACGAACGTCCGAGTACCGCGGGGATCAAAATTCACCGCTGGCGAGCGGCTCGGCACGCTTAATGCTATGAATCATGTGCATCTGGTTGCCGGCCGCAGCGGTCAGGAGCTGAACGCCCTCGACGCTCTTATCCTGCCCGGCCTTTCCGATAGCCGGCCGCCTACTATCGAAAAGGTCGCTTTTTTCGACGAGAATTGGCGGGAAATCGAAACCAGCGATGAAAAATCGCGTATAAAGCTCACAGGAAAGATACGCGTAACCGTTCGGGCCTACGATCAGATGGACGGAAACGCCGATCGCCGGCGTCTGGGTCTCCATAAACTGGGTTATCAGGTGTTCCAGCCGGGCTCACAGCCCGCGGAGCAGACAGATTGGACAATTTCGTTCGATCGGCTGCCTGAACCTGAGTTTGTTCCGATGGTTTACGCAATGGGAAGCCGTTCCGGCGCGACGGGTGTTACGATCTTTAATTATATCGTTACAAACAAGGTCGCGGGGGACAATGCCTCTGAAGGTTTTATCGACACCGATTTGCTTGATAACGGCATCTATACTTTACGCGTCTACGCAGCAGATTATTTTGGTAACACATCCACAAAGGACATTTCTTTCGAGGTAAATAAATGAAAAACTTGCTTGTACTACTGTTTTTGGCAGCATTGTTGGCCGGGGCCGTTCCCGCCGCACCTGTCGGACCGACTTCCATTCGAATAACGCCGCCGGCTCCGAAATTTACTGATGCCGAACGCCACGCGGAACTCGCAAAACGCCGTGCGGCCGTCGCGGCAAAGATGTCCGACAAAAGCATGCTGATACTTTTCAGCGCCGAGTCAAAGCTCTATACGAATGACGTCGATTACGTTTACAGGCAGGAAAATAACCTCTATTACCTCACCGCTCTCAAGCAAATCGGGGCAACGCTCGTGATCACAAAAGAAGGCGGTAACGTTACGGAAACCCTTTTCCTTCCCAAACGCGTTCCCATCCGTGAAACCTGGGAGGGTCGTATGTATTCGCGAGAGGACGCAACCAGACTTTCGGGTATAAATAACATCCTTGATTCAACAAACAGGATTGGCTATTTTGACGCGTTGAAGGCACTCGCAGATAGTACCGTGCAAAGCGTCTATCTTTTGTTGCCTCAGGGCCTTCAAGATCGAGCCGGCGAACGCGAATTCGGTAACTCTGTCGAATTCTCCAAGCAGATTCGTGGGTACAGGATCGAGAACGCACAGCCGATCTTTGCCGATCTGCGACACATCAAATCGCCATATGAGCTAAAGTTCTTGCAGCATGCGATTGATATTTCTACCGAGGCCCACATGCGGGCAATGGCAACGGTCGGAAAAGCGACGATGGAGTATGAGGTGCAGGCTGAGGTCGAATATACTTTCCGCCGCCGAAACGCCGATTACTGGGGTTATCCGTCGATCGTGGGCTGCGGCCCTAATGCCACTACTCTCCACTATGTCGAATCACAGGGCGAGGTCAAGAAAGGCGATCTTCTTCTGATGGACGTAGGAGCGGAATACAATCATTATACGGCCGATATAACGCGCACTTTTCCGGTTAACGGCAAATTCTCCAAAGAGCAGGCCGAGGTCTATCAGATCGTATATGACGCACAAGAGGCCGCCGCTAAAGCA
>JBGTCF010000002.1:0-2683 GCA_041748975.1 Pyrinomonadaceae bacterium
CGACAAAGCGGCCCATGCAGTGACGCGCGGATCGCTTCCAACGCGTGACTCATCGCTCTGGCGCTATCGCGAGGTATTGCCCGTCAGCAATTCCGATAATATCGTGACCTTTGGCGAAGGCTGGACGCCGCTGCTAAAGGCCGACCGTTTGGCAGCAACTCTGCCGGTCAAACTCGATCTGTTCATCAAGGATGAAGGCCAGAATCCGACGCAGAGCTTTAAAGCACGCGGTATGACCGCCGCGATCTCGATGGCAAAGGAACTCGGTGTCAAGAAAGTCGCGGTTCCATCGGCCGGGAACGCTGCTGGTGCAATGGCTGCCTATGCGGCACGTGCCGGGATGGAAGCCTTTATCTTCATGCCGTCCGACACTCCGCGGGCGAACATCGTCGAGTGCGAGCAGACCGGCGCACACGTGACCCTCGTCGACGGCCTTATCACGGATTGCGGCAAGATGGTCGCCGATAGAAAAGAGGCCGAGGGTTGGTTCGACGTATCGACCCTCAAAGAGCCGTATCGGGTTGAAGGCAAAAAGACGATGGGATATGAACTGGCCGAGCAATTCGGAACGCGGATATTCTTGTCCGCGGCGGACGACGCTTCGTCGATCGCGAATCGCTCGGTTGACGGATTCGCCGGAGGAACCGGCGATGCGGACAAGAGTGTCCGCGTTCCGCTGCCAGACGTAATAATCTACCCGACCGGCGGCGGCACGGGCTTGATCGGTATGTGGAAGGCTTTTGACGAAATGGAGCAAATGGGCTGGATCGATTCGAAGCGACCGCGGATGGTCAGCGTTCAGAGCGAAACGTGTGCTCCGATCGTGCGGGCATTTCACGCCGGCGCACGCTTTGCCGACGAATTCGAGAATGCCTCGACCGTCGCCTCGGGCCTGCGCGTACCAAAGGCGATTGGCGATTTCCTCATCCTCGATGCCCTGCGTGCATCAGGCGGCACGGCTATCGCCGTCAGCGATGAGGAACTCGTTGCCGCAGTTGCCGAGATCGGTGCTGCCGAAGGGATCTTTGCCGCCCCCGAAGGAGCAGCATGCCTGCCTGCACTCCGCAAGCTGATTGCCGACGGCCTCGTCACCGATGGCGAGACTGTGGTGATCTTTAATACCGGCTCGGGTATCAAATACCTTAAGGCGTTTGCGTAAAATTGTCAAAGACCAATTGATCCCGATGGATAAGCATCGGCAAATATTAATTGAGGAGTAACGCTTTCATCAAACGCCTCGGACCGCTTTTCTCGGCTATGCTGTATGCCGATTCTTCTTCGGCGTTCTTTGCATCAGGATCGGCGCCGAATGAGATAAGTTTGCGGACCAGCTCCTCGTCTTTTCGCTTGACGGCGATCATCAGTGCGTTGACGCCCTGCGGGGCAAAGGTGTCAATATTTGCTCCGCGGTCGAGCGCCCACCAGGCAAAATCGAATTTCTTCGCAAAGATCGTCGTGACGAAGATATTGCCTAGGAGTTCCTTGTCTAGTTTTGCCCCATGACTTAGAAATAGCTCGGCGGCTTCGACATCGTCATACCATGCTATCGCCCACCAGCAGTTGTCCGGTTTGGCCCCGTGCCCAAGCCGGTAGCGGTAAAGCTGCTCGTTTCGTCCCTTTGTGTACGCGTACCAAAGAGGCGTCGCCGGAAAAATGCCGCCGTCATCGGGGATGTTGTGGATGGAATCGATATCCAGCCCGCTGGCGAGCAGGAGCCCGACGATCTCGATACTCGCCTCCGCCCGCTCCCGGTCATCAGCCACCGGCACGCCGCACGCATAATGCAACGCGTTTTTTCCCGATTGCTCTGCCCAGCCGGTCCACCGCGGCCCGCTCTCGAGAAAGTTTCTGACGCCCTCGACGTCGAGGTTAGTTACGGCTGTGATGAATTTGTTCATTGCAGCTTAAATGTTTTATAGGCATCCAAAAACCGTTTTGAGTCTTTCATTACATGGAATTGCGTGGGATCCCCGGGCTGGTCGGGTAAGTCCTGTCTTATAAAATCAGTCTTACTCCAGCCTGGATAAGTAGGATGGTGCTTAACAAGATAATTGCTGAAGCTGAGCAATTCGTCGTCGGAGAGTCTTATTCTATGTTTTACTCGCAGTGTGTATTGGATAGCAATATCGGTAGAATTAACACCCTTTAGATTCGGAAGGTCCAATTCGGTCAACGTGCTTTTTTGACCTGCCTCAGATATGCGGGCCGCGAGCCGTTCGATCGCGTCAATGACATGTTTTCCTTCCTGTGAGGCTCGGAGCCGTATTACATTCTCATCTATGTCGATGGCTATCATGGCAGCCCCGTGAAAGCGTGTGTCGCGAACCCGTTTAGGATTATAGCCGTCCATCAATGCGATCAGGTGCTGCCACCCCTTTAGCCCGTCCATGCGTCGGTATTTCCGGATCAGATCGGACTGCATATCCTTAGGGTCCATGAGAGTGGCGTGATTGTCTGATTCCCGGTATTCCTCGTCTATACGCTGTTCAGGCGTCATCCCCTTGATCTCGGCCTCTGAACTATGTTTGTAAGTCTTCCTGGACTCAGGTATCAGAACGGGTTCGATAGCCTCGAAAAATCGACCCGATTTCATCCTTCCGGGCACACAGGTCTTGTCCAGACAGATAAAGAAATCATCCATGGTGAGAAGCATCTGTCTTGAAACGTTAAGACCCTGAATGTT
>JBGTCF010000003.1:0-8690 GCA_041748975.1 Pyrinomonadaceae bacterium
GGCATCGGTAATAAGTCAGCTCAACGGCTGGCTTTTTATATAATGCGACGGCCGCTGGCTGAGATCGAGCAGTTTGCCCATGCTCTGCGGGACGTAAAAGAGAAGATCGTTTTTTGCACAAACTGTAATAACCTTACCGACGTTGACCCCTGCCTGTATTGTGCAAATCCCAAACGCGATCGCTCCATTATCTGTATCGTCGAAGAACCGTATAATCTTGTCGCTATCGAAAAAACGCGATCGTATCGCGGTCTTTACCACGTATTGCACGGAACGCTCTCACCGATGCGCGGCATCGGGCCTGACGAACTGATGCTCGCGAATCTCCTAACGAGAATGAGGCCTGATGCAAATGAGGGTATTGAGGTAAAGGAGATAATCGTTGCGACCAATCCGACGACAGAGGGCGAGGCGACCGCCAATTATATCGCGCGACTGCTTAAGCCGCTTGGCGTGCTGGTCACGCGGATCGCCATGGGCATGCCGGTTGGATCGGACCTTGAATTTGTAGATGAAGTGACGATGGACCGGGCTATGGCAAACCGTCACGCCATTTGATCCTTAGAATCGCACGACTTCGGCCGGAACGTCCGACGCGTTTCGCGATACTTTCCACTCTTCTTCCGTGTCGTAAAGGTTTACCTCAAATTTCAACATAGATTTAACCGGTACTCCGTTAAAATCCGTTGGTGCATCCTCAAACGCCATAATGGAACCGATTCCGATAACTTCGGTACCGATCTCAGCCAAAAGGTCCATGGTCTCAAGGATCGCCCGTCCTGACCGAAGGATATCGTCGACAATAATAGCCGGGAAAAGTTCGCCGGTGCCTATGTATTGGCGAAACTGCCTTCTACCGTCTTCCATTTCAGCCCAGTAGATCTGTTTCGCTCCCAGTGCCTCACGCACGCCAAAGGCAACCATAATTCCGCCCGGACTAGGGCTAACTATGGAAACTTCGGGCAGCCGTTTGGCTATCGACTTTTCCATCCGAAACATCCGGCTTAAGCCGACGGATAATACGCGGGCATTATCATGCTCGCGAAATGCGAGAGGCATTTGGAAGTAATGGGATGCGTGTTTACCGTTCGGGTAAATAAAATGGCCCCTTCGGTAAGCTTCCGTTCGGGTTAAAATGTTCATCACCTCTTCGGGCGGAGGGATCAAATTCATCTGTTGTCTCCTTAATAAAATGCCAATTATACATTTCAAAGCAGGTCTTTCAAATCTGTCGGGGCATAGTTATTCATACGGTTCTCTCCAATACATTCTTGACTAGACTCTTCTGATCGGGACTCATTTCCCTCGGCATCTCGTCAATTGGATACCATCCTAGATCGGTAATCTCGCGGCTCTTGATCGAGGCTTCCCCTCGACCTTTAGCAACCATTATTATCTCCACATGCCTATAAATGGTGCGGCAGCTAAATATCCTTACGTCACTCAATTCGAGTCCTGTTTCCTCCATTATCTCGCGGCGTAACGCTATCTCGGGTTGTTCCCCTTTTTTGATAAATCCTCCGGGCACGCCCCAGCCGGAAACAGAACTGCGTAGGACGTGTTCAAGAAGTAATACTTCACCACGTTCGTTTGTAATTATCGCGGCGGCGGAAATCGTGAAAGTCGTATGCAGCCGCCTCGTCATCCACCTACGCAGTTGGGCCGGCGCGGCCTTCCAGAATCTTCCTGCTAAATTTGTGAACATCAGATAGAATCGCCGGAAGCTGAAACGCCTTGTAACGCAGTCGGTTCCCCTTGAAGTATATTTATTGCCGCCTTTATCTTAGGAGACGATCCAGATAGCACAATTGTGTCGTCTTCGTGAAACACATACCCAGCGCCCGGGCTGACCTTTGTTTTGTCGCTTCGAATTACGGCCACGACGGTTGCCCCGGTGCGGTTACGAAGGTCAAGCTCGCCCAACGTCTTGCCAATGACGCTGCTGCCGGAGTTTAGAGTTACGGTTTCGGTGATCGCCTGCAGAAGTGCGGCATTCAGGTTACCCATCTCGACCGGCGGAAGAGAAGTCGAACGAAGCATCTCGTATTCCTGCCCACGGATATGGCTGATCTGGTCCTCAATAGTGTCGTTGGGCACGCCAAATCTATGCAATACACGGGCAAATATCTCGATGCTCGTTTCAAATTCCTCCGGAATAACCTCGTCCGCACCAAGTGAATGTAACCCTGTGATCTCCGCTGTGTAACGGGTCCGGACGATGATATGGACCCTTTTGCTTAGTGACCGGGCCAGCGCGACCGTGCGTCGGCTTGCGTGTGGATCGGACATGGCCAGCACCAGGACCCAGGCTCTTTCGATGCCCGCGTGCATAAGCACCTCTCGCCGGGTCGCGTCACCAAAGTTTATTTTCTCGCCTTTGTCCTTAGCCCGCCGAACGGCGTCAGCATTGACATCGAGTATGGTGTAGGACACGCCTACTGTTCTAAGTACTCTTGAGAGATTTCGTCCGTTGAGCCCGTAGCCGACTATGATCACGTGCTGCTCAAGCCCTCCGGTTGATGTCAAATGGATGTCGTCCTCTGTATTTTCAATTTCGCCGACAGGCCCGTCCGACATAAATGATTGGATCGCGAGCCCGAATCGGGGAGCGAATCCAATCATGAAAGGAGTAGCTATCATCGATAAGATAGAAGCCGCGAGAAATATCTGATAATCATTCTCCGGCAAAAGACCTGCGCCTTTTCCTGCCCGCGCTAAAACAAACGAAAATTCGCCAATCTGCGCGAGCCCGAGTCCCACCATCGCTGCCACCCGCTGCGGTGAGCCAAGAATTCGCACGATCGCCCAGATTATTAGCGCTTTTACAACGATCAGGCCAACAAATATCAGCACAACGGATCCGAGATTCGCCAGCAGAGCCGACAGTGAAAGCAGCAGCCCCATCGATACGAAAAAGATACTGTTGAAAACGTCACGAAACGGAAGAACCTCTGCCGTCACCTGATGGTTGTAGTCGGAATCCGCAAGCACCATTCCGGCGATGAATGCTCCAAGTGCAAGAGAAAGCCCGAAATGGGAGGTTACCCACGACAACCCGAGGCAAAGAAGAACGACGGTAAGCAAAAAAACCTCAGGGCTTCGTAATCGAACTATCTTGCCGAGGAATTTCGGTATCAGAAGCCAGGCTCCCGCCACGATCAGAACCAGCGCAAGCAGGGAGCCGCCGAGGCTGACGATCACCGACGACATTGATTCGCCTCCCTGGCCGGCCAACATCGGGATCAAAAGCAGCATAAAAACGATGCTAATGTCCTGAAAAAGCAAAATTCCCACTCCCGCGCGGCCGTGAGGCGCGTCTACTTCGTTGCGGTCAACGTAGGATTTTAAAACGATTGCTGTACTCGAAAGAGCTACCAGAAAGCCAAAAAAGACGGCCTGTTCGATCTCCCGCCCTATCATAAACGCGGCAAAGGTAACCACGCCAATCGTCACGCCAACTTGCAGGCCGCCGCCCAGCAGGACGAGTCGTTTCATTTCACGCAGACGTGCCAGCGAGAATTCAAGCCCGATCGAAAACAAGAGGAGCATTACACCGATCTCTGCGAGAATCTCAACACCGCTAACGTCAGAGATCAAGCCGAGTCCGTATGGGCCGATAGCGATGCCGGTCAGCATAAAACCGACTACCAGCGGCAGACGCAGGCGTAGGCAGAGATATGCCACAGGCACCGATGCCAGCAGAATCACGAGCAGGTCTGTGAATAATTGCGGAGTATGCATTCAGTCGATTCGGCGCATCGGTTATCTCGACAATTCGATCTTCGTGCGGTGCACTATTATCGGTAGTCGCATTATCTTTCTAGCCGTTATATCACTATCTTACAATAAATAAATGGAGCCATCTTTCTCACCACGCTGATGAAATCATTTGACCAACCTTCTGGATATATGTAAATGCTATTCTTTCGCCTAATGAGTGAAGCCGATATTCCATATTTAAGCGACGACCATGAGGGTTCAATGACCTGGGGTGAGGTCACTAGTATCCATAGGTCGAGAAACGGTATCTACCAGCGGAACGGACACCTGATATCGCTGCTAACTGATTTTGGGCGTATTAACCCGTGCTATCCCGACGAGCACCGGGATACGACAGACACAATACTTTACACCGGAAACGGACGCAGGGGAGACCAGAAACTAGATGCTCAAAACCGCGCTTTGCTGGATGCTGTAAAAGCGTGCATCGCTGTCCCGTTGTTCAACAAACTCGCCCCAGGCCGGTGGAGATATACGGGCTCGTGGAAAGTAGTCAAGGGTGTTTACATCTTTGATGAAAGTCAGGATAGAATGGTGTGGAAATTTACGCTTGAACGAGAAGTGTAAGTAACCTTGACAGGTTTGATAAATATTTGAAATAACCTATTGTTTCCTGCCTAATGCGACTGCTCGTTTGTACGCTCCGTACACGGCTTTTGAGAGGACGGTCCGAAGCGTGCCCTTTTCCATCTGATAGATAGCTTCCGCTGATGTGCCTCCGGGCGAAGTGACCATATTGCGGAGTTCGGCCGGGTGTTTGTTCGATTCCATGGCGAATTTTACTGAGCCGAGCATGGTTTCCTGGACTAGTTCTTTGGCCATGTCGCGGGAGAAGCCGAGATGTACACCAGCATCTGTCAACGCCTCCATTACCATGAAAATGTAGGTCGGCCCGGTCGCCGAGAGCGAAGTTGCCATGTCGATCATGTTTTCAGTCTCGACGAAAAGTTCTTTCCCGAGTGCGGAAAGCAGGGCGCACACATGTCCGCGTTCTTCTTCGCCAACGGCGATCGTGCAGGTCCACGCTGTTATTCCTGCACCGATCTGCGAAGGCGTATTCGGCATTGCACGGACGATCTTGGCCGTACCGAGTTCCTCAGCGAGATGCTCGATCCGTGCCCCGGCAACGATCGAGATCACAAGCTGATCAGGATGCATGACGCCATTGAGATCGGCCAGGACCCGGGGAAGCCGCTGGGGCTTGACGCAGAGAACGATCGCCGACCTTTTTGAACCCGCCATAGACCTCGCCGCTTCGACATTGCTTTCGAATACCTTAATGCCGTACTTTCCAGCGAGCTCGTCACGACGGTTCTCACGCGGGTGGCTGGCGACGATGTTCGCCGGATCGAGAAGCTTCTTTCGGAGCAGTCCGGCGATCATCGATTCGCCCATAACACCGCAGCCGATAAACGCCAGATGCAGATCATTGAGTTCGTTTGCCATATATTCAGACCAAAAAGATGATTTAACCACTGATCGGACCGAGCTACAACTGTCCCCAATCGAGTGATTCCTAAAGCCTAATACGCCAAGCCTGCTCCGCCGCCCCGGGCACCCAAAATGTGAAAAAGTGTCCCAGGGCGGTACACTAGCGATGCGGCTTAACCTCTTCGACTATATGCGTTAACTGACGGCCGTTGCCTTTTTTGCTTTTTATCTTAATGGCTGAGATCCGGAAAGCTTCACGGCAAGGAGACTCGGGTTTACGGCGATGCAGTTCAATTTCGTAGTCAAAAGCAATACCGTTGCCGTGGAACTTTGGGAATCCATCGGTTTCGAGATAATCGGTGAGATACCCGATGCGTTCGATCATTCGCAAAATGGGATGACGAATGCGTATATTATGTACCGCAGGCTCTAAGATCGTCGTTTTATGCAACCAGCCGGGAAAAGTCCTGTATTATTGACAGAAAACCTGATATTTTTAGCTAAATACGCCGGTAACGCACTGATATGACGACTATAAAAGAGATTGAAAACGCAATAGTGAACCTGCCACGTCATGAGTTAGTGGAGTTTGCCGAATGGTTTGAAGAGTACCAATCTCAAATTTGGGATGAACAGATCGAGAACGATTCGCGTGCCGGACGATTTGACGGCCTGATCGCCCAAGCCAAATCTGAGCATGATGCGGGAAAGTCTCGTCCGTTGTGAGACATCGAACCACACCCCAATTCTGGGATCTCTATGAAAAACTTCCGAAGCATATCCAGCGGCTCGCGGACAAGAAGTTTTTGTTGCTGAAGGCTGATCCGAATCATCCATCATTAAAGTTTAAGAAGATAGGCGAAATGTGGTCGGCACGTGTCGGAGCACATTATCGGGCGTTAGCTTTAGAATATGACGAAGTGATCTTGTGGATTTGGATCGGTTCGCACGCCGATTACGACAAGATGATGCCATAGATAACGCGATTTTTTTATGACGATTGACGAACAATTAACATTCCTCGAAAAAGGCACGGTCGATCTCATTCGTAATGAGGATCTCAGGGCCAAACTGTTGCGGTCGGCCAAAACCGGCAAGCCGCTGCGAGTGAAGCTCGGGCTTGACCCGACTGCTCCTGACATTCACATCGGCCATACCGTCGTGATCCGCAAGCTCAAAGCCTTTCAGGACCTCGGCCACACCGTGATTTTTTTGATAGGCGACTTTACCGGAATGATAGGCGACCCGTCAGGCAAAAATGTCACACGGCCACCGCTCTCTCGCGAGGCGATAAATGCTAATGCAGAGACCTACAAGCGGCAGATGTTCAAACTGCTCGATCCGGATAAGACGGAGCTGCGATTCAACGGCGAGTGGATGGACAAATTTACCGCGGCCGATTTTGTAAAGCTGTGTGCCAGAGTAACCGTAAAGCAGATCCTGGAACGCGATGATTTTGAGAAACGGCTTCGCGAGCACACGCCGATCTCGCTTCATGAGCTGCTCTATCCGCTGACGCAGGGCTATGATTCGGTCGCACTCGAATCGGACGTCGAACTAGGCGGCACCGACCAAAAATTCAACCTAATGGTCGGGCGCGATCTTCAACGTGAATATGGTCAGGATCCCCAGATAGTGATCACCACGCCTTTGCTTGAGGGCCTCGACGGCGTTCAAAAAATGTCTAAGTCGCTGGGCAATTATATCGGTATTGAGGAGCCGGCGACTGAGATGTTCGGTAAGGTAATGTCGATTTCCGACGAGCTGATGTGGCGATATTTTGAACTTTTGACCGATTTGAGCGTGTCAGATATAGCGGCTTTGAAGGTAAAATGCGAGGCCGGGAAGGAAAATCCCCGCAACGCCAAGGTAAATCTCGCAAAGCATATCATTCGCGATTTTCATTCGCATGAATCCGCAGAGGCAGCCGAAGAAGACTTTAGCCGGCGATTTGTAAAGAAAGAGGTCCCGGACGAGATTGATGAAAAAACAGTTATTGGCGGGAAGCACAAACTGATCGATATGTTGACGGAGAACGGATTGGCCGCATCAAAAGGGGAGGCACGCCGCCTTTTGGATCAGGGCGGAGTAAAGATCAACGGCGAAAAGGCCACGTCGACAGCCGCCGAAATAGACATCACAGCCGAGGGTGTGTTGATCCAGGTTGGTAAACGCAAATTTCTCAAACTTGTCTCATCGTAGACGGTAGAAAGTAAAGTTTTGTATTTCGGGACTCGAAGAGTATACTAGTCCCCACACAACGAAATGAGAGACGCTGCTACCAAACGGATCAAAATATCCGACCGCATAAACGCCTACCGAGCCTCGGAGGCGCCCATTCGTAAATTTGCGGGAAACTGGTCAAAGGTGGCAAAGATAGCGATGGCGGAGGCTAACAGCCTTTCGCTTGAACACGTTGAGATCCGACTCGCGAGGCTGCCAAAACAACTGGATGGTTTCAAGATCGTTCACCTTTCTGATACACATCACAGCCCGTTTACATCGCTTGACCACATTTCCCGGGCCGTAAAGGTAGCGAACCGGCTAAAGCCGGATATGTTCATCCTGACGGGCGATTATGTTTCGCACGAGCGCGAATATATCGCACCGGTCGCGGCCGAATTGGCCAAACTAAAGGCTCGATACGGTGTCCACGCTTGTCTGGGAAATCACGATCACTGGACCGATGCTGAGTTGGTTGCGCATCTCTTTCGCGGCGAGGGTATCAATATGCTCGTAAACCAGGGCGAAAGGTTTGAGGCGCGAGGAGCTGCGTTCTGGCTCGCCGGTGTAGATGATTATATGGTCGGCAAGACCGACGTGCCTGCTGCGCTAAAGGGGTCTTATCCGGACGAGATGAAGCTTCTGCTTGCCCATAATCCGATAATTTTCCGTGAAGCCGCCCGGTGGGGCGTCGACCTTACGCTCAGCGGCCACACGCATGGCGGGCAGATCAAGTTTCGCGACGAGGATAAACGGATATTGCCGCGTCGGAAACTCTCGAGCGGCCTGCACAAACGCGGCGATTCACAGGTTTATATCACTCGCGGCATCGGAACCGTCGTTGTCCCGATGCGCTATCAATGCCCGCCGGAAATATCGCTCTTGGAGCTTCGCGCGGCCGAATGACCGACTCTCAGATCTCCACCAAAGTATTAACGATCCCCAATATTCTGACGTTCCTGCGTATCGCCTTGATACCCGTTTTCGCGATCCTGCTTGTTTACAATCGTGAAGGCTTGGCCCTGATCGTTTTTACGATAGCGGGTGTTTCTGATGGCGTTGACGGCTTTCTAGCACGCAGGATGAATCAGGAATCCGAACTCGGCACGATCATTGACCCGATTGCGGATAAACTGCTGATGACCACCGCGTTTGTGATGTTGACGCTTCCGAGCGTGATGGGCACAGATCGTCCGCACCTTCCCGTTCCGTTTTGGGTTACCGCCACCGTGATCGGACGTGACGTCGCAATAATC
>JBGTCF010000004.1:0-13591 GCA_041748975.1 Pyrinomonadaceae bacterium
ATCCTGACCGAGCCGTCGGCCATTCTTACGCGGAGAGCTCCGTTTTCTTCAAGGCCGTCGGTAATGCCATCGAATCCGGTTCCATCAAGCGTTACGCTCACGGGTTTCCCGAGAAAATACGAGGAACGCTGACGCCATTGGTGCAATATTTCAGCGGGCTGGCCCCGGTTCAAGAATCCGTAGAAGTAATCCAGATATCGCGTCAGAGTCCGGGCTACATCTTCCGCGGCCGGATGCCTTCCGGTTTCGTTTTCGATCGATGTAGCTGTCTCGGCGATCTCATCCGGGAAATTCTTGGAGGTCAGGTTTAGGCCGATGCCGACAATAACGGCGAGGCCTTTTGTCGTTTCAATGGCTTCGGCCAATATTCCGCCGATCTTCTTTTCGTCGACGAGCAGATCATTGACCCATTTAAGGTCCGGCTTTACGCCGTATTCGAGAAGCGTGTCATACACCGCTACGCCGGTCATCAGGGTTATCAACGGCAGAAACCGCATATCTATTTTGGGCCGAAGAACAATGCTGAAATAGAGGCCTGCATCCGGATCCGACACCCAATGGCGGCCATGGCGGCCCCGACCGGCGGTTTGTTGACGGGCGATTATGCATAATCCCTCATCTGCACCCATCTTCGCTTGTTTTATCGCTTCAGTGTTGGTGGAGTCGATCGAGTCGAAAGTGAGTATGTTTATATTCATCGACGATGGCGTGAAATGGGTATGAAGCTGACTTTATCCCGGATTACGCGTTAGAAATTTCGTTCCCCCGGTGCACAAGCCTGCGCGTAAGCAAGGGCGATGCATTCAACCCAGATTACGCGATAGAAAAGTTTTTGCCCGCTAAATACGCGAATGAACGCGAAAAAAAGAAATTCTTTTGAATTTTTGCCAAAATGAAACGTCCAGGTTTATATCCTTTCGAATCGAAACCGCATTTTATTTTCTTTTTCGCGTCTTTTTCGCGTAATTCGCGGGCAAATTTCCTAATGCGTAATTTGGGTTGAACGTTGTGTGTTTCGCCCTTGCTTACGCGCGGGCTTGTGCCGTTATTCAAGCATTTTGAGTCTAACTCGTTTCTAATGCGGAATCTGGGTTTATTAGACTCGCCTCCAAAGTGAGTCAGTGTAAAAGTATTGACCGTCGAAGAATTCAGTCTCGATCGCAAAACCGCTATTGACCGCAAGTTCCTCGATCATCGAACGCGTATATTTCTGTGAGATCTCCATAAAGATGGGTTCCCATTGTTCGAGATGGAATGTTTGATCGAGAGCCTTTATGGTCACTGTTTGCTTCTCCCGGCTGATAAGGAATGACCGTGCTGCACATTCTACAGGGCGGTATTGGGCATAATGTGAGAACTTAGCGATGTCAAAATCGGCGCCGAGTTCGCGATTTATACGGGTCAGCAGATTAAGGTTGAATGCAGCGGTAACACCGGAGGGATCGTCGTAGGCATTTACGATCACTCGCGGGTCCTTTTGCATATCAAACCCGATAAAAAGCCGGTCGTCGGGACTCATCACATTGCGAAGCGCGCGAAAAAAATCGAGAGCTTTATCCCGTTGGAAATTACCGATATTCGAACCCAGGAACATCAGCACCTTTCGCCGTCCGTTACAGTTATTCAAGGTGTCAAGGATCTGAAAGTAATCACCGGTGTAAGGCTTAACGTTCAACTCGGGAAATTTCTCGTGAAATCTTGCCGAAAGAGCATCATTCGCTTCCTGCGAGATGTCGATCGGCGAATAGCCGAGATCGAGGCCCTTGGCCATAAAATACTCGATCAGAACCGCCGTTTTGGTCCCGTCACCGGCACCGAGCTCGATCAGGTCGATCGATTCTACGCCTTCAGTAAAAGCCTGATATATCGCTTCTGTTTGTTCCTTAAAGATCTTTAACTCGGCCCGGGTCGGGTAATATTCCGGCAACTTCATTATCTCCATGAAGAGACGCGAACCTTCATCATCGTAGAAATAACGCGATGAAAGGTGTTTCGGAGTTGATGAAAGCCCTTGCAGAACGTCTGCCGCGAAAGGCGAAAGTTCAGTGGAATTTGAAGCCTGCATACCTTGTATGTCTTTCCTACCTGAAAGATCGATCCCTACTTCGCCAACCGTATTCCCGTAAACTGCCAACGCAGGTGAGGATGGAAAAAGTTTCTATAAGTGCTGCGGCTGTGGCCCGGCGGCGTCACGATCGAGCTGCCACGCAGTACCATCTGGTTGATCATAAACTTGCCGTTATATTCTCCAACCGCGCCGTCCGGTTTTTTAAAGGAGGGGTACGGCAAGTAAGCGCTGTTTGTCCATTCCCAGCGTTTTCCCCATGCGAATTGATCGTTAGCAACCTCCCATTCGAATTCCGTCGGCAGCCGCATACCGCTCCATTCGGCAAAGGCAGATGCTTCGTAAAAAGAAATGTGACAGACGGGCGCTGCAGGCGGCAGTTTTCGAAGTCCCCCGAGCGTGAAGTGAAACCACTCGCCATCTCGCTGATGCCAATGCAGCGGGTTATCGATCGAATTCCCGTTTATCCAATCCCACCCTTCCGAATGCCACAATCGATGGTCTTGGTAGGCGCCATCTTTTACAAATTTTAGAAATTCGCCATTTGTTACCAATCGGTCGGCGATCGCAAACTCATTGACATACTGTTTATGACGGGCGAGTTCGTTATCAAAGCAGAAACCGTCTCCGGCAAAGCCGATCTCATAAACGCCGGCCGCAAAATCTATGAAATTCCTTTCGTTTTCTTCTTGTTCTTCCTCGGGAAAATACCCTTCACGATAGGCTGGAAACAGCGGATTCACGCCAAAGGTGAATTTGAGATCGGTGATAAGAAGTTCCTGATGCTGCTGCTCGTGATTAAGCCCCAGAATGATCAGGTCTTTGATCTCTGCCGCTTCCGGCGTGGATATCAGTTTGGACATTTGCTCGTCCACGTACCGGCGATACTCAAATATCCTGGCGACCGTCGGACGGCTAAGATGCCCCCGGTTATCCCGCTTGGTTCTCTCCCCGATCGTGTTGTAGTAGCTGTTAAACAGAAAACCGAAATTCTCGTCGAACGGTTGATAGTCGTCGAGATACTTTTTGAGGACCATCTCCTCAAAAAACCACGTAGTATGGGCGATATTCCATCTAGCGGGCGATACGTCGACGATCGGCTGTGGAATGTAGTCTTCCGGTTCGAGAGACTGGCAAAGAAATTCGGTGTGCGACCGGACCGCGTCGAAAAATGCGCGGAGTTCGGCATTCGTTGACGTACCTGTGCTTATCCCATGCATGGACTAATTAGAACAAATTCTGCCCGCAATTAAAAAGCCGATGATTTACAAGTATGCCCGATACGGAGCTTCGGATATGATCTGCCGCCGCTCCCATTCGACGACCTGACGGGCGCGTTTATTTTCATACGCATTCGCCAGCGCACCAATGACCTCGTCGATCTGGGGATAATTCTTATTGTTGGCTAGCTGCGAAGGGAAGGTGTCAGAGTTTTGTCTTTGGGCGGTAGAAGCCTGCAGTGGGGTTAGCTCATCGCTTTTGACCGAGGAATTCCTTAATACTGGGTTGACCATCTCTCTTGCCTCCTGTTTTCGGGGCAGACGGTCGAACCGGCAACTTATATTTTCAAGTCTCGACCGACTGCTGATGTATTTTGATACTCATTAAATATTTTGTCGCGTACAACTCCTCAATAAAAGGTCTTACTAGGATATCACCAAATAAAAATAGTTTAAAGAAAAATTGGACAATTGGATCAAAACTTTCCTAGAATGCAGTATGACATTCGGTCGTGACAGCCTCGCCCTTATATAGCCGCTCGTTAACCTCCGTTAGCGACGCGGCGATAACTCGTAAGATCCAATTTTTACAGGCTTTCTAAGTAGATAGCGGACATGTTATCCGCTAAACTTGCAATTTTGCGATCCGCCCCGGGGCGGTCGCGGTAATAACAGTTATGGACGAAAAATATTTTGCCCGGAAGATCGAGCAGAAATGGCAGCAAAAGTGGGAAGAATCCGGCGCTTTTCACGCTGAGATCGATTCAGAGAAGCCAAAGTACTACCAGTTGGAGATGCTCCCGTATCCTTCCGGTAATCTTCATATGGGCCATGTTCGTAATTATTCCGCAGGCGACGCCCTGGCGTGGTACAAACGCCTTCAGGGATTCAATGTCCTGCATCCGATCGGCTGGGATTCCTTCGGCCAGCCCGCTGAGGATGCTGCGGTAAAACGAGGCATCAATCCTCGAAAATGGACTGAAGATAATATCGAGATCATGCGGGGCCAGTTGCAGCGGCTTGGCATTAGTTATGACTGGCGGCGGCAAATGTATGCCCATACTCCCGAATATTATAAATTCGACCAGTGGTTCTTCCTAAAAATGTACGAAAAGGGCCTAGCGTACAAACGGATGACCCAGGTCAACTGGTGCTCCCATGACCAGGCAACGCTGTCGAACGAACAAGCGAGCGGCGGCCTTTGTTGGCGTTGCGGTAATCCTGTCACGAAAAAAGATCTGGAACAGTGGTTTCTGAAAACCACCGCGTACACCGATCAACTCCTCGACGATATGTCGCAGATCGAAGCGGGCTGGCCGCAAAATGTACTAAAGCGGCAAAGCGACTGGATCGGCCGCTCGGTCGGGGCGTATATCGACTTTGAGATCAGGGCGTCAGGTGATTCATTATTTTACTGTCCGATCGTAGATGGAATTACGAGTGCGTCAGCACTTGGCAAAAACCGTGTGCGGGTCTTTACGACCAGGATCGATACGATCTACGGCGTAAATGCTATTGTCCTTGCAGCCGAGCACCCTGTTATACAGGCAAATATGGACAATTTCTCGGAAGCGGTTTCGAGTAAGGTCGCATTTATTCGAACAGAAAACGCAAGACCGACTGATCACGAAACTGAGGTCGAAAAGGACGGGATCGATACCGGGCTTAAGGCTATTAATCCTTTCAGCGCCGAAGAACTGCCGGTTTGGGTCGGGAACTACGTGATGATGGAATATGGCACCGGAGCGGTAATGTCGGTTCCCGCCCACGATCAGAGGGATTTCGAATTCGCGAAAAAATACGGATTGCCGATCCGGCAGGTCATCTCTGAGCCTCATCTTGTGCACGAACATAACACTATGCAGTCGCTTGCAGTGGAACAGGCATTCAGCGAATACGGGGTTCTTGTAAATTCCGACTATTGGAACGGAAAAACCAGTGATAATGCCAAGCCGGAAATGACCGAATATGCGGTAAAGCATGGCTTCGGTGAAGCCGCTACGACATTTCGGCTTCGCGACTGGGGCATCTCCCGCCAGCGATTTTGGGGATCGCCTATACCGGTTGTCTATTGCCCCGACTGCGGCGTGGTGCCCGAGAAATATGAGAACTTGCCGATAACCTTGCCCGTTGATGCGCCGATAACCGGGACCGGTGAATCACCGTTGGCCAAATTGCCTGAGTTTTACGAGACCGAATGCCCGAAGTGCGATGGCCCGGCAAAGCGGGAGACGGATACGATGGATACATTCGTCGATTCGTCATGGTATTTCTTCAGATACACCGACCCAGGAAATCCGGCTCTGCCAATGGACCCGGAAACCGCGGCTTATTGGATGCCTGTTGACCAATACATCGGCGGCGACGATCACGCCGTGATGCACTTAATTTACGCGCGTTTCTGGACGAAGGTAATGCGGGATATCGGACTGATCAAGTTTGATGAACCTTTTAGGCGATTGTTGACGCAGGGCATGGTTGTCGGCGAGACCTTCTTTGACGATGAAAGCGGTAAGCGGGTATATTTTCCGCCGGACAGTGTCGAGGTCACCAGAGACGCAAAAGGAAAGATCACAGGGGCGTCGTCTTCCGATAAGAAAGCACTTAGGTTCGCAATAGAGCGAATGTCCAAATCAAAGGGCAACGGCGTTGACCCCGACGAAATGGTTGAGATCTACGGTGCTGATGCGGCTCGTTTATTTATTTTGTTTGCTGCACCGATCGAGAATGAACTCGTCTGGAATGAGGCGGGTATTGAAGGTGCCGTTCGATTTTTGCAGCGTGTATGGCGTCTTGTACATAAGTGGTCAGGAGCCGCGGCAGGATCGATCGCCGCATCCGAGGTCACCGAAAACAAAGGGAACGCCCGAGAACTTAGTCGCAAGACCCATCAGACTATCAAGAGAGTTAGCGAGAGTTTTGATTCGCTTCAGTTCAATACGCCGGTCGCGGCGCTTATGGAATTGTCGAATGCGATCGGAGATCTAGGAGGTGAACCGTCCGATGCAGGCGAAGATATGACATTTGCCGTTCGCGAAGCGATCACCGCCTTAACGCTCATGCTCACGCCTTTTGCTCCTCATACCGCGGAGGAACTATTTGCCGCGATGATAGGAAATGACGACGGGATCCTGGCGAACGGAGCACGTTTTCCTGTCTATATGGAGGATCTGGCAAGGGCGGACCTAATTGAGATACCTATTCAGATCAACGGAAAACTTAGGTCTAAGATCATGGCCGCACCTGATACGGTTAGTGAGGTTCTTGAAAAAATGGCGGTTGCGGATGAAAAGGTCAGGGAGTATTCGAACGGGAAGGAGATCGTAAAGGTAATAATCGTACCCGGACGCCTTGTAAATATAGTAATCAAAAATTGACTTATTTACGTAACAAGTGTCTCGAGAGGTTTATTTCGTGAATTGGGTTCGTGCCCTATTTAGTAGCACTGGGCGTTATACCTTGCTTGAAATATGCAAAAAAACTAAAATCAATATCACCATAGCTACTTTCGACCGACAATGTTTAGTCGGATCGACGTTGTTATTATCCAGCGAAACAATATTTAAATGAAGGAATGCCAGCTCTGTAAGAACTGTTTCTCCGATTCGGTTGCGACCTGTCCACATGATGGGATGCCCACGGTTCATACAATTTCGGGCGAACCGGTTCTTGAGGGCAAATATCAGATCGAGTGCAGACTAGGACAGGGTGGCATGGGGGTCGTCTACAAAGCCCGACACGCGTATCTAAAGACTCAGCTCGCAATTAAAGTTATTCTCCCGGATCTCGTTGGCAATGATCCGCAACTTGTAACCAGGTTCAGACAAGAAGCTTTGGCAGCAGCGGCGATCCGGCACCAGAACGTTGTAAGTGTTACGGATTACGGCGTTATTGGCGGGACAGTACCGTTTCTCGTAATGGAATACGTGGAAGGGGAATCTTTGCACGATCTGCTTGTCCGCGAAAAGTCACTTTCGCCGGAACGTGCCTTTGAGCTGATATCTGCAGTGTGTGCCGGCGTCGGAGCGGCCCACCAACAGGGAATCGTTCACCGTGACCTCAAGCCGCTCAATATTATGATCTGCAGCGACAAACCGAATATGGCGCAGGCAGTGAAAATATTGGATTTCGGGCTCGCT
This sequence comes from Pyrinomonadaceae bacterium, assembly GCA_041748975.1. Classification (GTDB taxonomy): domain Bacteria; phylum Acidobacteriota; class Blastocatellia; order Pyrinomonadales; family Pyrinomonadaceae; genus OLB17. The sequence continues at coordinate 7,425 of JBGTCF010000004.1, forward strand.
AAGATCAAGTCCGGGGAACTGCTCGGTTCGTTTATTCAGGCTCAGACGACCGGATTGATGGGATCGCCATACTATATGGCTCCCGAGCAGTGGGCAGACGAAGACCCGGATTCACGGTCGGACATCTATTCCCTTGGAGTAATGCTGTATCAGATGCTTGCCGGCGATGTGCCTTTCAAAGGTTCCTCGATACCGGCGATCATGAAGAAGCATATTTCGGATCGGCCGCCGACTCTTGCCGAATCGGGTATAAATGCGTCACCCGAACTTGAGAAGGCGATCCTTCACACACTTCAGAAAAAACCTGACGACCGAACCCCAACGGTAGAGGTTTTTGTCGATGAACTAAGGGAAGCAATTCATCCGGGACAACAATTCCTGAATACAGCCCGGTCATTACCCGTTTCATCTCTGAAAGTAACCTCAAAACCGCCAAAATCCAGTGTATTTGTTGACAACGTCGCGGTCGGACAAACGCGTGACGACGGGCATTTATTGCTAGAAGGCGTACAGAGCGGAAATCATCGGCTTCGGGTGAGTCACTCCGGATTCCAGGACTGGATGGGAGACGTAAATTGCGACGGCAGCCCTCAAGAGGTGGTCGCCGAACTTCAACGAGGCGATCTCGATTCGAAAACTGCCATACCGAAGCCAAGCGTCTCGGTTTCAGGTATCGGCAGACAGGGCCTTTCGACACGTTATTCCCCTGTTAGCCCCGACGAAATGGAGCAGACGGTCCAACAAAATTTCGAGCCAAATAGATTCGACGTGTCGGTTGTCACTGCGCCGCAAAAAAAGGGATCGGCGCTGTCGTCATGGCTTTTCGGAATTCTTGGATTATTCGCACTCTTTGTGATCGGGGCCATCGGTGTCGGATCGGCGTATATGCTCGGGTTTTTTGGCCCAAAAGCGATTCCGCCGACAAACGCGGTAATTACGGCTTCGCCAACGACAAACTTTAAACCGGAAATGATACCGATTCCGGGCGGCACATTCAGAATGGGCCGCAACAGCGGGCCGGAAGAGGAACGCGGTGAACATGAAGTTTCCGTAAAGTCCTTCTCGATGGAAAAAACCGAGGTCACAAACGGCGAATACTACCAATTCGTAAGCCAAACCGGTTACCAAAATATACCGTCGCATTGGATCAACAACAAACCCATCGCGGGACAGGAAAAGATGCCTGTCCGACATGTTAACATTGCCGACGTGAACGCCTTTATCGCCTGGCGATTGAACAGGGATGGCATTGCATACCGCTTACCGACCGAAGAGGAATGGGAATACGCCGCTCGAAACGGTTCAAAGAACAATTTGTATCCTTGGGGCGATACCTTTCGGGCGGAATGCGCGGTCGTTGATAAGGGTGAATTTATGCAACCTGCAGCCGTCGGAACCGCCTCGTGCCCGAATGAATGGGGCGTTATGGACCTCATTGGCAATGTATATGAGTGGACAAGTTCAAAAGCAGAGCCATATCCCGGAGGCGTTAGGGTAATCAAACAGACTGAGCCGGAAAATATGGTTCGCGGAGGTTGTTCCGTAAATGTTTCAACGGGCCCGAAAGCGATTACCTCGACCACCAGGCAGGTTGTTCCGGCCAGCAAACGAGACCTGCAGTTGGGATTCCGCCTCGTGACCGATAATTAGATTCCCGAGTTTTATTATGTTCAGCTCTGCCAGGTTTTTGGTTTTAGGCATATTATTAACGTTATTATCGCTCTGTGCTTTTGGCCAGGACCTAGGCAGCAGTAATAAACTATTTGGGGATCCAAAGAAAAAGGCTGCTCCTGCTAAGCCCACGAAAAAGACCACGAGCACGGCTTCAAAGAAAACTCCGGTCGCCAAGAAACCTACAACTTCGAAAACGATTAAACCGGTTGTAGCGAATAAAGGGAAAAGCACTGGGAAGGCTCCGGCAAAGACCTCTGCCAAGGTTCCGACGACAAGCGCCACTAAGGCAGAATCAGCTAAAAAGGAAACGAGCGAAGCCCCCACATCGGCAACCGAGGCAAAACGGTTCTCCGGCGGTATACAAGCTGCAAGTGCGGGTTCGCAAAATTCACCAAAAGCAGGGATAAGCTCTGCAGAGGCAAACGAACAATATGAGGAACTGATTCTAAAAGGAAACTTGTCTCGTGACGATAGAGATTATGCTGCCGCCGAATCCGCATATATTAAGGCTAGACCGCTAAGACCTTCTGATTCGAGAGCAGTTTACGGCCTAGGCAATCTATACAGCGACCAATTACGTTGGCAGGAAGCTGAGAAGCATTATCGTTTGGCGATCGATATGACTCCAAACGATGCGGTTGCCCATATTGCTCTTAGCTATGTTTTGATCCAACCGGTCACGGCACCAGACCTTGGAGACCGGTACGCGGAAGCCGAAAAATTGGCACGTCGAGCCATTGAACTCGCTCCAGCGAACGCCCTGGCTTTTGATCAGCTTGGCGTTTCACTTGAGCTGCGTGGGTTTATCGGGGCCGAGACGGAAAATGCTTATCGCAAAGCGATCCAACTCGATCCATCCTTCGCGCCGCCTCATGCACATTTAGGGCGACTATTGCGAAGGCGTGGGATGAGCCGCGAATCAGCAGCCGCTTATCAACTTGCGATTGCTCGCTCCAGGGATGTGGGCACTAAAATAGTAGTTGCGGAGGTGCTGCAATCCGAACAAAGGTTTACCGACTCCGAGACACTCCTGCGTGCCGCATTAACCGAAGATCCGCGAAACCCGACCGCTTTGCTTTTGTTGGGCAGGGCCCTAATTACTGCAGCTAATTATCCGGAGGCCGAATCGGTCTTAAAGAATGCCCTTTCGATCGGAGCCAATGGTTTTATCGCAAACAGCCAGCTCGCTGGCCTATATCTGCGTCAGGGAAAGACGGAATTGGCCGAAAATGCGTTATTGCAGGCGTCGCGATACGTTTCCGAACTCGATCGCCGATCACTGTCCCAGAGCTTTGAATCCGTCGGAGACGCGTATATGAAAGCCGGAAATACCAGGAACGCTGAGCGTGCCTTCAAACAAGCGATCGCATTTGACGGTGAAACCGAGGTCCTCTCAAGCAAACTATCTCGCGCCCAACAGGGCAGATTCGGCCCCGGAAATTAGTTCAGCTTAAAAAGGGATTGCCTTCTATTTGTTGAAACATTTCGGTTATTCGTCGTTTTTTCAATAATTAGTGGTTCAACGTTCGTCGCGACTAATGTCCGACCTTTTTTAACGATCAACATTGCAATGTACTGCCCGAAATGTAACCAGAGTTTTGAGGAAGGCTCACGCCGATTCTGTCCGACGGACGGAGCTCGTCTGATCTTGGAGGCGAACCCGCCGACGAACCAATCGCAAGGGGGTATCTTTGCCAATCTCATACCCAAAATGGACGGCATTAACGACCTTGGAGCAAGGCTTTCCGACGCTCCGGGAGTCTTCATTGCTGGTGATGAACGTGGAAAGGGGGCCGACCGTAAATCGGACGAAGAAACTGATGATGTTTTCTTCGATCTAGACGACCCTGAGGAATCCCGGACTGAGCCGCAGATATTTTTTGAACTCGGTAACAAAGCCAATATCTTAGCGGCTCCGGAACCGGTAAGTGAGAATCTAAACACGCCGCAACCAATTAGAAAGATCGACCCAACAACAGTCCCTGAAGGCCATTTTGAAGTTGATAGCAGTTACCAGGCTCCTGACGTATTTGCAAATTTCGATATAGAGAAGCCCGAAAAACTTGTCGGCAATCTCGTGAAAGGGCGATACAAGCTGATCGAATTTCTCGGAGGCGACGAAGCCGGTTTCGCGTATCTGGCAGAAGACCGGATCGTGCCCGTTAAGACAGTTCTGGCGCGGGTTCACTTTGACGGCGAATCGGACGAAATGATCGAGAGCATCCTGGCCGAGGAACGGATATCGCTTTCTCATTTCAGCCATCCGAACATCTCAAGGGTGATCGATTCCGGTGAGTTTGCAAATGGATCTTATTTTCTTATAAGTGAGTGCGTCGATGGACTCTCGATCGAGGATATCATCGCTATTCACGGCCGTTTTGACACGAATAGAGCTTCGAGAGTGATTCGTCAAATCTCGAACGCCCTAAACGAAGCTCATCAGGAAGGCATTTTGCATCGAGATATCCGACCCGGTAACCTGGTGATCGATCCTGATGCGGGGAATGTCGAACAAGCCAAGCTTGTAAACTTCGGGGCGTCTAACGGCGAACCGAACGCCGATAATTTGGTCTACAAATCTCCTGAAGTGATCGATGGCCGCATAAGCACAATAGTTGGGGATATATTTTCACTTGCCGTCGTCAGCTACGAGATGCTTACAGGACGGCTGCCCTTTGAAGGCAAGTCCAAGAATGACATCCTTAGGGCACAATATGCGGGCCCTGCGGCTTTGCCGTCCGAACTGCGGCCGGATCTGCCGCCCGCCGTTGACAATGTATTTGTAAAGGCATTGTCCTTTGAGCCGGCGGAAAGATATAAGAGAGCGCGGGAATTTAGTGATGCTTTGACTACGGCCCTGGCCGAAGTATCTGCTCCGCAAGAGCCGATCGTCGAGCAGCCTGCTATTGTAAACCTTCAGCCGCTTACTCCCGATGTCAAACCTATCCCGGCTGAGTCAAAGCCATCTCCGCGAATACAAATACCTGCAGCCAGAAAGGCTGATCCGTTGTTACCCAGGCCCGAACAGGCAACGAAGAGTCGTTCGTCGAGGCTGCCTCAGGAACAAAGTTATAAGCTCTGGTATATAGCGGGAGCTGGCATCCTGATATTGGCAATCGGATTAGCAGTAATTTGGTATTTTATCGGAAAGAGCCTTACCGGCGTGCCCCAAGGAGTTGGACAACTTTATTCCAACCAGGCGGAAGCACCACCAGCCACCGAAAATGTCGAAATTCCGGCACAGCCCCGCAATCTCGCTCAGCCGCCTAATACGGACCAGTATCAAAATACGAAGGAGAATCTGAATGGTGACCTTGTAACGAACTTCGTCGGGTTTTCTCTGTATTATCCGAAAAACTGGACGGTGAACGGACCTCAGCCAAGTGAATCGGCCGAAACCCGTGGTAAGTTTCTCGACATATCGCGTTCGACAGCCGACGGAAAGATGCAGGAGCAGATGCTTGTCAGTTATTATCCCAGCGGTGGAACCATGGCGGCCGATGCAGCGAAATTTCCGCAGCTAGTGCGTGAAACCAACGAAACTTTAGAAAAAATCCTGCCCGGCTATCAGATGATCTCCGAGGGAGAGATCTTGTTCAACGGCAGCTGGAGGGCATACGAGGTAAAGTTTCAAGCCGGCGGCACATCGTCCACTGGCGAAAAATTGATCGTTTGGGGTCGCCGATTATATGTACCCGCCGCCAGGCCCGGCACTCTAAACGGATTTGAGATCACGATGCTTGCAACCTCGTATGCGGAGAATGTCAAGGGAATCGACGAAGTAGGTGTCCGCGGTGAACTTGGGCCGATACTCCAAAGCTTCGAACCAAGCCAAAGTTTCTAGCAAAGATGCTGATCGTTTTTACCACATGTCCCAATCTTCAGGAAGCCGAAACACTTGCTGAAAAGTTAGTCGATCTACGCCTCGCGGCATGTGTCCAGTTAATGCCGGAAATAACCTCAGTTTATGTCTGGGAAGGAAAACTGCAGCGAGAATCCGAGCATCTGCTTCTTATCAAAACTCTTCCAGAGAAATGGGACGAGCTCCACGATTTAATCGACAAGGAGCACAGCTATTCTGTTCCGGAGATCGTAGCCATCGATGCTAACCGCATCTCGGAACCCTATCGCAAATGGATGCACGAAGTGCTCGACGCGTAATCTATAGGACCTCGGGATTCCACATCGCAAATCTAAATCACTTCACCTTGCGGCTCGACCGTTGTCGGGGAGCTGCATATTTTGATGATGAAATCCACGGCATCTTTCGGAGAATCGGTGAGATGAATGAGGCTCAGGTCTTCTGAACCGATCATTTTCTCATTGAGCATAGTTGAGGTCAGCCATTGCAGCATGCCGCGCCAATATTGTGACCCGAACAAGACCAAGGGGAAATTGCGGATCTTGCGGGTTTGAATCAGGGTTAGCGCCTCAAATAGTTCGTCCATCGTACCAAACCCGCCGGGAAATATAACGTAGGCATTGCTGTACTT
>JBGTCF010000005.1:0-4909 GCA_041748975.1 Pyrinomonadaceae bacterium
CGCCACTATTTCAGTTCGCGGGATCATCGCCTCTTTGACCGTCGTTTCAGAAAAATCGAAGATCTTGTTGATCAGAGCTTTTTCTTCCTGATTAAGGTGGCCGCTTGCCTGCGACACGTTTATGAGCTGGCGGATCTCATCCTCGGTATAGCTCGATCCGTGTTCGCCGGAAGGCACCAACCCAAACAACCGAACGGTTTTTGTTCCGGCCCAATCAAGTAGGCGGATCGGGTAATTAAATACTCTGTAAAAGAGCTGAAGAGGTACCGCGATGACATAAGATACTCGTTCTGACAATTCCAGAGCGGCGGTCTTCGGAGCCAGCTCGCCATAAACTATATGTAAGAACGTAATGAACGAAAAAGCGATGGCAAACGAGATCGTATGGAGCACCGGCCCCGATGCCAGGAACGGGATGCCGGCCATCTCGCCAAATCGTACCAGGAGCGGCTCGAGCACCGAGGCGACCGCCGGCTCGCCTATCCAGCCCAAGCCAAGCGAAGACAGGGTGATCCCAAGCTGTGTAGCCGAAATGTATGCGTTGAGATTGTTGAGCATCGCCAGCAATCTTATCGCTGCAGGATCGCCCTCTGCGGCCGTAGCCTCGATCCGTGATTTGCGGACAGCAACAAGCGCAAATTCACTTGCGACAAAAAAGCCGTTGGACAGAACGAGAAAGATCACCAACGCGATCTTAAATATCGTGCTCAGCAGAGTCGGCAATTCTCCGGGTGTCAGGGTTTCGGCAGCTAACAACAGAAACAAACTAGCGGGATCGTCCATTGCGGATATGCAGATTAGGTCTTGTGGTCGTCTTTTTTCGGTTCAGGGTCTAAATTCACCAATTCGTGGATTATATCACACCACTTGCAGCAAAATACCAGAAATTAAACTCGATCCGGATACCCGCGAGCGTGCTGATCCAGCAGTTCCTGGATCAGCATCTGACATGAACCGCACCCGCCGCCGGCATTACATGCCAGCGTCACTTCTTCAGCGGTTTCCAATTCCTGCTTATCTATCAAAGCTTCGATCCTTTCCTGAGAAACGCCAAAACACGTGCAGATCAATGCCTCTGCGCCGCGAAACTCCTCGACGCGTCTCGACCTGAGGTCTGAAAAGGCCGACCTTAGTGCCTCGATCGTGGCGTCGGCACATTCCGATCTGTTCTTGGGTACGTCGCCGACCTCTTCTGCGATCAAGTCGCGGAGTTCGTCACGTCGCAGTCCGTGAAGCTCGGTCAGGTTTCGGCCCTCAATATATTCCGCCAAAACGTCAGCCGCGGCCAGCATATACCCGCAGCCGTTCGACCTGACAGTCGCCGCCCGGATCTCTCCGTCACTGGTGATCGACAGCAAGAACCTCACGAACGACCCGCAGCCGAAATTCGCCGCCACGCCCTCAGCATCTATATTTTGAACCTCCGCCAGCCGCCCAGCCGACTTCGTGACGCGTTCAGATATTTTTTCCGGATATACCACGAACCTAGAGTCTATCGCTGTCAGGTTTCTTGGGAAAACGAAGATGGTGAAGAATTGCCAGAAAGCCTCGACTTCGGACTTTGACGTTGAACTTCCCGTCCGAACATTTTAGGATACTCACTATGCGGAGTGTATTGATTTTTATTTTCGCGGCGTTTGTCGTGGCCGGTTGTCGGCCAGCCGCAGCGCCTGTTTCAGTCGGAAACCGTCCCGTTTCGATCAACGACCGTCCAACAACCAATCTGCCGATGGCCCCAACCAAGCCGCTGGCGGAAATGAGCTGGACGGATTCAAACGATCGCGTGCAGAAGATCTCCGATATGAAAGGTAAGGCAGTCGTACTTGATTTCTGGGCGACGTATTGCGGCCCCTGCCGTGAGGCGATACCGCATCTTAACTCCCTGGCGGCAAAATACGGAGAGAATCTTCTTATCGTCGGCCTAAACGTCGGGGGGCCCGAGGACCGGATGAAGATCCCGCAGTTCGTCGCTACCACCCGCATCGACTACCCGATAGCGTTTCCCGAGGACGCCTTAAGCAATTTTATTTTTGCCGAGCGGAGCGAAATACCGCAGACGGCCGTATTCAATAAAAACGGCGAGATGATCGCGAAACTGATCGGATTTAACCCGGCGATCCAGAAGCAGTTGGACGAAGCTGTGGAAAAAGCAGTTAGTTCTGAATAGATTGGCTCCAATATGCGAGATCTTCCCGTTGGCAACGGCAGCCTGCTGGTAAATTTTGACGAGAAATATCAGTTACGCGACTTCTACTTCCCCCATGTAGGTCAGGAGAACCATACCGAGGGTTTCCCCTTCCGGTTTGGGGTTTGGGCGGACGGCGTTTTCTCTTGGGTTTTCTCGGACGATTGGACCCGCGATCTCAGATATTTGCCCGACACCCTTGTGACCTCGGTCACATTACGAAATAAAGAACTCGGGATCGAGGTATTCTGTAACGACACCGTTGTCGAAAGCGAGGACCTTTTCCTGCGGTCGGTCCGGGTTAATGATCTCTTTAATAAAACGCGTAGAATACGGGTCTTCCTTCACCACGATTTTCGAATTTACGAAAACAAAGTGGGCGATACCGCCTTTTACGATCCGGACACCCTGGCCCTGATCCATTACCAAAAACACAGGTATTTCCTGATCAATTCCCTGCCTCACTTTGATGAATTTGCGACCGGCCGGAAAGCGTTTCGCAACAGCGAGGGGACCTGGCGGGATGCGGAGGACGGCGACCTTCATGGTGGAACCATTACAGAAGGCTCGGTAGATTCGACGATCGGAGTCTTCTCAGAACTTGCTCCCGGCGGTTCATCTCAATTCGATTATTGGATCGCAGCCGGGATTTCGCATCACGAAGTCGCCCGGCTTAATCGTCTGGTTCTTGAGAGAGGTCCGGGGGCCCTAATGGCAGAGACCCGTGATCACTGGACCAGATGGCTGGGCGATCCAAAGCCGGAATTCGAGGGCTTGTCTGCTCAAGTCGACGATCTTTATCGAAGAAGCTTGATGATTATTAGGACGCAGATCGACAACGGCGGTGCGGTCATCGCCGCGAACGATCATGACGTAACGGAGCGGGCGACCGATCATTACAGCTATTTATGGCCCCGCGACGGGGCATTTGTCGCGAATGCTCTCGATATTGCCGGATTCCCCCAATATTCGCGTGCATTTTTTGAGTTATGCAGCCGGATCGTGCATGAACGGGGGTATTTTCTACAAAAATATAATCCAGACGGATCGGTCGGTTCCGGCTGGCACTCGTATTGGGATAAACATGGTAAGAAACCGATGTATCCGATCCAGGAAGATGAGACCGCCCTGGTTCTATGGGCGATTTGGGAACATCATTTGAAATACGGCTCTTTGGACCTTCTAAAGGAAGTCTACTCACGTCTGATCGTGAAATGTGCGGATTTCATGGCTGAGTTTCGCGATCCCGATACCGGACTGCCGCTGTCGAGCTGGAACCTGTGGGAGGACCGCCGTGGCGTTCACACTTTTACGTGTGCCACGGTCGTCGCAGGGCTAAGGGCCGGGGCACAAATCGCGCATTTGTTTGAAGATCAGGAACGCGCAAGAAAATATACAATTGCCGCCGATGAGATAGTTTCGGCAATGCGAACACATCTATACAGTGAATCCGAAGGCAGATTTTTGCGAGGGCTGCTCGCAAACGGCGATGAAGCCCTCACGCCGGACTCAACGGTCGACGCATCCCTGTTCGGCATATTCTATTTTGGTTGTTTTGAAATCGACGACCCGATGGTTAAAAACACGATGCAGACAGTCGAGCAACGCCTTAAGAACCACGGACCGTATGGCGGCGTGATGCGATTTGAGAACGATAATTATATGCGGAGCGGCGAGAATTCGCCGAATTCGTGGATCATTACAACGCTGTGGCTAGCCGAGTATTACATTGCATCGGCCAAAACGATTGACGACCTGGCGAAGGCCCTTGCCATCCTCGAATGGACCGCAAACAGGGCTCTTCCCTCAGGTGTGCTGGCTGAGCAGATCGATCCTGAAACGGGCAACCCAATGTCCGTTTCACCTCTGACCTGGTCACATTCTACCTTTGTCGCCGCCGTTCACAGTTACACTGCGAAGCTGAAGCAGTTCTGATCCTACTCGCCGCTATTCACCTATGGGATCGACTGCGATAAAATCGAAAAAATGCGAAAAGCAAAAATACTTGCCACCTTGGGCCCATCGTCCGAATCGAGGGCTGTGATTGAACAAATGCTCGCGGGCGGACTCAACGCCGTGAGGATAAATATGTCTCACGGTACAGACCAAGAGCACGAACTGGCAATCGCTCATGCCCGGGCCGCCGCGGCGGCGGTTGGTCAGCCGATTTCGGTCCTGGTCGACCTCTCCGGGCCGAAGATCAGGACGCGCGGCCTGCACGATGGTATTCCGGTCATCCTGCAGAGAGGAGAGCCATTTGTCATTACCACGCGTGACGTGGCCGGCGACCATCGCGAAGTTGGAACCAATTTTGCCCACCTTCCTGACGCGGTTGAAACAGGTTCGCGGATATTGCTCGACGATGGGGCGATCGAGCTTTCCGTCATTTCGAAAACCCAAACGGATGTCGTCACAACGGTAGTCACAGGCGGCGTACTTTCGGAACGAAAGGGGATAAATTTGCCGAATACGCCGCTGCCGATACCCTCGATGACGGAGAAGGACCACGCGGACCTCATCTGGGCAATGGAGCAGAATGTCGATTACATCGCACTGTCTTTTGTCAGGACGGCGCAAGATTGTATTGAGGTCAAAGAGGTCATCAAGAGCTTGAACCGGCGGAAGCTCGGCCGGGCCCTTCTGGTGGCTAAGATCGAAAAGGCGGAGGCGATCGAAAATTTGGATGAGATCATGGCTGCGACCGATGGTGTGATGGTGGCACGA
>JBGTCF010000006.1:0-30234 GCA_041748975.1 Pyrinomonadaceae bacterium
AACATCGAAGCCGAAAAAGCCCTCGCCGTCGGAATGAGTGAGAAAGCCGCCGAATTCAAAGCGACCGGCTCCGAGATCTATCACGGCAATCTGCCCGAAGGTGCGAAAGAGCATCATTAGCGATTCGCTCGGCACTTTTAGGCGAAGCCTACATGGTTACATTGAAGGGAAGTTCCTCAACCGTGCTTAGGTTCTTCCGGGTCTTTTTATTGGATACAAAGTATTGAATTCCGCTTAATAAAAGAGCGGTGACATGTCGGGTTGTTTAACTTGTTTATTTAGCTTTTGTTTCCAATATCCGTCGAGCGTCGGCGAAGCGTTTTCGCAAGTTTGTGACCGCCGCTCCTTCGTAGGCTTGATGCAATCTTAATTCAGCAACCTTCATCCATCGGAGTAGATCTTGGGCGGAAGTTTTTGCGCTTGCCGCGTCCGAACTGCCTATTTTATTGAACCAAATTGGTGCAGAATGAGCGAACGGATAGCTGTCGGCGAAAGGCGGTTTGGTTGCGCCGCCGTAGATTCGGGCGGCAATCCAACCACCGTTTGGAGCGTTGATTTTGCCCCGAAAAGTTTGTTTGCCGTTAAAGCCTGTGCCGCTCCACGCGACTTTTCCGTTGACGACGATTTCGATTTTTTCGACCGGAATCGGCGAAAATGCTTCGATTTTCCAATCAATTTGGGGATCGTTTGTTGCGGTAATCACATCGCCGGCTTCTTTGTTGCCTGCCGTAAATTTCATCAGCGGACCGTTAGTAACGAAACTTTTTCCTTTTTTGACAGCCGTAAGGAATTTTTGCAGGTTCATTGGGCCGTCGGGTTTGGCATAAACTCGTGTCGAGCCGATGGGCATTGTGCGGTAAAGATTTTGCATCGTGTCGCTGCCCGCACTCGGAGTAATCTTCAAACCCAGATTCAAAAGCCGATACCACACTTCACTTGTTCCGATTTCATCGCTCCACAAACAGGCGATTTCGAGCGTGTCAACATCGCCGAGCAACGCATCAGGCACTAATTCGAGCGGCAATCCCGTCGGCTCACCATCCGCCGGAAACGGATTATTATTCGCAACCGGATGAACATACGAATTTATTCCGCCGTGTTTGCGGGCAAACTGCAAAGCGGCGGAATTCGGCAAATCAATTTGAGAATAAACGGGATAACCCGGACCGTTATACCACGGATAAAAGAGCGAATCCGCTCCGACGATGGCGACGTGACCGAGAAAATGCGAGCGGACTTCTTGGGCAAAATGAATTTGCGGCAGAGTCGTTTTTCGCCAATTCCACCATTCGAGATCGTTAAACCGCGTGTGCAGATTGGCAAGCTGCGGCGTGTTTAAGTCGAGCATTTCGCCCTGCATATCAAGCACGATGTCTTCGGGCGTGAGCAGATAAGGTCCGCCGTAATTCAAGTGCGAATGCAAATCCGCCGAATACCAGCCGTCCGTCGCCGGATTCCAAAGCGGTGCGGGAATTTCGAGTTTGATTTCCGACGTTTCGCCAGCCCGAATCGTTTCTGCTGTTGTTACGACCGAAGTCCCGATACCTTGCGTCGCCTGGACTTTTAATTCGCCTGAGGGAACTAAAATAGCGATTGATCCCGGCGTGTAAAAATAAACTTGTCCGTTTTGTCCGTCGAATCGGGCAAAACCGGTTTCGGGCAAAACAGGATGTCCGTTACTCGTTACGACCAGACGGGCCGCCGCGTTTTCGTTTGAATTCGCTTTGTGCGTTTTGATGATGACGCGATTTGTCGGCTCGCCCCAATTCCACGAAATCGGCGAAATATTTTCCGCTTCGCCGCCTGTTGATTTAACGCGGTAGAGGTGAAAACGCTCATCTTTGTCGGGTTCGGCATAGTAGACAAACGCACCGTCAGCGCTCCAGGTCGGCATTTGCGGATAACGGGCGTTTGCCGCAATCTGAACCGGCAACTGCCCGCGCAAATCCGCCAGCCATAATTGCCAACGGTCTTGGAACGGAATATTTACCGCGTAATTTTTTCCGTCTTTCGAGAGTGCGGGGCGCATTTGCGAAGCGATTCCTTCATCGCGCACAACTTTTTTCGCGTTATCGTTAAAATTCAAAATCTGAATCGTATCCGAACTGCCCGAAACTTTTGCCAAATAAAAAACACCCGAATTATCGGGAAAAGGCTGCGGCATCATTTCTTGCCCGCGCTCGGTCGTCAGACGCTTTTTCGTGCCTGTCGCCAATTCAATCTGCCACAAATCCAAATCGCCTGCTTCTGCCGAACTGTAATAAACGATTTTTCCGTCGGGTGAAAAACACGGGTCGAGGTCGATCGCGGGCGAATCAACCAATACTCTTTCTCTGCCGCTTGCCAAATCAAGCATTACGATGCTCGTATCCCGCGAATTATCACGCACGAACGCAATTTGTTTCCCGTCGTGCGACCAAGATGGACGCGCGTCAACTGTACTCGTTTTCGTTACGCGCTTTGCTTCCCGCGAATTCAAATCCATCACCCACATCCAACCGCGAGCCGCAAAAGCCAGCGAACGATTATCAGGCGAAACAGCCGGATCAGTTGTCCCGACGTTCATCGTGGGCAAGTTAAATCCTTCGAGATAAACGTGATGCGAAACATTCGCCAATTTCGGATAGCGATTCGTCCATTGCCCGAAACCCGAAAACGCCGCCAGCAGAACAAACCCGCCCAAAAAAAATCGGAACTGATTTTTCATATCACAAACTTAACAATATACGGTTGTTGCCGCAATTCGAAAAACTTTGGCAACGGCGACATACTATTTTGTCGGATGGGACGCAGGAGCAGTTGGAGTTTTGGATGCTGGAATTGCGAACCCCATAGCAAAACTCGAAAAGCCTGTGACAACCTCTCCAAGGACGCAACCATTTTGCTTTCAAGGCTCGTATTCTGATGATCTAGATCAAACAGCGATCTGTTCATAATGGTTGGGTGTGATGGGTCGTCGTGGGAGCGTTTTGCCGACGTCATTGAACTTGTTTTACAGAATACTCTCCCGCGGCATCAGGTTCCAATGCCTATGAGTTTTTGAAAAGCTGCGTGCGCCAAAATCGAGCAGCCGGTAAATGGACGACGTTATCGAGGTGAGAAATTATCGCTCAAGGCCAAAAAGAAGTTCGGCCCTATATGGATGGCATGCACCAATATGGGGCAGGTTCCCTTAGCCTTTCACGTCTGCCATTGATGCCCCAAAATTGATATGAAGCACGTTCCCGTTTGGCGTTACAAGGGCCGGGACCGATTTCACACCCGCTTTTTCCGCTTCGTCAAATCTCGACATATCGTTGCCAAAATGAACAATGTCCACATTTTCCGCACCGATCAAATTAACAATGTCGTGTTCTGCACTAACACACACGGGACAACCCGCGTGATAAAATACTGAATTACTCATCTCTTTACTCCTCTTTTTTTCTATGACATTACTGTAAATCAAATATTCGTTTGGATACCGAACTATGTCAAATAGCCGCCCGAGGCTAAATTTACGACGGCAACGTGCCCGAGGGAGCGAAAGAGCATAATTAACTATCTCGTCGATGTTTGGGTGGATCATTAGTTATTGAGCCTTTAACCGATTTTGCAGCTTAATTACTTAGGCGGGTTCACCTGCCCTCCATTTTTCATATGGAGTCGGGTCTAGCGCAACTAGTTCAATCATTTTGTCCCAATCCGGGGGTATTATCCCTGTTAACTTCTTAAATCTGTCTGAATTGAGACTGCGGTCAATCTTAAATTCCGGGCTTTGTCTAATGTCTATATTTAAGTTCAGCTTTGATTTTACGAGTTCCAATAATTGATATTTATTGATCGGAGTGCTAGACACATGAAACAACCCCCGAATCTCCGGATGGGTTAATATGATCGTCTTTATTATATCAGCCAAAACGATTGTCGGAAGCCCGCTATAGATCGCGTTCGTGTATCCATCGACGGCCTTTTCGCGGTTCGAAAGGAACCATTCCAAAAGGCTGTGTGAAGTCTTGAGCTCACGGCCTATGATCGAGGTCCTGAGGGTCAGGCAATTAGTGCTGTGGATTTCACCTAGTCGCTTGCTCGTGCCGTACAAGTCCAGGGCATTTGGGACGTCGTCCTCGTCGTAATCGCCTTTACGCCCGTCAAAAACACAGTCGGTACTGATAGTAATTAGCTTAAAATTGAGTCTTTCCGACAATTCGGCCAGACGATGGGGAAATATCGAGTTAATCATCAATGTTTGAATAACATTTTGCGAGAGTGGAAGTTGTTTGATTATGCCGATAGCATTAATGACAACTTCCGGCCGCACATTTCTAATGGCATCTTCGAAACTATCTGCCGACGCAGCATCGATACCTGTCAATGTTTTCGCTTTTTCGAAAATTTTGTACAATTCTAATTGAGCAAAATCACACTTAGTCGTTGTCCAAACATCAAAATCGGACTGGAGCGCCTGAACAAGCTTATGGCCAAGCATTCCCGTCCCTCCTAGAACCAAAACTCTCATGAGTACTAATGTTCGCGATTATTGGTCGAATCGTCAACCATTACACATTGCGGGAAGGGCGCGGACAATGCCAAGGTAGTCGAATACTTGGCCCTGGTGTAGTATTTACCATAACAAGATTTAAGGTATTCACTTGGTAGCCGGATTTAAGAACCTTTATGAAAAGCTTATCGGGAAAAAGAATTTTGGTCACTGGCGGCACAGGGTCGCTCGGCCAGACCTTGGTCAAGAGGCTTTTGACCGGCGAAATGGGGCGTCCGGAAAGGATCACCGTTTTTTCGCGGGACGAGGCAAAGCAGCATCATATGCGGCTTGAGTTTTTGGACAAAACAGCGGCTACAGATGATGTGATCTATCAAAATTCCCAGGAACTTCTCAATTTCCGTATCGGAGACGTACGCGATTATCCGGCGCTATTAGCTGCGATGCGGAAGGCCGACGTCGTTTTCCACGCTGCGGCATTGAAACAAGTGCCTTCGTGCGAGTATTTCCCCCTTGAGGCAGTGCAGACAAATATAATTGGAGCTTCGAACGTCGTGAGGGCCGTCCGCGAAAATGCTCTTACGGTCGAAACCGTAGTTGGCATCTCCACGGACAAGGCATGCAAACCGATCAACGTAATGGGAATGACCAAAGCTCTGCAGGAACGGGTATTAATCGAAGCTAACGTTGATTGTCCCGAGACAAGGTTCATGTGTGTCCGATACGGAAACGTGATTGCGTCGCGCGGCTCGATCGTGCCGCTGTTCGTCGAACAGGTCCAGCAGAACAAACCTCTGACCGTAACACTTGAGGACATGACGCGTTTCCTGCTTACCCTTGATAGTGCCGTAGACACGGTGTTCGCCGCTGTTCGAGAGGGCAAAATGGGCGAGACATACGTGCCACAGGTAGCATCAGCAAAGATGGTCGACGTCGCGAAAGCTCTTATGGGCGATAAAGAACTTCCAATCGTTTTTACCGGAATTCGTCCGGGCGAAAAGATCCACGAGATCATGGTCTCTGAAGAAGAGTGTTTCCGGACCGTCGAGCGAAATGGATATTACGTCATACTCCCCGTGCTGCCGGAATTACGAGGCGACGGAGATTGTGTCGCTGCTATGGACGGTGAGTATTCATCAGCAAACGACAATCTGGATGTTCCGGGTGTTCGAGAACTGCTGGCGGGCGCGGGCCGCGAAATTGCGACATTCCTCAGGGCTTAGTTTATATATTTAACGCGTGTCAACCGAAGCAGTATCCATACCCGCTACGCCGAGCTCAGCGGGAATGACAACTAAGGTTGTTAAAGGCTCGCTTTGGACGCTGATCGGCCAAGTGCTGCCGCTTGCCGTATCCCTGGTCGCGATGCCCTTCGTCATTCGCCTTTTGGGGAGCGAAGGCTATGGCGTGCTTGTCCTTGTCGTATTGATTCCCAGCTATTTCGGTTTTGCAGATTTCGGAATGTCGATCGCATCGACGAAGTTCGGCTCCGAAGCCTATGCCGCGAATGATCCAGCGCGAGAAGGCCGCCTCGTCCGAACGGCCGCCCTCATCGCCTTCCTGACGTCGCTCCCCATCGCCATCGTGATCGCCGCGTCTTCCTGGTGGATCGTCACATATCTTGGCTTACCCGAGGGCCTGAGGGCAGAAGCGGCCCTTGCGCTTAAATTCGCTGCCGTAACCTTTGTATTAAACTTCCTGAACGGAATATTCAACACTCCGCAGCTTGCCCGTTTGCGGATGGACCTGAACATGCTCGTTATCGCGAGCTTTCGCATAATGGGCATCATCGCGACGCCAGTGGTGATCTACCTCGGCGGCGGTATCCTCGGAGCCGTGATCGTGCTGATGGTAGCCAGCCTGCTAACGCTCGCCGGCCACATCTACATGTCAGGGCGACTGCTGCCTTCGCTTTTCGATACTACTATCGACCGCAAAGTCATTCGGTCTCTTATAAAATTCGGAGGTGCGGTGGCGATTTCGGCGGTCGCCGGTGTACTACTTTTAAATCTGGAGAAGGTGGTTTTGGCGAAAACGGTCTCGGTAAGTGCCCTCGCATACTATTCCGTAGCGTTCACGCTGGCGACGATGACCACGATGTTCTCATCATCGATGACGCAATCCCTGATACCCGCATTTTCCCAATTGCTGGCGCCGGAATTCTCCGACAGATTGAATGATCTGTTTACGCGAGCTTTGCGGATGAATTTCCTACTGATACTGCCAATGCTGGCTGTTCTGATCGCCCTGGCTCGACCGCTTTTTACGATTTGGGCCGGAGTTGATTTTGGTGAAAACAGCACAGGAACATTTTACATTTTGGCGGCGGGTATATTTCTCAATTTGATGGCCCACATACCATACAGCCTTCTCATGGCTAAGGGCCGAAGCGACGTGTTCGCAAAGCTTCATTGGATCGAGCTCTTTCCGTATCTTGTTATACTTACAGTGCTTACGATGATCTATGGTGCCGCGGGTGCTGCATTGGCGTGGAGCGTTCGAATCTCGGCAGATGCGTTGATCACTGCCTGGATCTTGAGAAGGTCATCATCCGTCAGGTTTAACTTTTGGTACGGTCGCGGCCATCCGTTCATAATTGCCGTCCTATTCGTCACTTTACCCATTGCTGTCACCTTGATAACTAACGGATACGGCTACTTTCCCCTTATCGCCGCCGCGGTTTCGGTTCCGATCTACCTTGCTATAACCGTAACATTGTTGCTTGATGCGGAAGAAAAGAAGTGGTTGTTGGAACGTTTCACCTCTCTGAGGACACTTTAAATCGGTCTGCTTTTAACTTTCCTATTGATGTGCAAGAATTCAATAAAGATTTCGTCACAAGTCTGCCACCAATGACCGCCTCGACTAAGCCCCTGTTTTCAATCGTAATGCCAACTTATAATAGGGCCCATCTCCTACCGATGGCAGTGCAAAGCGTGCTTCAGCAGACGTTCGGTGATTTCGAGTTAGTTATCTCCAATGGCGGCTCGACGGATAACACAAGAGAGGTTGTTCAGCAGTTCAATGATTCGCGTATCAAATACCTGGAATCTGCGGAACGGCTATCCATCGCCGATAACTATCAGGCGGGCCTCGAACACGCGACCGGGGAATATATTACCTTTCTTTCGGACGATGACGCCTATACTCCGAATTTGCTAAAGCGGGTCGACGAATTATTCGCAGAGACAAAAGGCGACATTGTCGGATATCGATTCTGTCGCTATTACCATGAAGACCTATACGATTTAGAGCGGAAAATCCCCAGGAATTCATTGTTGATACCAAAATTCGATGGTGACGTTACCCGTTTCAGCGGTCATGAGGCGCTTGATCAGATTATGGCAATGCATGCATTAAGCTCCACCACGGTAAACCCGCGGTTTATCTGCCCTTTGCTAGCCAATGCAACATATCGCAGAAATATTTTTGACTCCCTTCGAAATAAACGAAAGAATTTATTCGACATGGTGCCAGCTGATATCTATCTGGCGGCAGCAGTCTTTTATCAAGCGGATTCATACTATTGCCTGGACGAACCGCTTTTGGTCTGGAGCAATTGGGAGGGCAATTCGACGGCGACCCCACAAAGGACCGGCGATAAACTCAGCGATCACTACAAAGGGCTGCTTGGCGGCAGGAGTCTGGAAAACACGCCGCTTAAGTTTCCGTTCCCTTTAAACTGCGGAGCCAACGCAGTGGTCGAAGCGGTCCATGAGAACGATCCGGGCGAAGCATCAATTGATTGGAGCTCGTATTTTTACAGTATCCATAAGTATTTGATCAATCTGAAAAGCCTAGGTATCGATACAACCGCCGAAGAACGAGAATTAAAGGACGCGCTGGGGCACCTACCGCCCGAGATTCGGCGGAACGTCGACGAAAAGTTCTCCGGTATAGCAATTAAAACGAGGGCCTTACTGAGCTCTCAAATGCCGTCGGCCTTGGCGCTCCTACGAAAATTCCGTTATCGGTCTCAAAATACTATGATAAGCGGTTCTTCGGCCGGGTTCGATAACGTAGTTGAAGCCGCAAGTTACGTTAATTAAGACGCCGATTAGGTTGCCATAACGTTTATTTCCGCAGGCGACATGCTTTCTCTTCAGTTCAGAGTCGTCCCCAAAAAGTGGGTTCCAGTTTAGTAGCAGAAACATCGATGAGACCCAAAATCGCTTTTCTTATTCATAATATGAGTGGAGGGGGCGCTGAGCGCTTTGTATCGCACCTGCTTGCCAATTTGAAAGATGAATTTGAGATCCACCTGATCTTATTCGACGATACCATCGAATACGACCTTCCCGAGGGCCAGATCGTCGCCTACATTGAAAACGGATTTAAGGGTCGGAGCAATCTTGCCAGCATCGCGAGGCTCCCCCTCGCTGCAATTCGCCTTAAAAAATACTGCCAGGCCAATGCCATAGAGCTGGTTTTCTCGTTCCTAAACCGGCCGAATTTTACGGCTTGTATGGCCAAGCTCGCGGGGCTCCGGCTGCCGCTGATGATGAATGAGTGTACAAATACGCAATTGTGGTTTGATGAGGGGGATCTTCGAGGGAAGATCGCGAAGCGGGTCGTAGCCTTTCTATACCCCCAGGCAGACATAATACTGCCGATCTCAGAGGGGAATCGAAAGGCCCTTGAGGAGTATTACGGAATAAAAACCCGTTATCAGGTCATCACTAATGTCGTCGACCTCGCTGACATCCAGAATAAAAAAGTTGAGCCGGTTGATGGCGTCAATTTCGATAGATTTACCTTTATAAATCTTGCATCCTTCAGTCCTATGAAGGGCCATAAAGTTATGGTCGAAGCCTTCAGACAGCTGGGCAGAGATGACGTGCAGCTCCTGTTCGTCGGCAAGGGTGTCCATATGGAAGAGATCCGCGATCTTGTTCACTCGATGGGGCTGGAAAAAAACATTCTGTTTCCGGGCTTTCAGCGGAACCCTTTCAAATATCTCGGCAAGTCCGATTGCTTCGTTTTCGCGTCCGATTATGAGGGGCAGGGGGCCGTCCTGATGGAAGCGATGGCATGTGGGATCCCTATAGTTTCGACCGACTGCGAGTCGGGGCCGCGTGATCTTCTCGCTCCCGGGGCAGATTCAACATTGATCGGGGGACAGACCGTTGAGTACGGACAGTATGGTGTCTTGGTGCCGGTGGGGAATGCAGAAGCGCTTTCTCAGGCAATGCTGGAAATGTTTGATAATATTGATCTAAGAGAGCAGTACGTTAATCGAGTAAAGGATCGGGCAAAGGCTTTTGACGGTAAATTGGTGGTAGGTCAAATTCGATCTCTTATCAATGAGTTTTTGGGTCAGGACATCGATCAAGACCCTAAACTGCAATCATAATGAATATAACTACTCAGTCAGAATTTCAAAAAGAGGTCGAGCAGGGACTTCGTTTTGAATTTGGAAAAAACTGGGCGTCATTTCTTTCGACGCTCGATGACGAGCGGATCCGTGTTGCTGAAGATTCGATCAAGGACATGCTCGGCGTGGCTGATCTTAAGGGGAAAACCTTTCTCGATGCTGGTTCAGGCAGCGGATTATTTTCTCTCGCTGCCCGTCGGCTCGGAGCGAAGGTGCATTCTTTCGATTTCGATCCTTCGTCGGTAGGTTGTGCAGTCGAACTTCGAAAACGATATTTTGAAGTTGATCAGCAATGGGTCATCGAACAGGGATCGGTACTCGATAAGGATTACCTGAGAACGCTGGGGACTTTCGACATTGTCTATTCCTGGGGAGTGCTTCATCATACGGGCGATATGTGGATTGCCCTGGGAAATGTCGCAGACCTGGTAAACCCAGATGGAATGCTTTTTATCTCGATCTACAATGACCAGGGAGCGAAATCACGATTCTGGAATAAGGTAAAGAGGCTTTACAACCACTCGACTGTAGGAAGATCTGTTGTTTGCGGTATTTTTATCCCAATTTATTTCGTTGGCTACACAATTGTAAGCATCAAACGGAAAGAAAATCTTTTCGAGACCTACAAGAAAGAGCGTGGGATGTCGATTACACACGATTGGTACGACTGGCTAGGCGGATTGCCGTTCGAGGTAGCCAAAGTTGAAGACCTATTCCACTTCTACGCCGATCGTGGGTTTAGGCTAAATAACATTCTTACAACGAACTCCTTAGGCACCAACCAACTCGTTTTTATCAAGGATCGACACTGACTATATTTTGCCCGACCTATGTCCAAAAAGAAGATCGGCATCCTGGTGAATTCGCTCTCCGCCGGCGGTGCAGAGCGAATTGTTGCGAACCTTCTTTTTACCCTTCACGAAGATTACGAGGTCCACTTACTGCTGCTCCGGGACGAGATCGATTATCCGATGCCCGAGGGCCAGCTGGTCGAGTTCCTAAGCAGCGAAAAGCAGGGTGGCAGCGAAGCGGGGAGCAACATGCTCCGTCTCCCGATCGTTGCCTGGCGATTGAAGAATTACTGTTCAAGAAATGAGATCGATCTTGTTCTCTCATTTATGAACCGGCCGAACTTTGCGGCGGGCCTGGCTAAGATATTCGGCCTAAGCTCAAAGGCGGTCATGAGCGAGCGCGTATATACCCCGCATTTTTATAATTCGGCTACATTACGGGGAAAGATCGGCCGGAAACTGGTTTCGTGGCTTTACCGTTATGCCGACACACTCGTGCCAAATTCCGAAGGGACGAAAGCCGCCCTCGTCGATATGGTCGGGACCGATATCGATTACCATGTCGCTCTAAATCAAATACCTGTTCAATCCGTAAGCACGTCTGGTGAGAGAATTGTGGATGACGTAGACTTTACCCAATTTATTTTCGTATGTGTTGCCGGGTTTCGGCAGCAAAAGAATCACATACTGCTAATAGAGGCATTTAGCAAACTTGATGACCGGGAAACACAGCTGCTTCTGATAGGGAAGGGCCCAACATTGGAAATCGTGAAAAAGAAGGTCCACGCTCTAGGCTTGGAAAAGCGGGTTTTGTTTGTGGGGCAAAAGGATAATCCGCACAAATATGTCTCGAAAGCACAATGCTTCGTCTTACCCTCAGACTACGAAGGCTTCCCCAACGTCCTTCTCGAGGCAATGGCCTGTCGAATACCCATTATTTCGACTGATTGCATGACCGGCCCACGAGAAATGCTAGCTCCTTCTTTGGAATCGCCGATCCCGGCCGGAACGGCTTTTCACGGCGAGTACGGGGTTTTAGTAAATGTGGGTGATGTTGAGGCATTGGCAAAGGTTATGGCTGAAATGATCAGCAACCATGAATTACGCGAGCGTTACGGTAAGGCCGGTGCCCGGCGCGTTCAGGATTTCGACCGTGACACTCACCCCGATCCGTTTCGACATGTTATCAGCAGCGTCTTAGAGGGCCGTTCGTTTTGAATCGTACCTAGCGGCAGTTAAGATTAAATTAGTTCAAATGTGCGGAATTACGGGATTTGTAAATAAGAATGGGCAAGCGGCCGACCGCGAGCTGCTGGAGGCAATGAATTTTGCCATCTATCATCGCGGGCCGGATGAGGACGGTTTCTTTGTCCACAAGAACGTTGGCCTTGCCATGCGGCGGCTTTCGATCATCGATCTCGCGAGTGGCCAGCAGCCTATTTTCAACGCCGACCGCACGAAATGCATAGTTTTCAATGGAGAGATCTATAATTACCGCGAGCTTCGCCAGGGCCTTATCGATCGCGGGCATGAGCTTTTTACCAAATCGGATACCGAGGCGGTCCTGCGGCTTTACGAAGAGTCGGGACCTGAGTGCCTGCAGCACCTGCGGGGAATGTTTGCCTTTGCGATCTGGGATGATGTCGAGAAATCGCTGTTCCTCGCTCGTGACCGCATTGGAAAAAAACCTCTACTTTACTCCCGACAGCCGAATGGCGATCTGATCTTCGGCTCAGAATTCCAGGCTCTTCTGAAACACCCTTCGATCTCGCGTGAGGTCGATTACGACGCGATAGACAGCTATATCACTTATCTCTGCGTGCCGGCGCCTCAAACAGCGTTCAAGGCGATCCGCAAGCTCGAACCGGGCCACTGGCTCCGCTGGAAAAACGGTGAGATCGAAACCCATCGCTACTGGCTGCCCGATTTCTCTAAGAAGATAAAGATTTCTGAGGAAGAGGCGATAGAGGAGACGACACGCATAATTCGGGAATCGACAAAGATGCGGATGATCTCCGAGGTTCCTTTGGGTGCATTCCTTTCCGGCGGTGTGGATTCGTCCATCGTCGTGGCCTTAATGGCACAGGAGAGTTCGACACCCATCAAGACCTTCTCCATCGGCTTCGAAGAACAGGATTTTAGCGAGCTTAAGTATGCCAGGGCGGTTGCCGAACATGTCGGAGCTGAATATAACGAGTTCATCGTGCGTCCGAACGCCGTCGATGTGCTTCCGACGCTGGTTGACCATTACGGCGAACCATACGCCGATTCGAGTGCGATCCCGACGTATTACGTTTCAAAAGAGACCAGAAAGCACGTAACCGTCGCCCTCAATGGCGACGGCGGTGACGAGAGCTTTGGCGGATACGAGCGTTATGCCGCAATGCAGCTTGCCGAAGTATATCAGCGGTTTCCGGCAGCATTGCGAAATATATTTATAGAAATGCCGGTCGGGGTACTGCCCTCATCCGAGCTCAGGCGAAGCCGCATCCGTGATGTGCAGCGTTTTATCCAGGCCGCCAATCTCTCGCGAAGCGAGCGATATTATTACTGGATGTCCGGTATAAAGGATTCGATGAAGAATGAGCTTTATACCGAGGAGTTCAAACGGGATCGCAACGGGAACACGCCATTTCATTTCATTGACCAGTGGTATAGGGCGGCGAATGGCAGCGGTATGCTTGATTCCACCCTCCTGGCCGATCAAATGACCTATCTGCCGAATGATCTCCTGGTCAAGGTCGATATCGCGTCAATGGCCAATTCGCTCGAGGCCCGCTCGCCTCTTCTCGATTATAAGGTCATAGAGTTCGCCGCCAGCCTGCCCGAGAACCTGAAGATGCGGCGGTTTCAGACGAAATATTTGCTTAAGAAAGTCGCCGCCCGTCTCGTGCCGAGAAACGTAATATACCGCCAGAAAATGGGCTTTGGCGTGCCGATCGGCGCTTGGTTCCGCGGCGAGATGAAGGATTTTGTGCATTCCGTCCTTCTTTCCGAACAGGCGATCAAACGCGGCATCACCGACCCGGCCGTCGTAGCCCGGTGGATCGAGGAGCACGAAACCGCCACTGCAGATCATACACATCGTATCTGGGGGCTGCTAATGCTGGAGCTATGGTTCCAACGGTTTATCGATGGATAAGATAGGATCAGAATTTTGGCTATGTCACTTAAGGAATTTCTCAGGACTGCCCCGCTAACTCGCCGGCCATATCTTGCACTTGCTAATTATGTTGGCGGCGTTCGGAACCGCCGAAGAATAAAGGGCCGCGCTCTTCAGGAGGTTTTTTCGGATTATTATCGGGAAAATTCTTGGGGGAGCGACGAAAGCCTCTCAGGCCCCGGCTCCACACTCGAATATACCGAAAACCTAAGACGCGAACTCCCTCGGTTGATCGATATATATGGGATTACATCCATCCTGGACGCCCCGTGCGGCGATTTTAACTGGTTCCGGCATGTACCGCTCCCGGCAGACGTTCGCTACACAGGGGCAGATATCGTTCCCGAACTCATAGAAAGGAACCAGAAGGAATTCGGAAATAGTAATAGGTCATTTACGGTACTCGACATTACCCGCGATCGGCTTCCGGCGGCTGACCTTTGGATCTGTCGCGACGTCCTGTTTCATCTTTCCAACGCCGATGCTATGTCCGTCATCCGCAATTTTATCGACAGTGAAATAAAGTACATTTTTACGACCTCTAATGTGCTTTGCGATGAGAATAAAGACATATTGTCAGGCCAATTCAGACAGATCAACCTACAGATCGAGCCATTTAATTTTCCTGAGCCGATCTTTTCGGTCGACGATTGGAAAGAGGGTGACCCTGTCAGAAAGATGTGCCTGTGGGATCGGGAAGCAATATCGATCCTCGCCAAGAGTGAGATCACAACTCGTACGTATTAATCTCTGCTCGACCTTGCCCTCCAATATCTAATTCACTATCGGTTTTGTTATAATTGCCAATTCGCAAGCCATTGCTTAAATGGATCTAAGATCCTGATATGACAGGTATCGCATTCGGACGCAATTATGTATATTCTCGGCCTAACAACACTAGGCGATTCGGCCGCTTCATTGATCAAGGATGGAAAACTCGTCGCCGCGGTAGAAGAGGAACGATTCTCCCGCGTAAAGCATCACGCGGGTTTTCCCTACAGGGCTATCCAGTTTTGCCTGGACCAGGCGGGTATCACTCTCAAAGATGTCGAACATGTTGGACATTACTGGAAACCGTGGATATTGAGGCATAAGGCGCTTCAGGCGGCTCGTTCGGCTTTCATTTCCCGTGATATGATGAAGGCCCGGGCGGATCGCGGTATTGCACAGGTAAGCAACAGCTACCTGGGGATGTTTCGCCACCCCAAGCGACTCCGGGACCATTTCGGCCCTTCCGATTTTAAGTTTCACTTTATCGAGCACCACCAGTCGCATGCGGCCTCGGCTTTCTTCGTTTCACCGTTCGAATCGGCGGCGATCTTGACCTGGGACGGGACTGGCGAGGACACGACAACGCTATTTTCACGCGGCCGTGATAACAAAATTGAAGTTCTAAAGCGCATCAAGCTTCCCCATTCGCTTGGCCAGTTCTATTCAGCCGTAACGAACTATATCGGTTTTGATATGTTCGCAGGGGACGAATGGAAGGTAATGGGCCTCGCGGCCTATGGCAAACCCAAATACGTCGATTTTTTCCGCAAGAAAGTTTTGACGACAAATGGTAATGGGGATTTTCAATTTAATATCAGGGTCCTCGACCACCATCTCGCAAAACATTACCAGTTTCCCGATGCGATTATCGCAGAGCTGGGCCCAGCCCGAAAAAAAGGCGAAGAACTTACCGAGCATCATTGGGACATTGCTTGTTCGGCCCAAAAAGCTCTCGAAGATACAGCAATTCATCTGGTCAAAACGATAAAAGAAATGACGGGTGAAGAGAACCTGTGTATGGCCGGCGGCGTGGCATTTAACTCGGTAATGAACGGCCGTATTTTTCACGAAACTCCATTTAAGCGATTTTATGTCCAGGCTGCAGCTGGCGACGCGGGATGCTCGCTAGGCGCCGCTTTGATGGTCTGGCATCAAAAACTTGGAAATCCGCGCGGCTTTGTTATGGACCATGCTTACTGGGGGCCCGGCTTCACTGATGCTGAGTGTCGCGAAGCCCTCGATTCCGCCGGCCTCAAGTATGAAACGCTTGATGACGAAGTGTTACTTCCAAGACTTGCGAAAATGATATCCGAGGGCGCAATCATCGGTTGGTTCAACGGTCGAATGGAATTGGGCCCGCGTGCTCTCGGCGCCCGGAGTTTCCTCGCCGATCCGCGGCGTGCCGACATGCGCGAGATTCTCAATCACAAGGTAAAGCTGCGTGAATGGTTTCGCCCGCTCGCTCCTTCAATGCTCGAGGAAAATGCAATGGAGGTGTTCGGCGTCGAGCACCACGATCCGTTTATGATCACGGTTATCGAGGTAGCGGAGGAATACAAGGAGAAGATCCCAGCCGTCGTACACGTCGACGGTTCCGCTCGGCCCCAGATGGTCAGCCGCGAGACCAATCCCCGCTACTGGCAGCTGATAAATGAATTCAGAAAGATCACGGGCATTCCCATGCTGCTCAATACCTCTTTCAATGTTCAGGAACCGATCGTCTGCTCTCCGGCGGACGCCATCAAGACTTTTGGCAATGCCGCATTTGATGCGCTTGTACTGGAGAATAACCTGGTGCTGCGGGAGGGTAACTCCTAATGGTCCAACGGCTGCTATTGCTCGCATGTGTATTAGTGATCGCTATGGGGACCATCGTCGTCGAGTTCCCTGAGGGTGTCGTCGCCGTCGGCTTCATTTTTGCGCTCACTGGACTGATTGTAATTGCGATTCAGAAGTATGCGGAGGAAAAGGAGTTTTTGACAAGTGTTTTCCTGGCCGCTCTGGCACTAAGAATGGGTTTCGGCATTTTTATTCATGTATTCGAACTTAGGGAGTGGTTCGGACCAGACTCGCTCGTTTATGATGCAGCCGGAATGGAATTGTTGAATGTCTGGATGGGCCGCGTCGATTCCGTTAGCAATGTCGCTTTCGTCGAGATCAACCCTGGGATCGGTTGGTTTTGGGGGATGAACTACCTTACCGCGTCGATATATCTTCTGCTTGGCCACAATGTTTTTGCTGCTCAGTCCTTCTGCGGCCTGCTCGGGGCCGCGACAGCTCCGATGGTCTTCTTCTGTTCTAAGAGGATATTCAAGAACCTAAATGTTGCTAAGTTTTCTGCGGTGGCGATAGCAGTTTTCCCTTCCTTTATTGTGTGGTCCGGTCAGTTGCTTAAAGACGGACTGGTCATCTTTTTCCTGGTTACGACCATTACCATGGTCCTTCAACTCCAAAAGAAGTTCAGTTATGCGGCTGTCGCCGCTCTTGTCATCTCGTTAATTGGGATCCTGTCGCTCCGGTTTTATATCTTCTATATGGTTCTGGTGGCCGTGGCGGGCAGCTTTTTTATCGGAGTGTCGGACTCAAACAGATCGATCCTGCGAAATACGGTCGTTTTGGCGATAGTAGGATTCGCTCTCACTTATTATGGGATCGGCAGACAGGCGTCGGCTGAATATGAGGCGTTCGGCAACCTTGAGAGAGTGCAGTTGAGCAGGCTTGATCTCGCCACGTCTGCTCAATCCGGCTTCGCAGCGGAAGCTAATGTGTCCACGACCCGGGGAGCATTGTCGGCAATGCCGATCGGGTTTGCATATCTAATGCTCGCTCCTTTCCCATGGGAAGCTGACAATTTGAGACAGGCTGTAACGATACCTGAAGTCCTTATCTGGTGGGCGACCATTCCGTTTCTTTTTATCGGCCTAATTTATACGATCAAGAACAGGCTCCGCAGCGCCTTTCCGATACTGATCTTCATTTTATTGCTAACCCTTGCTTATTCTATTTTTCAGGGAAATGTAGGCACAGCATATCGGCAGCGGACGCAGATACAGGTATTTATGTTCATTCTGATCGGTGTAGGTTGGACGGTCTTTAAAGAAAAGCGTGAGAACGAGCGCATTGTCAGGCAGACGGCTCAGCGGCGGATCGATGAGCAGTTGCGGGCGGGAAGATTGGAAACGTCCGGCCGTTAAGTCGGTTGTCAATCGAGATGGATTTGGAATGTCATTTCAAGCAAGTTCAATGACGGAAAATATTGATAGAGAGGTCGTTGCCGGTTTTGGCGACGAATGGTCACGCTTTGACCAGACCGCACTGACCGACGAAGAACTCGATCGGATGTTTGACAATTATTTCAGCATTTTTCCCTGGGAGAGCCTCGCCGCGGATGCCGTCGGATTTGATCTCGGCTGCGGCAGCGGACGGTGGGCAAAGTTGGTAGCTCCGCGGGTTGCGAAGCTATTCCTATTTGACCCGAGTAGTGAAGCTCTTGCCGTTGCTAAGCGAAATCTCGCAGGTGCTGACAACTGCGTCTTTGAGGTTGCGGGTGCAGATAATATCCCGCTCTCTGCAGAAAGTTGCGATTTCGGATACTCGCTTGGGGTGTTGCACCACATTCCGGATACGGAAGCCGGACTGCGGGCCTGTGTATCAAAGTTAAAACAAGGGGCTCCATTCCTGATTTATCTTTATTACAGCTTCGACAATCGCCCGGTTTGGTTCCGAATCATCTGGAAAGCTTCGGACGTTATTCGACGTTTGGTTTCGAAGCTACCCAATTCGTTACGATATCTCGTAAGCCAATGCCTCGCTTTGCTCATTTACCTGCCTCTTGCCCGTATCGCGCTTGCCGCAGAATTGATGGGCTTGCATGTAGATAATTTCCCATTATCTCAATATCGAAATAATAGTCTCTACGTAATGCGTACCGACGCCCTGGATCGTTTCGGCACGAAACTTGAGCAGCGGTTTTCAAAGGAGGAAATAACGGCAATGATGACTCGTTGTGGACTGAAGGATATTGTTTTTAGCAACACTTCCTTTTGGACCGCCGTGGGGATAAAAAATAATCAACCACGCCAAATGTGAAACCTGCTGCGGTGCGAGGTTTCGGACCTTGGAACTTGAACTTTGAACGTTGAACTCAGAGCTTTGAACATTGATCTTTGAACCTTGAATTTTCAACCACGTCTAGATCACACCTCTCAATGCAACTGTCTGAAATATAGTGATAAGATATTCTGAACAGTTCGGTAACCGGCCGGCGATCATCCCGCACGATCGTGAGATTTTGCTGCCGCTTGTGTGCAAATACAAGACGCAGCGATCGGGCCGGTTACTGATATTTTTTTGCATCAACATGGACCAGACCGCAAAGATTACGGCGAGTACCAAAAGGCAGGAGAGTCCGCATCGTGGATCGTGTCAGACGGATGGCGGTCCGGTCCGCGTTCTCCACATAATTACGCGTATGATCCTTGGCGGAGCCCAGGAGAACACATTGCTTTCCGTTGTCGGGCTCGATGCGATGCCGGAGTATAAGGTCACACTCGTGAGCGGCGTCGATTACGGCCGCGAAGGCGAGTTGCTGACGAAGGCAGACGAAACGTGCGATCTGATCGTTCTTCCGGAGATGGGTCGCAGCATTAACCCTTTATCGGACCAGGCAGCACTTCGAGCGATCCGAAGGGTAATTCGCAAAGGTCGTTACCATATCGTTCACACGCATTCGTCCAAGGCAGGCGTGTTGGGCAGACTCGCGGCCCGGCTTTCCGGGACCCCCGTGATTATTCACTCGATCCACGGCCTTGCATTTCACGAATATCAGCCGTGGCTAATAAACAAGGTCTGGCGGACGGCGGAGAAGATCTGTGCTCCGATAACCGACTATTTTATAACTGTTTGCGATGCAATGGCTGAAAAGGCGGTAGCGGCAGGCGTAGATCGGCCCGAGAAATTTCGCACGATCTACAGCGGGATGGAACTCGATTGGTTCCTGAACGCGAAATTCGATACGGGAAAGATCAGGGAAGAATTCGGCATCCCGTTTGACGCCCCCGTCGTTGGCAAGATTGCCCGGCTTTTTTCTCTCAAGGGCCACGATCAATTGATGGATGCAGCCCCTGAGATCGTGAGGCGGGTACCGAACGTACGCTTTTTTCTGATCGGCGACGGTGTTCTCCTGGAACATCTCCAGAAGCGGGCACACGAATATGGAATTCTTGAGAATTTTGTCTTTGCGGGGCTCATCGATCGGACCCGCATACCCGAATTGATCTCGGCGATGGACGTTGTGGTCCACACATCGCTCCGCGAAGGGCTGGCACGCGTGCTGCCGCAATCTCTGGCAATGGGCAAGCCATGCGTTTCATTCGACATCGACGGAGCCCGTGAGGTCGTGATCAACGATTATACTGGGTACCTCGTCGAGCCATTCGATTCGGTCGGGCTGGCGGATAAGGTCGCCCGTTTGTTGGAGGACCCGGAACTCCGGGAGAAATTCGGAGCAAATGGCCGTGTTCACGTCGATCCGAAGTTCCGCACCGAAAAGATGGTGGCAGATATATCAGAGGTTTATCAGATGCTGCTTAGGAAATTTTCCGACCGTATTCGGAAGTTCGACGCAGCCGCGACGCGACAGGCAGTATCCGATTGATTTTCGCGGCAATTTGACTTGTAATAGGCAATAACTCGTAACCAGTATGCCCGGTTTGACCCAAAACCCGATCTTCGTCGGAGCGATAGCCGTCCTTTTATCGGTGATCTGCACGTTCGCGGTCAAGGCGGTCGCGGTCAAATATGGCTATGTTGCCAAGCCCAAATCTGATCGATGGCATAAAAAACCGACGGCAATGCTGGGCGGTATCGGCATTTTTGTTGCGACGATCGCGGCCTACTTTCTTCTAGTTCCGGCAACAAGCGAATCCCTCGTCGTCCTGGGCGGCGGGGCCTTTCTCTTTCTGGTCGGGCTGATTGACGACCTCTTCACGGTCCGCCCTTACCAAAAATTGATCGGCCAGCTTATCGGAGCGGGCCTCCTGGTTCTTTACGGTCTAAAACTTCCGCTCACAGGGTACGAGATCGTTGATATATGGATCACAGTATTCTGGGTGGTCGGCATTACCAACGCGATAAATCTGCTGGACAATATGGACGGTCTGGCCGCCGGGATCTCGGCCATAGCGGCCCTTTCACTGGCTCTCAATTTCGCTGCAAACGGACTGACCAGCGAACTCCTTCTCGCGAGTGCTCTCATCGGTGCGCTGGTCGGATTTCTCGTTTTTAATTTCAATCCGGCGTCGATCTTTATGGGCGACTGTGGATCGATGTTCGTCGGATTCATGCTGTCTGGAACAGTCTTGTTAAATCAAGTCGGCGGGCGTTCTCGCGGTATTATGGCGATCCTTGCCGTGCCCGTATTGATCCTGTTTGTGCCGATATTCGACACTACTTTTGTGACCGTCCTTCGTAAGTTGTGGGGTCGCAAGGCTTCACAGGGCGGCCGAGACCATACGTCACACCGGCTGGTCGCTCTCGGACTCTCAGAACGAAGGGCTGTATTAATGCTTTATGCCTTTGCGATAATCGCCGGAGCCCTGGCACTTGTCGTTGGACAGATCGGGATCTTTAAGAGTTTCGCTCTGATCGGCGTATTTACTCTTGGGCTGGTGATACTTGGAGTATACCTGTCTAAGGTTAAGGTTTACGAGGGCGCGCAAGAAGAACAGGCAGTACAGGAGAATGCGGTTTTTGCATTCATCGTAAATGTTTCCCACAAGCGTCGCGTGTTTGAGGTCTTTCTCGATGCGTTTCTGATCACCCTTGCTTATTACTCGGCATTCGCACTACTTTTTGCTTCATTCGAGAGTTCGGCTAATTGGAACCTCTTTCTAAAGACATTGCCGCTGCTGATCGTGATCAAGCTTGGATCATTTCTGCTCGTGGGCATTTACCGGGGGTTGTGGAGATATACAAGCGTGACTGACCTGATCACAATCTCAAAAGGAGTGATTCTCGGATCGGTACTTAGTGTGCTGGCAATTCTGCTGTTGTATCGGTTTGAAGGTTTTTCACGGACGGTCTTTATACTCGATGGAATTCTCCTCCTGCTGGCTATCGTTGGCAGCCGACTTGCCTTTCGTGTCATTCGGCAGATGCTCCCTATGCCCTCGGCAGGCGAAGGCCAAAAGGTTCTAATATACGGAGCTGGCGACGGTGGTGAAATGGTGCTTCGCGAGTTGAATAATAACCCGAGCTGGAACTATCTTCCGGTCGGCTTTATTGACGACGATCCGCTAAAAAAAGATAAGGTCATTCACGGGCTAAAAGTCTACGATGGTGCCGGGTCGCTTTCGGATCTTTGCCGTCAAAAAGATATTTCCGAAATTCTGATCTCAGCCCGGGATATGCCGCCGGAAAAATTAAAGCAGGTCCGTGAGACTTGCAGGGATTCGCAGGTCCTGCTCAAACGCGCCCATATCAAGATCGAACCCGTAGATTTTATATAGGAAGTCATATTTTGCCGCTTAAACTGATTACTCTCGGACCAAAATTCACTCGTATCGCACTGATTGCGGCGGCGATCCTGTGTCTAATCCTCGCCTGGTACTTTATCCGATGGAACCTGGGAAATGTAATCGCGTCACAGGTCGACCCAAAAAATCCGGATGCTCCGAGGGTCGCGGAATGGCTCACGAACTTTTCACCATCCGATCCCCAAACCCATTTTCTTGCTGCAGCGGTCTTTGAAAAGACTTTTAATTCCGACGATCTGAGCCGAGCGGTTCATGAATACGAAATGGCGACGGCACTTTCACCGTATAACTACGCTATGTGGATGAGTCTCGGAAGGGCTCGAAGCCTTGTTGGTGACGCAGAGGGCGCGTTTAAAGCCTATCGAAAGGCTCTTCACCTTGCCCCTAATTATTCGGGCGTTCAGTGGATCTATGGCAACGCATTGTTGCGTGAGGGGGAGACAGACGAAGGTCTTTCAATGATCGCGAGAGCGGCTGCCGCGGATCCCCAATACGCCAGGCCGGCGATCGCCACAGCGTTGCAGGCGTTTGACGGAAACATAGATGACGTTCGCCGAACAATGGGCGATACTGCCGAAGTAAACGCTGGACTCGCCGAGGTGCTTTCGACGACGGAGCGGGTGGAGGAATCGTTCGACGCTTGGGGACGCCTATCGCTGGAGAATAGAAGGACAGCATACAAGAGCCTCGGCGAAACATTTAGAAATAAAATGATCGAGCGCAAGAGGTTTCGCTTGGCAGCGAGCATTCACGCCGATATTACATCTGATGAGGCCCCGGCCGTGTCAAAAGTGATCAACGGGGGATTTGAAGATAATGTGAAACTGGGAAACGCTGGTATCTTCCACTGGAGGATATCAGACGGCACGCATCCGCAGGTTGGTCTGAGCGATAGCATTAAGCGATCAGGGCAATACAGCATGCTGCTGATGTTCAATTCTTTCGAAGTGTCGGGATTGCGATCTATTGATCAGACCGTCGCGGTAGAACCAGATGCTGAATATGAACTTGAGATCTTTTTCAGGTCGGACCTACGGACGGATGCAACCCTTCGGTGGGAAGTGGCAGACGCGGCTACTCTTCAGAAGATCGCGGAGTCCGAGGCGATCGTTGAGGCGGCAGACTGGACCTCATTGAGGATACGTTTCAGGTCTCCAGGTGCTTCTGACGGGATTCAGATCCGCTTAGTGAGGCTGGGATGTGGCGGCCTTGCCTGTCCAATGAGCGGAAGGCTTTGGTTCGACGATATCGCTCTTCGACGATTATAAAATGGTAGATCCCGGCAGATCGGTACGGATGGAAATAAACACAGCGGAGCCTGTGCCTTATTCCAGCGCCAATTCGGCGATCTTTGTTATCCTCTGCATAATCCCTATCTTCGGCACCGTATTATTTGGGGCGGTAGATAATACGACCTGGGTCCTGATTACCATCCTTTGGGCCGTTATTATCCTACTTTGGATAGCGGAATCCTGGAAGGCAGGCGGGATCGTCTTGAGCATGCAACCTCTTCAGGTGCCGCTTTTGGGTCTCTTATTTATCAGTTTGGTCCATCTTCTGCCATTGGGTGGGTCGGGCGACATTGAGGGATTGCTCCCGATCCCCGCGTCCGGTGCGATCTCTCAGGACCCCTTTGCAACTCGGTTTTTCCTGTCAAAGCTGGCGGTTTACGTAGTTTTCTTTGCGGCCTGTCTTAATTTCGTCAACAGTGAGGATCGCATAAAAAAAGTCGTCGTAATAGTGATCATATTCGGTTCGCTTATTGCGTTTTTCGGCATATTGTTACGCCTTGCAAATCCCGATGGGATCTATGGCCTGCGGGAAACGCCGCAAGCGGTTCCGTTTGGCCCTTTTGTGAATCAGCATCATTTTGCGGCTTTAATGCAGATGACCAGTGGGGTGACATTGGGCCTGCTGTTTGGCGATTGGATCAAAAGAGACAAAAAGATCCTTCTTGTGATCGGTTTTGTATTGATGAGTGTCGCCGCGATATTGACCAGCTCCCGCGGAGGCCTGCTCGGCCTTGTTTCGGTTGTCGCTTTCGTCGTTCTTTTTAACGTTGTTTCAGGGCGTTGGTCTCGGATCCGAAGATCAACTTTCTCGAATGCTAAACTTGGACGAAATGTTGCTACCGCCGCCGCAGGGGCTGCCTTGGTCCTGGTTATAATTGGCGTCGTTTTGTTTGTCGGCGGCGGGGAATCGCTTATGCGGGGGATCGGCGCAACTCAGCCCGGTGCGGATTTTTCCAGCGGTCGAACCCATTTCTGGTCAATTGCACTCAAGCTGTTTCTTGAGAACCCGGTGATCGGCGTAGGTTTCGAAGCCTTCGGGGTCGCATATACCCGTCACGATACCTGGACGGGTATGTTTCGCGTTGAACAGGCCCATAACGAGTATCTTCAGGTACTTGCCGAAGGAGGTATTCTGGGATTCGCATGCCTCGGGGCCTTTATTTATTTGTTATTTCGCAAAAGTCTTCGGGCAATCGCAGACGGAACAGGAATTGCCAGAGAAGCTGCTATCGGGGCTCTTGCCGGATGTTTCGGAATACTGATCCACAGCTTTTTTGATTTCCCGCTTCGGACTCCGTCTAACGGGTTTTTCTTCCTGCTTCTTTGTTCGATCGCTGTGTTCCAGAATTCGAGTAACAGAAAAGCTAACGTACTTTGACCACGACCACCTTTTTTCCGCACGGAAGTTCAAAAGTGACTTGGTAAACTCCCGCCTTTGAGTTTTCAGATCTTATGACGAAAAGGGCCCTGGACTTTATGCCAGCTATAGGCTCACGGCGAACATTTATGTTCTCGGGGCTCGATGAGTAACCTTTTATACCCTCCAGATCCGTTTCGTCGTCTATTCCTACAATGACGGCCCGTCCGCCGCTCTCGCTTAAGAGGGTTAAATTTTCCTCGCTGGAATTGATCGTGCATGGAGAGACCCCGTCCGTGCGTGATTCGGGCACGTTACGGGCGGTACTTTCAGTAGGCTTGGTAACGTCCGTCGGAGGGTCGATCACAGGCTGAGATCTTCCCGGCATCAGATCGACATCGCTTTGTGCGGCCTCACCCGATTTGTCAACGCTGTTTCGGGTCTTATTGGGTTCCGGGTTAGGTAAATACGGAATCGGTTTCCTATCTCGGGCCTTCTTGAACTCGGGCGAAGGTACGGTAATTACCACCGGCGGGAAGATCTCACTTTTGGCAGCCGTCTTGTCTTCGGATGCCGTTTTTTTCATGGGTTCGAGCGTCGGAGTTCGGTCAGCAGGAGTAGAAGGGATTTCCTCATTTATCGGCACAACCGGCCTGGGACTAGGGGTTGGCTCAACTTCGGATGTCGACGAAGCGATTGGGACCACGGCTGGCAGAATCGCGGGTTTTTCTATTACCCGGGTTTGCTCGCCCGCCTTTGTTTCCGCGTCGGGTTCTAGTTCTGACTTTGCTGTAACTGCAACATCGCCAGGCAGAGTTGGATCGGGTCCGATCAAGGATTCAAGGTCGTCGGTATTACCGTGGACCAGTCGGTAAAGTGCCGTGATATTGTCGTAGCGAAATCGGTCCGGCTGGCCGGCTGCCTTGTATGTTCTGATATAAGTATCGAGTGCTTCAGTCTCTTTTCCGCCCAGTGCGAGTGCGGTCCCCAAACGCCAAGATGCAGATTGCCACCATGCACTATCGGCAGGAAATACGCTCACTGCTCTCTTAAGCCGAATTACAGCATCCTGAGCATCGCCCATCTGATATTTCGCCCATCCATTGATCTCTTCTATACGGCCCCGAACTATTGCCGACAATGTCGCCCGCGGAAGCTCCGGAACATTCAAATATTCGCCGCGGGCAACCGCGATCGCCCTAGTCTCGTAAAGTTCGCTTGCGAGGACTGCTCCATTCGCATTCGGAACCGCGATCCCGGAATCCACATTAGCGATCGCCGCCTGCGCGATATCGGCTGCACGGCTCAATGCAATGTTCTTATCAAGCAGCGATCCGGCAGCGTAGAGCTGTCGGTGGAGCTTCATAACATCGTCTCCCTGTACGAACTGCTCAACCGCTATCAATACGGAATCGACATTCGGTTGCGGTGAGTCAAGAGCTTGCTTTAACGCAAGAAGCGCCGTCAACTTTGCTGAATTGTCCGCAGTGTCCGCCGGTGTCGGTACGAAGATACTGGCCCGACGCTCAAATCCGACCAATTCGGTCAAGTTCTTTGAACCCCGCGAGATCCGGCCGCCGAGCTTCGTTTCGATCTGGCCGTCCAAAACCGAGAAACTTTTCGCCATTTCTTCCGCGGCATCGCGAAAAAAGCCAGCCGCAAGACGCGCCGATGCAATTTCGTATTCAAGGGTCGGGAAATTGCCGTATCGGCGTGCAGCCAGCAGTGACTTCTCAGCCTCGTAGGGCTTCTTGAGCAGCAAGTACCCGCGTGCAAGAGCGATATGTGACCAAATAAACCGCGGATCGGTGTCGATCGCCAATTTGGCATATTCAACTGCTTTCTCACCCTGGCCGTGAGCGGCGTACCAATAAGCCACACCGCCAAGTAGAATTACGTTACCGGGATTCTCTTTCAACGATTTGGCGAGTTCGGTTTCGGCGTCACTTTGCTTACCCGCATCGAATATGGAAAGTATGAGTCCTGAACGAGCCGGTAGATTACTTTCGTCGCGTGAAAGTATTTCTCTGTATAGCAAGATGGCTTCGTCGGCCTTTCCCAAGGAGCGCTTCATTTCGGCGAGGCCGCGTCGGGCAAGATCCGAATCAGGATCGATCTCCAATGCCTTTTGATACGCAAGTGCGGAATCCTCGATCAGGAAATCCATTCGATTCGCTAACCCGAGTGTTTGAAATGCCGGAGCCGATTCGGCCTTAAGTTCTATCGCTTTTTCGGCAAGCCGTCTGGCCTCAGAACCGCTCTCCATACTCAAATAAAAATTAGCGAGGATAAGAAGCTGGCCCGCATTGGTCGCCGCCTTTTCTTCAAGAATTCCGGCAATACGAAGCGCAGGTTCGCGAGCTCCACGGAAATATAAATTTGCGGGAAGTTTTGATAGAACGCCATCAAAAAGCTGATCGTCAATGGGATTTGCGGCCTCAGTCGCGGCGATGAGAAACTTGGTGGCGGCGGCATCGAGTTCACCGGATTGAAGTCGAAGATTCCCTTCCTCAGCCTCTGACGCCACCAACAGATCTCTTGCCTTAAATTCTGAATCGGGAAACGATGCGATAAACGCCCTTACGGCGGCGGCTCGGTCACCTGGGCTTGCGATTGCCGAGATCCTTTCCCACTCGGCCTTCTCGCTCGGGGTTTGGACGGGTCTAGTTGCCCGAGGCCTGGTTTTGGCCGATGATGGGGAAGTTATGGATTTCGCTGTTCCTGTTTCGGGTTGAGGCGTCTGCGAAAAAACGCCTAAGGAGATGAATCCGGATAAAACAATGATTGCCAGAGATTTCATAAGCCAATATTAGACAGCGTCCATCCCGAAATGGTATCACGAAATTGCCTTTTTCAGAGGCTCGTCCTATCCTCGCCTTATGGCCGAACTCGACCAAATATGGATGGGCTTATTAGATCAGGCCTCCTTACGAGCCATCGCAAACGGCCAACACGGAGTCGCGGATTATCTCCGCCTCAAACTGGCAAATGACACAGTTCGTCAGGCCGGTGTCGATTGGCTCTTTCAGACACTGATCGATCAGGCATCGAAGGCCTCGATCGATCGCCCCCAATTAAAGATTGACCGTGTCACCCCCCATTCATTTAAAATAGGCACGTCAAACATGGTCGGATCCCTGATTCAGGTTCAGCATGGTGTGAGATGTTTGAGCCTCGAAGCAGGTTGGGTGCGAACTCCCTCGGATGGCATTATGCGAAACCGCGCTTTGGCTCACGCCCGTATCAAGCATTTTGGAATGGCGAGTGAGGATGATGACTTCAGGTTGATCAGGAGCGATCCCCTTCCAGTATGGATCGATGCCGAAGGGGAAGAGATCCGAGCAGATCACATACAGCGGCATTTGCAGATTTTTCTGCGTGGCTGAGGCCGTTTTGCCATGCCGCTATTGTGGGTTAAGATTAAAGTTTAGCTTTGAAGGCTAAAGGAGACATCATAAGTGATAGCAGAACTTGGTAAATTGATAGAACTACAAAAGACCGATACTAACCTTCGCAGGTTAAAAAGGTCACTTGAAATGGCAGAAGAGAGGCGTGCGGCGATCGAACAAGAGTTTGAACAGCACGCCTTTTCCATTCGTGAGATCCAGAGCAAGCGAGATGAACTAAATGCTCGAAGAGCGGATCTCGAAAGGCAGATCTCCGAAAACAAGACGTATCTGGAACGTGCAGACCGAAATCTGAAACACTCACAAAATCAAAAGGAGTACGAGACTGCAATGCGCGAGACAGACGCTTTGCAGAAACAGATCGCGGCGTTCGAGACACAGATCGTCGAAACGATGGAAGAGGTTGAGACCCTCGAAACCGAACTTGAAGGCCGCGCCGAGGAGATCAGTACGCTTGACACCAAGCGGGATGCGGCATTGTCCGAGTTTGATGCTCTTGTGTCAAAGGATCGGAAAGAGTATGACGCGGAACTAAAGCACCGGGCTGCGGCTTTCGCTACGCTCCCGGCGAGGCTCGCCTCGGTCTATGACCGGATGGCTCAGCGAAGCCGTGACGGGATCGCTGTAGCCGAGGTCGTGAATGGCTCATGCAGTGCGTGCTATATGCAGCTTCGGCCGCAAGTCCAGCTAAACGTAAAGAAAGGGGATGAGATCATCACTTGTGAAAGCTGCACGCGGATCCTGTATTTACCACCTCGCGAAGCCGAGGCGACCGCCTGATCCGGTTAATGCGGCTATTCGTGGTCTATTTTTATGAGCCATCTTGAAACAGCGACATTGGCGGCCGGATGCTTTTGGTGTGTCGAGGCCGTGTTTGACGATCTTCGTGGTGTTGAAGATGTTGTCTCGGGTTATTCTGGCGGGCATACCAAAAACCCAACTTACCAACAGGTCTGTTCTGAAACGACGGGACATGCCGAGGTCGTGCAGATTCGATTCGATCCTGCCGAGCTGTCTTACGCCGATCTTCTCCGCGTGTTTTTCACCGTCCACGATCCGACAACCCTGAATCGCCAGGGAGGCGACGTAGGCACCTCTTACAGATCGGCAATCTTCTATCACAGCGCGGAACAGCGGCAGACTGCCGAACAGATCATCGCTGAGATCACGGCAGAAGGACTTTATGACGATCCGCTGGTTACGGAAGTAACCGCCTTCGACCAATTTTGGCCTGCCGAGGATTATCATCAGGAATATTTCTCAAATAATCCTGACCAGCCTTACTGCGCCGCGGTCGTTGCTCCAAAGGTTGCCAAATTCAGACGGAAATTTGTTGACCGTTTGAAAAGTTGATCGGCCATGGCCCTCACAATTTCCCGATCAACATCAAAACGCCGATCGTAATGAACGCGACCGCTACGATCCTCTGAAGCCATTCTGCCGGAACCCATTGCGTCAGCACACCTCCGACGAGAACACCGAGTAGAGTGACCACCACAAGAGCAAGGCTTGCACCCAGGAATACAGATACTTTCGATTCTGTGCTCGCTGTCATCGTGATAACGGCAAGCTGGGTTTTATCGCCAAGCTCGGCCAGAAAGAGGGTCAAAAAAGCTGTTCCGAAGATTTTCCATTCCATGCGCTTGAGTTTATAACGGCACAGATCTTCAGTCTATGAATGTCCGGATCTGGTGCCTTGTTCAATAGGATTCGACAAGTTCTTCTCCGATTTACAATTCTTTACACTCTCGCTAAAACCAAGTGGGATAGAATTGCGTCTTACTCGCGATAGATCTTATTTATTTAATTTAGGAGCATTTGTATGAGACGTAATATTTTGTTCGCAGCGATGCTTTCGCTGTTTCTGATGGCAATCACGGTTTCGGCCCAAAAGGGGTCAAACTTTTCGGGAACGTGGGCCCTCGACGTCAGCAAGTCAAAACTGGGAGCGCGAGTCACAATTGAATCGCAGACCCTGACCGTAACTCAGACTGACAAAGACATCAAGGTCGCAACGGTTACAAAACGTGCTGCACCTCCGGCCGGTGCACCTGCTGGCGGCGG
>JBGTCF010000007.1:0-2232 GCA_041748975.1 Pyrinomonadaceae bacterium
ACTCAGGATAAAGTAGGCGACCGTAAAAAAGATCAGCCCGATCACGACAAAAATGAGTGTCGTTACCAAGATCTCAGCCAGTTGGTCAAACCTGACCACGAACCCTAAAACGCCGGGCGATAATATATTCAAAAGCATCTATTTCCCTCCACGAAATCCTGAATAGAAAAACGGAACTCCCAAACGCGACTTACTGCCTGAATTTGCGATCTCCCATCCAAACCAAGCCGCTGCAGAGTACGCGATCAGTACTCCAATTCCAAAAACCATATAAAGTTTCTTAAGCATATCTGTTTTAATCGTCGGACGAACTCGATCCGAACATGCTGTCCTTCCATCGGCTGGTTTCGAACGAGAGCTTTCTGATCAGACCCAAAAGCGGAACTATCGCAAGCAGTAAGATCGCGAGGCAAAAATTGACGCCCCGATTTACGTTTTGCTCGACCTTTACCGAAACCGGCATCTGCTGCTGCCAATTTTGCCAGGTCCCCTCGACTCGAAGGGTGTATTTACCGGCCGGTAACGAAGAAAGGATGGCGTCATTTGTCGTGCCACCCTCGGTCCACGCCCCGTCGCTGTCGGTGCCGCTGTAAAATTCGATAGGAACATTGACCGATTCGACCTCCTGGCTTTGCTCGTTTACCAGGTCGACGCCGAGATCGGCCCAAGAATTATTAAGCGGCGCGCCGGCGGTGATACGTACGTTGCTGTTGGCCCGTATATCGAAAGGCTGACTAAAAACCGTCTGGGCGGTTGTCGCGTTTACAAGCGGCGGAAGTATGAGGTCCTGATTCAGTGCCGTTCGGGACAGTCCCGTGAGCGGGATCATAAATACACCGATGATCAAAAGCAGCAATAAAGGCAGAAAGCCCCAGGTATAATAGAACTGACCCGCAAATGGCTGATTTGGGCCAACGCCCCACGGTTTAGGGAATCCGGTCGTGCCGAAGGCAGCCTCAATTTCCTGATTCGTCATATAGGTCCCGGCGGACCAGTTGATCTCAGATTGCGATCTCTCCTGAGACAGCATCATGGGGGCGGCCACAAAATCGGCGGCACGAACCCTCTCGCCCTGTTCGACACGCCAATAGAACTCCCCTTTTACATATTCGACAACGGCGTCGGCGTCCTGAAAGATCTTAAAAGTTTGATCCCTGTAGCGGGCTGTAGCACCCGCGCCGATGGAACCGATCAGATCGACTTCGGCGGAATTGACGGGTTCGACAAAATTCCAATGATTATCCGAGTGAACGAGCCAGCGGAAACCAACCATTGGCTCGTACAATAGATATTCGTGCCAGAAATACTTCACTCCGTCAAAAAGCACACTGCGGACGAGGGCTCCCAGGATCGTGAATTTGACATCACCCGGAAATGTCCCCACCGCTCCAACCGGCAGCAAAAAATCAGGCTGATTCGGTGCCGGGGCGAGTGCCTTGAGATACGAAAGATTGCCCTGATTGACGTCGAGCAGCGAATCGCAGCTAGGGCACGTCACGCGTTCGGCCTGGTCCGGTGCGATCAATGCCAGCGGGCCACCGCAGTTTGGACATCCCATTCCCACGGTTGATACCCGGCGGGCCTCGCGCTTGACAGGCTTGGCGGAACCTAAGCCGATCTCATCGAGCGTTACCTGAGTTCCGACGAAAACCCACGGCGGCTCGATGCTGTAATCGATGGTCGCAAATGCGTTGTTCTTTCCGGCGAGGTCGGCAAACTGAAACTCTTCGCCCGGTATAAGTTTGTAAGGGATCTCACCATCGGCAGCGGTGAACGTTCCTTTCCCCTTTTCCTGGACCATCAGCGGCGTCGGGGCAGGTATCTCCGGTACGATTTGGCCCAACTGAAGTCCTGCGAAGTCGGGCAGCGTTACGCCGTCCGGCAGAGGTTGGTAAAACGTCATGTAAAACCGGCCCTGTGCCTCAGCGAGCCAGCCGACCCAGCCGTTTGAGAACGTGGCATACCACTCATCCCATGAGCCACCCAATTCATGCCGCAGTTGAGCCCGGCCTGTAAGCTCAAATCGATTTCCGTTGTATGTGCCTTTTAG
The DNA here is from genome assembly GCA_041748975.1 of Pyrinomonadaceae bacterium. Taxonomy (GTDB): domain Bacteria; phylum Acidobacteriota; class Blastocatellia; order Pyrinomonadales; family Pyrinomonadaceae; genus OLB17. The sequence goes on from JBGTCF010000007.1 coordinate 2,051, forward strand.
TCCCAGTTTAAGGGGCGATTGAGATTCGGCGATCTCGGCCACCTTACCCAGGTCTTCGAGGGTCCGGTCGTTTCGGGCAATTGCCGATCTGCAAAATGGACATACGATAACAACGGTTGACCCCGACTTGAATTCGAGAGGGCCAGCGCAAGACGGGCAATTTGCCGAGAGCACACTCACAG
>JBGTCF010000008.1:0-6236 GCA_041748975.1 Pyrinomonadaceae bacterium
GGAATGCAGTACGAACTGATGAAAGATCTTCTTTTCGAGGCACGCTATGTTGGTACGAAGGGTAAGAATCTTCTTATCGCTCGGGCACTCAACGAGGGCTTCGATATGAACGATCCGAACAATCCGGACCACGTTTACGAACGATTCAATCAGGCATACGTTGCCGCTGGCTCACCTAACGGACCACTGAACACCGGTTCCACGGCTCGTGCGCGAGGCGTTGGCCGGGCGTTCGGCTTTCTTAATACCGTTACCGGCCAGGTCGATCTAAACCTTTCTAGTGCCAATGGCGCGGTCATCGGTTTCGAGGCGCGTGTGCCGATACTTGGTCTCAACGTGCCCGAAGCATTGCTTCTCCAATCGAAGGGATATTCGGATTATCACGGTGCACAATTTGGATTAACCAAGCGATTGTCTCAAGGGTTGCAATTTAACGTTGCTTATACGTTTTCAAAATCGATAGACATCATGTCGAGCGATCCTGGAAGTACAGCGGGCGGAGGTAAACCGGATGTTCCGAATGTCGGATTTATTGGGCAGGGCAGCGCTTATGACTTAGACAACAACCGAGGACTTTCTGATTTCGACCGTACACATCGGTTCAGCACGAACTTTGTTTGGGATATACCGACTGGCGGGTCGAACAATGCGTTTGTTAAAGGTTGGTCGCTTTCCGGCTTCTTCCAGGCACAATCGGGAACTCCGTTCACTGTCTTTGCTTCGGAACCGGAGATCGCTAATGTGTCTCAGTTCAACAGCACAACACGTGGTGCGGGTGGACTTCTTCGACTTGGTTTTGGCCGACCGAATACGTCGTGCACATCCGAGCAGGCCATTTCCAGCGCAAGTTCGAGCAATCTGAACATCATCGACAGCTCATGCTTCTCTTCTGCTTTTGGGCTTTACGGCAATCTTGGCCGAAATACCTTCCGCGGTCCTACGCAGAGCAGGTTTGATATCAGTTTTGCGAAGAACACGAGGATAAACGAACGCATGAGCTTTGAAGTAGGCTTCGATCTATTCAATGTCTTTGATCGGGTTAACTTTGCGAATCCGAGCAGCGACTTGCAGGACGGGGGCGACTTCGGATTGATCACAAATACGATCGGCGGACCTCGCGTGGGTCAATTCAGGGCAAAATTCCGGTTTTAGACCACCAGCCTTGCTAACGCCTGATTCTAATCCGGTCTCATTTTCGTGCTCTTGCGCGTACGGAAATGAGACCGTTCTACAAATTCGTCAAATTGGAAAGACGGCGATCTGGCCAGTAAACAAAAGTAGTAGTTCGTCGGACACCGATCCATGGCGATAGTGTTGAAACTGTCATACAATTGGGGAGAAAATAAATGCAGCAACGAATACTCATCATCGAGGACGATGCAGATATCGCGGAAAGTCTGGAATACAACTTCAAACGTGAAGGCTTTCGAACGATAGTCGCAGAATCCGGGGAAAAGGGTCTGCGGCTGGCGATGGATAAGAAATTATCGCCGGCATTAATCATTCTTGATCTCATGCTGCCGGGGATGAACGGGATGGAGCTTTGCCGAAAATTGCGGCGTGATCCATCGACAGAGAAGATCCCCATAGTCATGTTGACGGCAAAAGCCGCCGAAAGGGATAAGGTCGCCGGTCTCGAGATCGGCGCCGATGACTATGTTGTAAAGCCATTTTCCTTCAAGGAACTCATGGCTCGAATACGTGCCGTTCTACGGCGTTCCGACGGCGAATCCCCCGAGATGGGCACATACAACGATGGTCGCCTGACCGTAGATTTCGCCGACATGCGTGTCGAGTGTGAAAAAACACCCGTAAGGCTTACCCGAAAAGAATTTGCACTTCTCAATACCCTGATAAAGAATACCGGCCGCGTTGCGACGCGCCAAAATCTCCTGGACGACGTCTGGGGATATAGCTATTTCGGCGACACCCGTACGCTCGATGTTCACATTAGACGATTAAGACAAAAGCTCGGAGACTGCGGAACGTGTATCGAAACGGTTGTCGGCGTAGGATACCGGTTTGTCGGATTTTCGGCATAGATTCAAAGAATATAGATGGAATCGCGAGAAGTGCTGAAAAAGATCCTTGATTCAACCCGCGAAGGCGTACTTGTCAGCAGACGCGATCTTAGCGTTTTTGCGGCTAATGCAGCAGCTTACCGTTCGTTTTCTAAACGCCACTCTACGCTTGAAGGGCAGCAGATCGAAGCGCTTACAGGAAACGCCGAAGTTGCAAAAGCCTTCCTGTCGGCCTGCACGGAGAACAAAACTTCAGATATACACCTAAAATATATCGGCAATGGAACGCGTCGGTACGACGTACACATCGGCCCGCTCGATCTCGACGGCCAAACAAATGCGATAGGCTTCTTCTATGACGTAACGCAGATCCACCGTCTTGAAACGATCCGTCAGGAATTTTTATCTAATATCTCGCACGAACTCCGAACGCCGCTAACCTCGATTCTGGCTTTCGTCGAAACGCTCGAAGAAGGCGCTTTAGAAGACGCCGAGAACAATCGGCATTTTCTAGGCGTTATCCGTAGAAATGGCGAGCGAATGCGTGACCTCATCGCAGATATTCTTGAACTGTCTCAGATCGAATCTGGCAATATCGAACTGAGGAGTAAGGAAATTAGGCTTGCAGATGTTGTCGGAGAGATTCTTACAAGTTTATCTTCTATGGCAAGTGCCCGAGATATAACCCTATCTAACGACATAGAGCCATCAGCCGTGGTGCGGGCCGACAAAAAGCGTTTGGAACAGATGCTCACCAATCTCGTTGATAATGCGATCAGATTCAATCGAAGCGGGGGATCGGTGAATCTAGCTTACGAACGTCTTCCCGATGCGCACCATATTTTTGTTTCCGATTCCGGCGAGGGGATCGTTCCCGAACAGATCCATCGTATCTTTGAGAGATTTTATCGCGTTGACCGGGCACGTTCGCGCGACGTCGGGGGAACGGGTTTGGGGCTCGCGATCGTAAAACATTTGGCCAGGCTTCACGACGGCGAAGTCACTGTCGAATCTGAGTTAGGAGTCGGTACCAAATTCACGATCTCGCTACCATCGAATTGATCAAGGAACAATCACCCCAATTCCCAGGCGGATATTCGCACTCGATCGCATAATTCCGGTCATAGCTTTTCGTCCTTTCTACCACTCCTAAACCGAAAATATCTGCTCTTTCTGCCTAATCTAGGAGTACAAACTGCTTTAACCCAAATTACGCATTAGGAAATTTGCCCGCGAATTACGCGAAAAAGACGCGAAAAAGAAAATAAAATGGGGTTTCGATTCGAAAGGATATAAACCTGAACGATTCAATTTGGCAAAAATTCAAAAGAATTTCTTTCTTTCGCTTTTATTCGCGTATTTAGCGGGCAAAAACTTTTCTATCGCGTAATCTGGGTAATGAGAAGGCTAGGAGATCGTTCCAATTTAGCGGTAAATATCCGACGACAAAGGAAAATGGAACGAACCGTGAGGTTCAATCTTCATTCGGTGACATGGGAACCTGACTCATCTAGTTTTATGCGATATACTGTGTGGAGTACTTCGTACAATTAGCTGTAGTCCCAGTATCTGGGAAAAGAATTGTGGAAACAACTACATCGCCCGGCACTCTCTTTGCATTAGGGTTAAATTTCAAAACAGCTCCAGTCGAGATACGCGAAAAGCTTTATCTCAACGAGGCAGAGACCCAGGTCTTCCTCGAGGCGGCAAAAGAACGTCTCGCCGAATGCATGGTTGTATCGACCTGTAATCGGACTGAGATCTACGCGGTCAGCAACTCCGCAGAAATAGATCTTCAGTTTTTTAAGAATGTCCTGCTGGATATTAAGGGGGCCGGGGGCGTTGTTAAAGATGACCATTTCTTCGCGTTTATCTCATGCGCGGCTTGCCAACAGCTATTTAACGTGGCGACGAGTATAGACAGCCGGGTGATCGGCGATTCTCAGATACTCAAGCAACTTCGCAACGCCTATTCGGCCGCAACAACCTACGGTTACACGGGTAAGATCTTAAACCAGTTAGTTCAACGGGCGTTCAAGCTCGGAAAGACGACTTATACGGAAACTTCGATCCACGATGGGGCTGTTTCCGTTAGTTTGGCCGCCGTCGAGCAAGCGATGAGAACTTTTGGATCGCTTCGCGGACGTACTGCCCTCGTTATCGGGGCGGGCGAAACGGCTCGATTGACCGCAGAGGCATTGATAAACAAGCGTATCGGACGGATCATTTTCTCGAATCGGACCCGCTTTCACGCCGAAGAGTTATTGTCGTCACTCAGGGAAACCTTAACCTTCGACGGCGAGGTACATGAGTTCGAGCTTTTAAGTGAGTGTCTTCCATCGGCCAATATTGTCATCAGTTCGACCGGTTCGAGCGAGCCGATTATTTACGAAAGGGACTTTGAGCAGCAAACGGCAGAGACGCTGGTCGTGGACATTGCTGTTCCGCGTGACGTCGATGAATCAGTAGCAAACAATCCGTGCGTTATTCTTAAGAACATTGACGACTTGAACCTCATCATCGACGAGCATCACGACAGGCGGCTGGCTGATTTGCCAAAGGTCAAGAAAATGATCGTAAAGGAAATGGTCGATTTCCTCACATGGTATTACCTGCTGCCGATGATGCCCCGCTATGCGAAAACCGGTGTCAAGCCTTCAGCAGAGCAAAAGATGGAAATACTGCAGATCAAGGAATTATTGATGCAGCATGTGCCTGAGATCCATCGACTCGCGGCCCAGGCAGGAGGCGATTTTAATCGAGATCTGACCAGCCATCATGCGTTGATCAATAAGCTCCGGAGCGTAAAAGCAGAGAGATTCGGTGAGCTGGTCGTATGACGCGGAGCATAATTATAGGCACTCGGGGCAGTGATCTCGCGCTCTGGCAAGCAAACTATATTAAGGACAGGCTCAGAACGTCTCTCCCAAACACCCAATTTGAAATAAAGATCATCCGGACAACCGGCGATCAACTGCAGGATGTCGCTCTGTCTAAGATCGGTGATAAGGGATTGTTCACTCGACAGATCGAAACAGAATTGTTTGAGGGCAAAATTGACTTCGCGGTCCATAGTTTGAAGGATCTTCAGACTGTCCAGCCGGACGGGCTCATAATCGGAGCGGTTTGCCAACGCGAGCGGCCCAACGACGTTTTGATCTCGAAGAAGTATCGGTCGATAGCCGAACTCCCGCAAGGCGCCGAGGTCGCAACCGGGAGCCTCCGCCGACGAAGCCAGCTCCTTAATTTGCGGCCCGATCTTTCTATCGTAGACATCCGTGGCAATGTGCCGACACGCCTTGAGAAATTTGCAGAATCCGAGCTTGACGGCATGATCCTGGCATATGCCGGCCTTCACCGGCTAAAGCTCGACGACGGTTTTAGTCATCTGATCCCGACGGAGACAATGCTTCCCGCCGTCGGGCAGGGAGCAGTTGCCGTCGAGGTGCGGGCCGGCGATCAGATTGTCCTGGAGATGGCGACCCGTCTGAATGATGAAACTACCCACACCTGTGTGACGGCAGAACGCGCATTCTTAAGGCGACTGGAAGGCGGCTGTCAGGTCCCGATCGGTGCGTTGGCGTTGGTTGCAGGCGGCACGCTAAAGCTCGATGGATTGGTCGGCAGTCTGGACGGCTCGGTTGTTTTTCGAGATTCCGTGATCGGAGACGTCGATGAAGCAGAAGGTCTGGGATTCCGGCTTGCCGAGTCGCTAATCGAAAGAGGTGCGGCGACATTGCTCGATGAGGCTCGCCGCGAGTCGATCGAAAAGGCGGAAGCAGTTTTGTGAGTAAACCCACAGCAATTTTAGTTTTGAGGGCAGACGATGAGTTCAGCCAACTGCTTCGCGGCTCGGGTCTTGAGGTTTTTAATCTGCCATTGATCAAGACCGAACCACTCGAGGATCAAAGTGAGCTTCATCGCTGTGTGACGAAGATCGATGAGTATGACGGATTGTTTTTCACAAGTCCGGTGTCAGCGGAAATTTTTGGACGCGAGATCGGCGATGCCAGGCATTCCGTTCGCGGCCGGCTATATACAATGGGGGCCCGAGCCAAGTCGGTGCTCGATAAAGTCGGGCTGTCTGCTTTTTTCGACCCGTCGTTAAACACCGCAGAAGAACTTATTCGTTCTCGGAGCGAAGATGAGTTCAGCGGTAAAAAGTTTCTTTTCCTGCGCGGCGACCGAAGTATCTTGACGATACCAAATCTGCTG
>JBGTCF010000009.1:0-8450 GCA_041748975.1 Pyrinomonadaceae bacterium
CGTCATCCGCCTATTTCTGAGTTTGCACAGCCGATGTTAAGGATCGCGGGGTCCCGGATCAATCCGCTGACCAATGGCCAGCACAGGCAAGCTTACTCGATCGGACTTAAATTGAAGAACATCTCGGATGGTAAGGAAACATCGGTCGCCCTTCCGGCGGGTGCCAAGCTGGTTTCGCCGCAATGGTCCCCGGATGGGAAGTACATCGCGGTGGGAAACGTCGTCGCGAACGGAATAGAGCTTTGGATCGTAGACACGTCGACGGCCCGAGCACGCAAAGTCAACGGATTATTTGTAAATATGGCTTTCGGCGGATACTCATGGGAGGATTCCGACACGCTGCTAGCCAACCTGGTTCCGACAAAGCGAGGGTCGGCCCCCGAGTATCAGAACGTGGTCCCTTCTGAGCCGTCAATTCAAGAGACTTCCGGCAGAACGGCTCCTATTCAAACCTTTCAAGACCTTTTGAAAAATCCTCACGATGAAAAGTTGTACGAGTATTACGCGACATCTCAGCTAGCGCTGATCGAGGCCAGCGGGCAAGTCCGCGCAGTTGGTGCACCGGCGATCTTTAATAACACCAGCCTGTCTCCTGACGGAAAGTATCTGCTTGTGGAACGTATCGAGCGTCCATTTTCGTACCAATTTCCGGCGTCTCGATTTCCACGGCGGGTCGAGGTATGGGACCTAAATGCAAAAGTGGTTGAGGCTATCGCAAATTTATCGCTTCAGAACAACCTGCCTGTACAAGGTGTGCCGACGGGACCGCGGGGCTATAACTGGGTGCCGACCGAACCGGCAATGCTGATGTGGACCGAAGCTCTCGATGGCGGCGATCCTCGCAAAGAGGTCTCGCACCGCGACAAGTTGATGAAACTAAGCGTGGCGTCGGGTGGCCGTCCGACTGAGGTATTGAAAACCGAGCATCGTTTTCAGGGAAGGTTGTTTGGCGAAAAAGACGGCTTGATGTGGTTCAATGATTTCAATAGGGACACTCAGCGCCGCAGAATATTTACTACGAATTATCGAGATCCAGTTGGCATCAGGTTGATGGCAGACCTGAATGTAAGAGACAGATACAACGACATTGGCTCACCGGTTACCAAGACTCTTCCAAGCGGCTCAAATGTGATCCTCCAAAGCGGAGATCATATTTATCTGTCGGGAACCGGCGCATCTCCCGAAGGGGATCGGCCATTTTTACGACGCATGGATCTAAAAACTCTTAAGACCGAAGAGGTCTTTCGATCTTCAGTCGAAGAATTTGAATCATTTGTGGCGATGATCGACGCCGATGCCGGAGTGTTCATAACTCGAAAAGAGAATGTCGCCGAGCCGGCAAACCTTTACATCCGCCAAGTGTGCCCCGCGGGCAAGATATGTACCGCAATGGCTTATCGGCCGCTAACAGATTTCAAAGACCCGTCGCCCGAACTGCGTGGGATAACAAAGAGGCTTGTGACCTACAAACGGGCGGATGGCGTTGACCTTTCCTTTACTCTTTATCTGCCTCCGGGATACAAAGAAGGGACTCGGCTGCCGACAGTGGTCTGGGCCTACCCGCTCGAATTTACCGACGCATCGACAGCAGGGCAGGTTAGTGGATCGACTAATCGCTTCACCCAATTTGGCGGCACGTCACATCTGTTTTTCCTGCTTCAAGGTTACGCGGTTCTGGACAATACGACGATGCCGATCGTGGGAGATCCGCTGACCGTAAACGATACATTCGTAAAACAGGTGGTTGATTCCGCAAAGGCCGCCATAGACAAAGGCGTTGAGCTAGGTGTCGTCGACCCCGAGCGAGTCGGTGTGGGCGGCCACAGTTACGGCGCATTTATGACGGCTAACCTGTTAGCTCATTCGGATCTCTTTAGGGCAGGTATCGCCCGCAGCGGGGCCTATAACCGTACCCTAACTCCATTTGGATTCCAATCTGAAAGGCGTAATTTCTGGGAAGCTCCTGAGCTTTACGCAAAGGTATCTCCGTTCTTCTACGCCCATAAGATCAATGAACCGGTACTATTGATCCATGGAGAGGCCGACAACAATCAAGGTACGTATCCAATTCAATCTGAGCGGTTGTTTGCGGCTATCAGCGGCACAGGCGGTACTTCACGGCTCGTAATGCTTCCTCTTGAATCACACGGATATGCCGCGAGGGAATCGGTAGAACACACACTTTACGAAATGCTTTCGTGGTTCGACAAGTATGTGAAGAACGCGAAACCTCGGAATAATAAGAGCATCGGATCTAACTGATAGCCTTCAACTTTTGGGTGGCTTCGAATGACGGAGTATCGAAGGGTGGAGTACGCCGATGGTTCCTTGTGGGGCGATGGATAGCGGCGTACCCGCTGTTTTGTCAGCGGGCGGAGGTTACTGACCGCGGAGTACTATTGGACGTCGGAAACTTCGATGATCGGGGCGGGATTGCGGAATTCTAGTGACGGATTGTCGTTGAATACATTGCCGCCGTTCCCAAGGAATTCCTCAGCTGCTTCGCGATCTATCGGGCGTGAGAATAGGTATCCCTGACCTGTCGAACACCCAAGCGACCGCAATTTCTCCAGTTGGGCAAAAGTCTCGATCCCCTCGGCAACGACCTCGATGTTGAGATTTTCGCCCAGCATGAGGATGGTTTTTACAATCGCCCCGCTCTTCTCGTTTTCATCCATGTTATTTATGAACGATCGATCGATCTTGATCCGCTCGAATGGAAATCGCTGCAGATAACTGAGCGACGAGTAGCCGGTTCCGAAGTCGTCGGTCGACAGAGCAACTCCAAGCTCATCAAGTTCGGAGAGAACCTTAAGCGATTTTTCACTGTGTTCCATCACCGTACTCTCGGTTACTTCTAACTTGAGATGGCTCGCCGGAAGGCCTGAATTTGCAAGAATATTTTTTACTTGCGACGTTAAATTCGGATGCATGAGTTGTTTCGCCGATAAATTAACGCTAACTGAGATCGGTAAACCAAATCTCATCTGCCATTCGGCGGCCTGCCTGCAGGATTCTGCCAGGATCCATCTGCCTATATTGATGATCAGGCCAGTTTCCTCTGCTACTCCAACAAACTCATTCGGTCCGACAAGCCCGTGAACCGGATGACGCCAGCGGATAAGGGCCTCAAATTCTTTGACATTTCCAGTCGCGAGGTCTGCGATCGGCTGATATAGAACCTCGAATTCGTTGCGTTCAACGGCGTGGCGGAGATCGGTTTCGACCTGGAGCAGATTCATATTGCGAACATGCATCTCCTGGTCGAAGATCTCGAACCGAGCCTTGCCTGACTCTTTGGCACGATACATAGCCGCATCGGCGTCTCTGATAAGCTCTTCGGCAGTTCTATTTACCTTTCCCGAAACGATGATGCCTATGCTTGCCGTTGTAAAGACCTCATAATTGTCGATACGGAAAGGTTCGGAGATTCGGGCCTGAAGCCGTTCGGCAACGCCTACGACTTCTGCCGTGTCACCACTACGGTTGAGAAGGATAGTGAACTCATCGCCGCCTAACCGTGCTACTACGTCTCCGGGACGCACGCAGGAAGTAAGCCTTTCCGCGATCGCCACAAGAAGCTTATCGCCGACGCCGTGACCAAGGCTATCGTTGATCACCTTGAACCTATCCAGATCCAGGAAAAGAACGGCGAATTTCGAATATGGATTGCCGTCCGCTCGCTCGACCGCTTGCCGAAGGCTGTTCATGAACTGAACCCTGTTCGGCAGATCTGTAAGTGTATCGTGAAGAGCGTAATAGCGCAGTTTTTCCTCAGCCTGATTTCGCTCAGTAATATCGCGGAAGCAGCAAACGCGTCCAACCGGATCTCCGCCCATTATCTGAGGTTGCGAGTATCGCTCGTAGATCCGACCGTCATTAAGCTCCAGCAACGCTGTCTCTGTCGACATTGGATCAGAGTAAAGTTGTTCAAGTTCGCTCATGAATCGAACCGGATCCTTTAGCTGCGATGCGATATTTTCCAGCATCGTCGACTCGATCCCGGGCTCGGCCATTTCTTCTTCGAGCCCCCACATTTCAACAAATTTCCTGTTGCGCGTGACGACTCGGCGATCAAGGCTCATGACCACGATCCCGTCCGCAGTCGATTCAAATGTCGAGGCGAAGAGTGAAATAGTATTATGCAGAGAAACTTCGGCTTGACGCCGTGCAGTTATATCGCGAGCGATGCCCTGGACACCTATCGGCATCTCGCCGGAAACCATCAATCGAGTGCTAAGCTCCAGCGTCACACGATGCCCTTGCTTTGCAATGATCTCTAACTCATAAGTGGTCGGGATCTCTCCGGAGACCTTTTTGGCGGTCATAGTCCTGGCGATATCCAAAAAGTCAGGAGCCACCACCTGCGCCAGATTCATTTTCAATGCTTCGTCGCGCGAATAGCCGGTGATGATCTCGCCGGCGCGGTTGAGCGAGGTAAAATTCCCTTGCAGATCGTGAGTGTAGATCAGATCGTTCGCATTTTCGAATAGGTCCCGGTAACTTTCTTCACTTTTACGGGCGGCGGTCTCGGCGAGTTTTCGTTCGGTGATATCTCGGGCGATGCCCTGGACGGCTATGGGAATGCCATCCTTGGTGATAATACTGCTGTTCACCTCTAGCGTTGCACGGCTGCCATCTTTGCCAATGCAGTCTATTTCATATACTGTCTGCTGTACCTCTCCGGCGAGTTTTCGGCTGAGATTCTCCTTGACAAGGTCGAGGTGCTCCGGTGCCGTAATCTCAATCATGTTTAAGGCTAGCGCTTCTTCACGTGTGTATCCGAGCACCCGCTCGGCCACATCATTGATCGAGATGTAATTTCCAGCGAGGTCGTGTACATAAATAATATCGTTGGCATTTTCAAACAACTGTCGATACTTAGCTTCGCTCTCTTTCAATGCATTATGGGCCTGTTTCGCGTCGGTGATATCTTGCCACATCGACATTCCCGCGAATATTTCGCCTTTCTCATTTCTGACGGGAAGCACACTGATCTCTAAAGCCCGATCTTCGTACCAGAGATCAACACTAATATTCTCACCTTGCAAGGCTCGCTCGTAGTACCCTGCCCATTCGCGTGAAATATCGTCGGGGAATACCTCCCACAATGTACGTCCTTCAAATTTCTCCGATGACCATTGATGATTCTGTAGCTGCTCGCCTTCAGCGAGCGTATATCGGTAATCGTGATCAAAGAGCAACACGGCGGTGCGAGGAATGGTCTGAGCGAGAGTGCGGTAAAGCTTTTCGCGTTTCGCCATTTCTTCTCGAGCCTGTCGCTGTTCGGTGATGTCCAGTATCACGCCTTGCCAACAGATCGGATCACCGGCCTCATTCCTGATAAAGCAACTGCGATCGCGAATCCATAAAACCGTACCGTCTTTACATTTGACCCGATATTCGAAGTCAATGCTTTCGCCCTTTTTCATCGCTGCGCGCGTGGCATCGAGGACGTTTTCCGCATCCTCTGGATGTATTACCCGATCCCATATATCCGGCTTGGTCAACCAGTCTTTAAGCGGATATCCAAATCGTTTGAAGGTTGGGCTTATGTAGATCGGCCGATGCGGAGGGGCGGACTCAACAGCGTAAAACATCACCGGAAGGTTCTCAATGAAACTCCGGAAAACACTGTCGTCGGGAACCACGCTTGCCGGCGAAACGAGATGAACACTCCTATTGTCGACAGGGGAATGCGGAGGTTTCGACGACTTTCGAGAGTCTAAACTTTTTGGGTTATTTCCCATATCGGTCAATTGTGACCTTCGCAACGGTGTTATCCTGACTAACACAGAAGGAATGAACGCATCAGCTTAAGTGTTATCGATAAGGGTTTTAAGTTCGAGCAGAATGAAGGCTACTGGGAGCAGGCGGGAATCTCCCACCGATATATTAACATTCCGGCAGGGGGCGTGGCTAGCTTTTTTTGTTGCAGCGCTGTGTTAATCTGACTGAAATGAACGCGAGTGATCTTTCGGCGATCCATAGCCATATTTCGAACCTTTTTCGGAGTCCGGTCAAGGGTTTTCGGGGTATATTGCCAGTTTTCCCCGCTCATTTCTCCAATGTAATAAAACAGGCTAAACTGTTCGAAGATTCTCTAACAAATTCATTATGAAAAAGCTGATCTTTGCCGCGTTTATTCTCTCGATCACTTGTAGCCTGAATGCGCAGACGATGCCTGCCGAAGCCGACCCCAAATTATGGGAAAGGGCCCTTAAGATCCATCGAAGTGCCATCATTGTTGACGGCCATAACGATATCACGGGGTCAATGGTCGACCAGGATTTTAACTTGGCTGACGATTCCAGAGGCAGGAAACAGGTGGGCGGCGATCCCTATCACACCGATCTTGCCCGGCTCAAACAGAGCGGGATCACGGGCGAATTCATGTCTATCTATGTTTCCGGTGCAATGCTGAAGACCGGCGGCGCCATGCGACGAGCGATGGACATGATCGACGCGACCTATCGCGAAGCCGAGCGTCATAACGATCTGGTAATGTGCACGACCGCGGCTGAAATCCGACGGGCTAAGAAGCAAAAAAAGATCTGCCTGCTGATGGGAATCGAGGGAGGCTATGCGATAGAGAATTCGCTGCATGCTCTTCGAAATTTTTATCGCCTCGGCATCCGCTACATGACGCTGACGCATAATGTCACCCATGATTGGGCGGACGCTCACGGGGATGAGAAGCGGAATAACGGACTTTCCGAATTTGGAAAGGAAGTCGTGTTGGAGATGAATCGCCTCGGGATCCTTGTCGACATATCGCATGTTTCCGATAAGGTAATGCACGATGTTCTGGATATTACGAAGGCCCCGCTGATCGCATCGCACTCAGGTGCCCGCGGCGTCAGTAATCACACTCGAAACGTTCCTGACGATGTCTTGAGACGGCTGCCCCAGAACGGCGGGGTCATCATGGTCGTTTTTTATCCGGCCTTTCTTGACGATCGGTCTGCGCGAGAGCAGAGCGAGCGATCCGCCAAACTGCGCGATCAGCTCGCGGCGCTTCGCGAGCAACACAAAACGGACGATGCCGCTTTTTACGCTGCCCGCGATAAGCTTTACGAAGCTAACCCCATCTACCTGGCCGATTACCGGCGAATTGTGGATCATATTGATCACATAAAAAAGGTTGCCGGTATCGATCATGTCGGGATCGGCTCGGATTACGATGGCGTGCCGTTTCTTCCGCCGCCAATGAAGGGAGCCGAGGATCTCGCCTTGGTGACCTATGAAATGCTCCGACGCGGCTACACCGAAACCGAGATACGAAAGGTGCTCGGCGAAAATTTTCTACGAGCGATGTCGCAGATGGAAAAGGCTGCCGGCAGTCGCCAAATAAGCGGACAGGGGAGCCTTAAAAAGATCAAGTAGTGCAAGTCTCCAGCGACTTGACTCGGAAATCAAACAAGCGTATAACTCATTCGATTCCTATTAATCGAGCGGTTGGTTGCCTTACGGATGCTGGTAACCGCCGGGTGTTCTCGACAGATGCGCATCTATCTTTTGAGAGGAGACCATTAATATGAAAAAGACATTTCTTGCTTCGATGGCGGTTTTAACCGCCGCTTTCTTTACAGCCTGCGAACCTGCGGCAAACACAACAAACAAACCTGCGAATGCACCGGCCAATAATGCAGCGGCGACCGCACCGGCCACCAATCCAGCCGCGGTCGAAGCCGAGGTCAAGAAGCTCGTCACCGACACGGCGGCTGCACTCGCAAAAAATGATGCTGATGCATTGGACAAGATGTACAGCGATAACTATATGCTTGTCAATCTTGATGGGTCCGTTCAGAACAAGAACGACAGACTCGCTTCGTTCAGATCGGGCGACACGAAGTTCGAGTCGTTCGTTTACGATGAAGTCAGTGTTCGGACCAACCCCGAAGGCACCGGTGCTGTCGTTATTGCAAGAGCTAATGCCAAAGGCACTAATAAGGGAGTTGCGCTTCCCGCAAACAGATATATTAGGGTCACTCAGGTTTGGAGCAAGATGAAAGAAGGATGGCGTCAGGTAAGCGGCCATGCAACGGAGATAGAGGGTGGAGGTTCGACCAGCCCGGCTTCCAATACGTCGGGTACTTCCAATTCTGCGGCCAATACATTAGTTAAACCAGCAAATACAGCTGTTAACAAATAATCTGATCAATCTTCGTTTCGAGGGGCAACCGAGCCCCTCGAAACAGTCCTTCTTTTTCTCCTAGCCGTGTCAAAGGCCAAGAACCTTACGATAACGCACTCACTTGCTAAACGCCCGCACCGTGACACTTTTTGAATTTACGTCCTGAACCGCAATAACACGGCTCGTTCGGCTTTACCTTTGGAGTGTCACGAACGAATGGCGTATGGCGGGCGGCCTCGGCCCCGGCCATTTCGGCAGTCCCCATTGCACCTGTAAATGCCATGCCGGCCGCTTGACGGCGGGCACGCTGCAT
>JBGTCF010000010.1:0-4144 GCA_041748975.1 Pyrinomonadaceae bacterium
ACAACCAAGATCACCTATTTTCCATGCTCTGAATCGCTTTCCGACAAGTGGGTATACTAACGACTTTTACCGGTCTAAAACGCAAAAGTCCATCGAATCCCGATCCCGTTTCAAAAGGCCGAACCCGGGACAAAGCGTAAATCAAAGCAATTAATTGACCAGCAACGAAATGAAGTCTAAAAGTTTAAGACCTGAAAGTCAAGATTAATCACTTGATTTTTCGACAAAAACTACTGCCTTATTCACGGCTAATCGATCTCTATCAACAGCATCCAAAGTCTAAAGTCTATCGTGTTACGGGTCGGCGTGTAACCGACCGTCTGGACGACGAGGCAAGCTTTTCGCCCTTTTGCGGAACGGAAACCTCCCGAAGACGCGAATCACCCAGTTTGGCTTGCCACCAAATGGCGATCGGGCTTGCGATTGCGACCGTCGAATAAACGCCCGTTATTGTACCGATAAGCAGGGCCAGTGAAAATCCGCGTAAGACCTCGCCCCCGAAGAATACCAGAGCAAGAACCGACAAAAAGACGAGTACGCTTGTAACAACTGTTCTGGACATCGTCTGGTTTATCGAATCGTTGGTCAACTTAAATACGGAATCATTACGGTGAAGGCCCATATTTTCCCGAATACGGTCAAATATAACTATCGTATCGTTAGTAGAAAACCCGACGAGCGTCAATAGGGCGGCGAGTACCGAAAGACTCAACTCCCACTGCAGAATCGAAAAGAATGCTAAAACGATTAATACGTCATGAAGCACCGCTATGACCGTTCCGGCCGCGTAAGTCCAGTCATATCTGTAAGCGATAAACAGGAGCACACCGAGCAAGCCTAGTATCGTAGCGATCAATGCCTGATTTCTAAGTTGTTCACCGGCTACCGGTCCGACGGCGTCAGTACCAATGATCTTATAAGCGGCGTTCTCGTCGTCTTCGATCTGAGTTGCTCCTTCGGCTTCACTGCCGAAGGTGTCGAGGGCCTTTTTTACGTAACATCGGCCGGCCTCTTCCACACCCGGGCAATCCTCTCGGACACCGATATTTGGCACTTTGATAAGCACCTCATCGGCTCTGTCTGTGGAATCCTGAATGACCGACTCCCCCAAACCCGTCGTCTCAAGCGACGTTCGAATTTCATCTATCGCCGGTTTCTGTTTGAATTTGGCGATAACAACCGTTCCGCCCTTAAAATCGACGCCCAAATTGAACGCGTCAGTCCCGCCCGGCGTCATTTGCCGGCCCACGGCCGAAACAAGCCCAGCCAATAGGACAGCGATGGAAACCGCAATAAAATACTTGCGTTTACCAAGCCAGTCCACCTTTAAATTAGTAAAGATCTCAAACATTTCTTGTGTAGAATTACCCTTTAAGCCGCGAGACTCTTATAGAAGTCAACCGGCGGCTATCGAATTTCCTATATACTGACTTTTTCCATATTTGGATTTCGATGCAGCAGCCACATATATATTGTGCGCGACACGAATACCGCCGTGAACAAATTGATCAACAATCCAAGTATAAGCGTAACGGCGAAACCTCGAATCGGCCCTGAACCGTAGAGATAAAGGATCGCCGACGAGATGATGATGGTCACGTTAGTGTCGAAAATAGTGATAAACGCCTTATCAAATCCGATCTCGACTGACTTAGCGACGTTTTGGCCACCCCGCAGTTCCTCGCGCATCCGCTCGAAGATCAGCACATTGGCGTCAATGGCCATTCCAATACCGAGTATCAGTCCGGCGATGCCTGGCAATGTCAGGGCCGAGCCAAGCACAACAAGAGCTCCCATGGTCAGCAGCAAATTTAGAAGCAACGCTACCACCGCGTTTATACCGGAGCCCCGATAATATATCAGCATAAAAATGATGACAAAGATCAGTCCCGCAACTGATGCGGTTACGCCAGCCTCGATCGAATCTGCTCCCAGACTTGGGCCCACGGTTCGTTCTTCCTGATAGTCGATCTCCGCAGGCAACGCTCCGGATTTCAGAGTTAGCCCCAGATCTTCGGCCGACGCTTTTGTGAATCGTCCAGATATCTCACCCGAATCGAAGATCTGTGATTTTATATAAGCGGCGGACTTGACCTCATCATTGAGAACTACAGCCATGTAATTGTTGATATTTTGCCCAGTCCATTGGCCAAATTTTTCGGCGCCGCCCGGTTTCAATGAAAATGAGATTTGATAGTCACTTTCGCTGCCCGTGCGTGAGATCGCGTTTGCGTCGCGCAGCTCGCTACCGTCGACGATTGCAGGATACTCCACTACAACAAATTGAGGCGGCGGTTTTTCACCGCCTGCTGCAATCGCTCCGCTCACCGGGTCGTCGCGCTCCGCATACGGATAAACTTTTCGGTTCTGGGTCTCGGCTCCACCGATCGACTGAAGGGCTGCTTCCCGGGTCGGATACGTTTCCAGGGGCGATGGGCTAGGCGGGCTTACTACCTTCATCAGCGACAGTCGGGATTCCGCCCCGATTAATGCCTTGATACGTTCCGGATCGTCCACGCCGGGCATTTGCAGCAGCATCTGGCCAGATGTCTCTGAACCATGACGTTGCAGTGTCGGCTCCTTCACACCGAACATATTGATGCGCGATTCAATGATCCTCATCGCCTGATCTACCGACTGACGTTTAAGGAGATCCTGCGCCTGTGCCGGAAGGCTCCAGCTAACAGCGTTTCCCTCCGCGGATTCAGTCCAGTTAAGCAGGTCGACCTTACTCTTTACTTCGTTAACAACAGCCTCGCCTTGTGCCGGATCGGACAAATTAAGGCTGAATGAGAATGTCCCTCCCTCGGAGGTGATAGCACTGTCGACAACAGGAAGTTTCGCCGTCTGTGCCGCCGAAAGTGCGGCCTGTGCGGTATTCTCAGTAAGTTTTCTAAGGTAATCGTCAGTTTTAACGCGCATCACAAGATGCGACCCGCCTCGAAGATCGAGACCTAGATTAATGTTCTCTTCTAAGTTTCCTTTAATTCCCTGCCAGGTGAAATCGTTGAGGCTCGGAGCTCTTCGAGGGCCAAAAACTAAATAAATTCCCAGAAGTGTAATAGCGAGGATTATCGCTGTTCTGAACCATAAACCGGTGTTCTTCATATGCTGATTGACCGTTGACCGTAAAGTGCGAATAGAAACTCTGTTCTATAAAGATGAAGGATCGACGATCTACTACTCCGCCTTTTTGCCTACAACGGCACTTTTTCCAATTTCCAGAAACGATTTTTCGGCACTATGGATTATAAAGCTCGTATCCTTTATTTCTTTGATCCGACCGATAACACCGCCGTTGGTAACGACATCGTCATTGATCTTAAGACCGGCGATCATCTCCTGAAGTTGCTGCTTCTGACGTTTTTGCGGCAAGATCACCAGGAAGTAAAAGATGCCGAAGATAAATACAAATGGAAGCAGCGTCCATATGATGCTCCCGCCGCCCGGATCGCCCTGAAATAATAAAAGATGAATATTCATTACGTTTAATGCCTAAAGACAAAGAGAAAATAATATACATTTACCCCCAAGTAATCAAACGCCGCCTGCATCGTTCTCATTTAACCGTTCTACAAACTCTTTTCGAAAGATCTCGAACGACGAGGAGAGGATCGCCTCACGAGTTCGCCTCATCGTTTCAACGAAAAAAGCAACGTTGTGATGAGAGATCATTATTGATGCAGTCATCTCACCTGCCTGATATAGATGTCTTAGGTATCCCAGTGAGTAGCGCCCGCATACTGAACACGAACAGTCGGGATCGAGCGGGCCCGGTTCGGAAGCAAATTTTGCATTACGAATGTTAAGCCTACCCCGTGATGTGAAAGCGCTACCGGTTCGGCCATTGCGTGTCGGTATTACGCAGTCAAACATGTCCACTCCGCAATTTATCGCCTCAATTAGGTCCTCGGGCGTTCCGACACCCATTAAATAACGTGGGGCATCCGCGGGCATCTGATGGGCGAGGTAATCGAGAACTTCGTACATTACACTCTTCTCTTCGCCGACGCTTAATCCGCCGATCGCGAATCCGTCAAACCCGATATCGACGGTGCGCTCAAGGCTCTCCCGTCTAAGTTCAAGATGTCCGGCGCCCTGAATAATGCCAAAAAGGGCCTGTCTCCCAGATAAACCATTTGAG
>JBGTCF010000011.1:0-2665 GCA_041748975.1 Pyrinomonadaceae bacterium
AGTTGTGCTTTTTGATCGTCGGTCTGCCATTTAGAGCCGAGATACGGAGGATTCCCGCAAATATACGTTTCCCCGCCCTCGTTCTCGAAATCAATCTCGGGCTGATCCAGCGGCGTGCTAAAGAGGTCATCGGCGTAGATCTTTACGCCTGTTCCGGTTGGAGGGCAAACGCTCAACCAATCAAGCCTTAACGCATTGCCACAAACGATCCAGTTGGCGGCATCGAGCGGCAGAAACTCGGCGAGCGCTAGCTTTTGACCACGGTAGAGAACGTCCGACTGGTACTCGGCGATTATGAGAGCGAGGCGCGCGATCTCGGCCGGAAAATTGCGAAGTTCGATGCCGCGGAAGTTATTGATTGGGATGTCGGTGGGACGGTCTGCCTCGCCTCGTCGCTTGTTGATCTCTGCTTCGATCTCCCGCATCTGCTTGTAGGCGATGACCAGAAAATTACCAGATCCACAAGCCGGGTCGAAAACGCGTATACGGGCGATGCGTTGGCGCAGATTCAGGAGCTTGCGGGCATTGTCACCTGCTTCCTCAAGCTGGGTTCGCAGGTCATCGAGGAAGAGCGGGTTAAGCACCTTGAGGATGTTAGGAACGCTCGTGTAATGCATGCCAAGAGCACCGCGTTCCTCATCATCCGCCACGGCCTGGATCATCGAGCCAAAAATATCCGGGTTGATCTTTGTCCAATCGAGACTGCCGACATGCAGCAAATATGAACGAGCGATGCGACTGAAGCGAGGAACGTCTGAGCTGCCGGAGAAAAGGCCGCCGTTCACGTATGGAAAGGTGTTCGCCCAACTCCGAATATTCTCCGCCACACGTTCTGAAACCTTAGTGTTCATCGAACGAAAGAGTTCCGAGAGCACCTCATGAGTGTTGGAAGAATCGCGCTCGCTCATCTGCTCGATGGTCGCGGTAAACAATCCCTCACCATTGAATATGCTGGTGTCCTCGGCGAAAAAGCAAAATATGAGCCGAGCCATGAAGTGGTTCAAATCCTCGCGGCGTTCCGTGGTCCCCCAATCCGGATTCTCCTTGAGTAGCTCGATGTAAAGCCGATTCAGTCGGCCAGTAGCCTTGATATCGAATGCGTTCTCACGAATTTGCTTGACCGTCGTTATGCCAGCAAGTGCCAAGAAGAAACCAAAGTGGTCAGAGAACTTAGCGTAATCGCAAGCGACAGTTTCACCATCCGCAATATTTTCGGCTTCAAAGGATTTACCATCCGTCGCCAGAATGAACTTGACCTTCTGCTTTGTAGTTGCGGGACTTTCCCTCAAAGCGTTAAGTGTGGCCGTTACCGCTCCTTCATCACAGACCTGGATATGAATATTATTGCGTTGGAGTAGTCCGCCCGGGAGGTCGGACTGGTTAGTAGTCCCGCTCTTCAACCGTTTGATCGTCGTCTCCTTGTTCGCAAAAGCCTCAAGGAACGCAAACGGAAAACTCTCGGCATCGAAGGGCTGCTCAGCGAGCATAGAAACGGCTTCTTCGATTTCGACAGCATTCATACAGAGTCTTAGTTAAATGTCGCCTAGTGGACTTTCCTAACTTCAAAAAGTTATTTCCCGCTATTTTATCAGATATCGAAATGTGAGCCGATGTCAGACGTTGAAAACAGTTGGAACTGTTTGATCGAACGCGGTTGTATAACGAAAGAAGTGAAATGGAGCCCGCCCGAATCCGTTGATCACAAGTAGCCAACTATCGCCTTTCGGCCCCATGAGACGCTCCGCGATTCTCAAAGTCCTTCCGGTCCCCGCCAAGATTCGAAAATCAAGCAGACAATTAGCGGCTGAAAAGAGGTGCCTTCGGAGAAGGTTTCGAGGATGTCACTCAACATGATCCTCGGAAAATTAATCACACAGGAGAATTAAGAAAATGTCAGCAAATATTTCGATCATCGGCAACTTGGGGAAGACACCGGAAACTAAGATCACGGACAACGGCACCCTCGTGGCGAGCTTTTCAATGGCCTCGAATTCATTCAGGAACAGCGCGGAGGGACGCGTGGAGAAGACCGACTGGTTCCGTGTGACAGCATTTGGCAAGCAGGCGGAAACAATAGCACGTTACGTTCGAAAGGGCAGTCGTTTGTACGTACAAGGCCGCCTAACCTTCAACCCGTGGGTGGATCAGAACGAATCCCCGCAGGCGGGAGCAGAGATCGTACTTCAGGAGTTCCAATTCCTGTCGGGCCGCCGAGATGAGGAAGGAGACGGCGTTGCAATGCAGCTGCCACAGAACGCACCGGTGGAACTTCAGCAGGCCGCCGCATACTGATCAATCAACAATTCAAATTCAACTGCCGCCTAGAGATAGCCCTCTTTAGGCGGCGTTCCTTTTTGAATCAGAATCGGCAGCTATGCGATATCGAGTCGTAAGAATAAAACGGATCTCCAGAGAGTTTGTAAGAGCCAATCGCGATCGCATATTCCTGTTCGGTGACAACCTCGCCGGGAAGGGCTTCGGCGGCCAGGCCGCGGCCATGCGGGGCGAACCGAATTGTGTCGGGATACCGACCAAGAAACTCCCGAGCAATCGCGACGATGCTTTCTTTACGGATAAAGAATTCGAGCAAAACAAAGCGGTGATCGACCATGCATTCGAGGTTCTATTTCACAAAAGTTCGAAGGCTGAACGGACTATTGTTATG
>JBGTCF010000012.1:0-6230 GCA_041748975.1 Pyrinomonadaceae bacterium
CGAATGAGGGCATCGATCGCAACGCTCACACCGGCATTTTCCAGCGACCGGATGGTCGACGAATATTTGAAGCGGATCTATACGGAGACGTGAATAGCCGGCCTCTTTGTTGTGAATTTCGTGCTTGCACTTGCGGGACAATTAGCGTTTTGTGTTGGAATTTACTTTGTGATCCCGGTCATCATCGCCGGAAATGTCGTAGCATATAGAAAGGTCTTTCCGAGGGAAGACGGACAAATGTTTGAGCCCCCGCCGCCTACGGCCTATTCCTGAGAAAGTATTCTGATGCCAGCGTCAATTAAATATATCCGAACGGCCGAAGAACTTGATTCTGTTTTCTCAAGTTCGTATGACCATCCCAATATCGTGCTAAAACACAGCATGAGCTGCGGCATTAGTGCTCACATACTTCAACAATTGACGGGCTCGATCAATTACGAGATCAATGTGATCGTCGTGCAGACAGAGCGAGAGTTGTCGGACCTTGTAGCAGACATGACCGGTCACAGACATCAATCCCCGCAGATATTTGTACTTGCCGACGGCAAACCCATTTATCACGCGACGCATTACGGCATAGATGCCAACGCGGTGAATCTGAAACTTGGCGTGGCTCACCTCACCCGGGGGGAAATCCTGATGACCGAACCGGTTCAGATCATTGAGGAATCGGATCGTGAAGTCTCGATCAAATGGTCTGATGACACTGAAACGAAATATTCGGCTGCGCGGCTAAGGCGTTCATGCCCGTGTGCGTCTTGTGTGAATGAATGGACGGGCGAGAAGATACTTGAGGATAGTAGGATCAAAGACGACATCTCGTTTTCGTCGATATCGATCGTCGGTCGTTATGCGTTGAATTTTCAATTCTCCGACGGGCACGACACTGGGATCTTTAGCTTTAAATATCTGCAGCAGCTCCCTGGCTAATTTAGGGTGACGCACCGCCTTGAAATCCGCTACAATCGAAGTAATGCACGAACGCGATATCTTCGACGAACGACAAGAAACGAAAACGGCCAGTTTTTCATGTCCGCATTGCCGCGAACGCTCAGATTATGAGGTCCGTTGGATAAAACGGACCAAGAAAAAACAGGCTCCAAGGAACCTCAATGAGCATGATCGCTCGCAATACCAGAAATCACGCGATTATATGGTTCGTGTCGATGACATGCTGATGTGCCGAAATATCCGATGCCGTAGGCGGTTTGAAATACCGTCGGCGCAGTCTGTAGTCTTTATTTAGAAATTATAAACAAGGGGGAATGTGATGATCAAAGATAAGGAACTGGAATTCTACGAAAACGAAACGATTAGCGACTCGGAAATAAACGCTGCCCGTTTGGAAGAGATCGAGGATGTGCCTCAGGCACCCGATGAATTGCTGGAGCGATTGAAAGAGAACCATGCATCGTCACCCGCAGATTCCGGCGGTGACATCGACGCCGATTGGGAAGAAGTGAATACAAGCGGATCAGAGAATGTCTTCGGCCACAATCCGACGCCTGACCAATCTGATGTTGAGAAGAACGCCCACGCAATGGGGATAGACTTTCAGGATAACGAACCGCTAGATTTTGTTGAAAAGATCGAAAAACGCGATCGTGATCGCTTTGAGTTAGACGAAAGGTCGAAATCTGGTGAGGACTCGATATAGTTCACGGAAAGATTTAAAACAAAAAAGGAGGCTCGTTGGCGGCCTCCTTTTTAGTTTTTTCACTTTTCTGCCCGATCAATAGATCGAGAATGTATATTCGATCTGTCGTGTGACCGGAACACCGACGCCATCGCGTTTTTGGGGTTCAAAGCTGATACGCCTGGCCGCCGCGATGGCTTGCTCGGTCAAACCGCTCGGCAGCCCCTTGACCGGGGAAATGCTTCCGATCTGGCCCGATCCAAGAAAGGTAACTCGAAGTATCACAGTTCCCTGTATATTCGCCTGCCGCGCCGCGTCAGTATAACCCGGCCGCGGTTTTGAGAGGATCTTGAGACCGGCAGTAACTCCGACCTTCTTTGGTGGAGGCGGAGCTAGATCCCTGCCAGATCCGTCGCCGTCACCAATTCCGCCGCCCGTTCCACTACCAAGTCCACCGCCGCTGCCGCTGCCGATACCCGAGCCACGGCCAGACCCGACACCGCGTCCGGTCCCGGTTCCAATACCTCCGCCGGTTCCCTGGCCATTCGAAAATCCTTCGAATCGGGAAGTATCAATACCGTAACGCTCATTTGTGATCTTTTGGGGAATCGATGGGCCTTCGACACCAGCACGCTGTGTTAGCGTTGGGTCTGTAAGGCGTTCCGCCCTGACGTCAGGAGCGATGTCGGGCTGCTTCATCATCTTGGGAAGCTGGCCCCTGGACGCAGGATCGGGCTCTTCACGACCGCCGCCACCGCCTCCGCCGGCGTTTTTATCGTCGATCTTCTTCTGCTGTTCCTGTTCAACCGTCATCGGTTCAAGGTCGAGAAGCAAAGCGTTAAAAATATCATCGTTGATCGATGCCACATCAATTTCCTTGGCAAAGATACTGTAAACCAGCGAGCTCATAAGGACTACGGTGACTAATCCAAGCGAACCTAAAAGCAAGCCGTTCCGTCGTCCTGAATTCTTCTCATCAATGACGGTGACATAATACTCACCTTCTGAAACGTAGGCGTTATGCTCCTCCTCGAAAGAGATCCGCTTCCGATCCGCGTCGACCGCTTTAGAATGGAAAACCGGGATCGCAGCCGCCGCGGCTGCTACTGGAACGACTTTCTCTTCCAATGGCTCTCCGGCGATCGGCTCTTCATAGACCGGTTCCTCATAAACGGGAAATTCCTCGACCGGCGCCGCCTGGACGGGGACTTCCAGAACAGGCTCGGCCTGGACCGGGACTTCCTGGAGAGGCTCCGCATGGATGGGCACTTCCTGGACCGGTGCAGCATGAACGACCTCAGGCTCGACCAATTCAGGTGCGACCGGGGCAGTATCAACCTGGCGGGTGACAGGTGTTGGAGCCTCAACCGGATTCATTTCGAATGCTTGCAGTGTTTGACCGCAAATAGGACAAAACCCAAACTTCTCGGCGAATCCCTCATCACACGACCTGCAAAACTTAACAATCTTTCCCATCTTGAGCCTCTTTAGTTCTAACTACCTTAAACCACGCCGCGATGCGTCAAATGATGAACACTTCGCGATATTTCAGGAGTTTAGCGATTTATGAATCATAACTTCCGGCACACGGATGATTCGCAAATCGTTCATTTTTCATAGATGCTGCATCCGTTTGACGCGATGCCCACAGGCATCTAAAATTTTCATTTGCGAAACAACACCAACGTATGGATGACAACACAAACTCCATCTCGGGCAACTAAACAACAATAGTTTATCGCCCTTAGAGAAGTTATACGATGAGATCAAATAAAGTTTTCAAAAAAATCCCGGTTTTTTTTGCCGTTATCACTTTGTGCTGGCTTTGGGCCGCGACAGCCGACGCTCAAACGGGCCCGCCAAAGCAAGAGAAGCTCCTTAACGGCCTAAAGGTCCTTATGTGGAGCGATCCAAAGGCTGACCGCGTATCCGTAAAACTCCGGATCCATTCCGGGTCTGCTTTTGACCCGCAGGGCAAGGAAGGGGTAATGCATCTGCTCGGAGACAGCTTATTTCCGAGCGAGGCAGCCCGTGATTTCTTCGTCGAGGATCTTGGCGGTTCGCTCGAGGTGATAACTAACTACGATTATATTCAGGTAAATGCGTCGTCACGGCCAGAGAACTTCCTGACAATGCTCGAAACCATTTCGACCGCAGTTGCAGATCCGCAGATAAATAAAGAGGTCACGGCACAGATAAAGTCTTCTCTCCTACAGCGTCTTGGCGAACTCGAAACCGACACCACTTATTTTGCCGATATGAAAGCCGCAAAACGGCTTTTCGGAACTTTTCCCTACGGCCGGCCGCAATTGGGTTCCACCGATTCTGTAAAAAAGATCGATTTTGCCGATCTGATCGATGCCCGGCAGCGTTTCCTGACCGCCGACAATGCAACTGTGGTGGTCATCGGCAATTTTAACCGGGCATTGGGATTTCGGGCTATCCGGCGGTATTTTGGCAATTGGCTTAAATCGGACCGAAAAGTGCCGTCGACCTTCAAGCAGCCGGATGTACCGCCGACCGATCTCCTGGTTGTTGCCTCTCCGCAGCCAAAAGCGGCTGCAGTAAGATTTGCATTCCGCGGTCCCGCTCGCAGCGATATGGACCTTGCCGCCTCACTTATTTTTGCATCCATTATTGAGAGCCGTCTTAAGGCACGTGTTCCTGAGGCCCACAATGAGGATGTCTTTGTTAAAGGCCATGCTCACGTTCTGCCCGGATCGATTGTGATCGGATTTTCGGCGGGAGAAAACGAAGTTGGCACAGGACATGGCAAGGTAGATGCCAATGATCTCGTGAGCAAGGCACTTTCCGATGCGATCACCGAGGCTGAATTCACTACCGCCATGCGCGCCATACAGGCGGAATGGAGCAAGAGAGATATGGCGTCATTCTGGCTGGACGCGGATACCTACAAGATCGCCAGCCCACAGGCCGATATACGATCAGTCGCGAGCGTTACCTTGTCCGACGTTCGCTCATATGCGGAACGCGCCCGAATGCGGCCTATTGCTTCTGTACTTGTAAACACTCCGTCCAAGTCTAAATAATGGTCCAGCAAAAATCGCATCCTAACGAGGTCGCTCACGCGACGGCCGTGCGGGAAATGTTTGCCGGCATCGCCGGGCGTTACGACCTGCTTAACCATATCCTGTCCCTGAATATTGACAAGCATTGGCGGCGCATCGTATCGGAATCACTGCGGGATATCCTCGACCGACCCGGGGCTGTCGTTCTGGATGTAGCCTGCGGAACGGGCGACCTCTCGATCGAGTTAAACCAAAATTCAAAGGCCAGAGTTTTTGGTGCCGACTTTTGTAGGCCGATGCTCACTCTTGCCGAAAGTAAATCCGTTGACGAAGCAAAACCAATATCATACGTCGAGGGTGACGCCTTGCTGCTCCCTTTCGCAGAAGAGCATTTTGACGCTGTCACCATTGCGTTCGGGTTGAGAAACCTGGCCAGTGTCAGCGGTGGCCTCGCGGAATTGAGGCGGATCCTTAAACCGGGCGGAAAGCTCGCTGTACTTGAATTCTCAACGCCCGTAATACCGGGCTTCGGCCGTATCTTCAATTTTTATTTTTCGCACGTGCTTCCACGAATAGGCGGTGCCGTCAGCGGGTCACGCGGAGCTTACGAGTATCTGCCCGATTCTGTCTCAAAGTTCCCAAACCAGAAAAGGCTAGCCAGCCTAATAGAAGAAACGGGTTTTTCTCTGGTCGAATACAGAAATCTGACCGGCGGGATAGCCGCGTTGCATTTGGGCACGAAAACGATATAGAGTTTTAGCTTCGCTGTTTCCCGTAGGAACGATTCCGCCTGTCCGCGCGGCATTCCGAATGAAATATAAGGTTCTAAATTTTGTCCGCCAACTAGCCCTGATGCTGCTGGTGATCTGGACCGTGGTTTCTCTGGTGACATTGCTCATCGAAGTGGTCCCAGGGGATCCGGCGACGGTCATCCTTGGCGAGACCGCCACTCAGGAACAGATAGAAAATTTTCGCAGCCGCCATGGCCTCGACAGGCCCGCATTCTTTTTTTCATATAGCGGCGACGCCGGATTTGCATGGAATGGCTCCGATAATCGTTATGCCGACTATTGGCTCGGCTTGCTTCGCGGTGATCTCGGCGACTCGTTCCGTACCGAAAGGCCGGTGCGCGACATGATCTTGGAACGATACCCGTCGACGATAAAGTTGGCCATCGCCGCAATGCTGGTCGCCATTGCGATCGCATTGCCGCTGGGTGTTCTCGCGGGCTCACGCAAAAACTCATTAATAGATAATTTCGCCTCCGTTTTCGCACTTCTGGGCATCTCACTTCCGACTTTCGTCGTAGGGCCGTTCCTTGTTTACATTTTTGCGGTCCAGCTCGGTTGGTTCTCACCGACCGGCAGTCTATATCCCGAGGATATTGTTCTTCCGGCCGTAACTCTTGGTGCCGCGCTTTCGGCCATCCTCACCAGAATGGTCCGCTCGAGCGTTATCGAGGAGCTGGGCGAGGATTATGTCCGTACCGCCCGGGCAAAGGGCGTCAGCGAGCGAAAGGTCCTTTATAAGCACGTATTGAAAAACGGCCTGATACCGGTCGTCAC
>JBGTCF010000013.1:0-3368 GCA_041748975.1 Pyrinomonadaceae bacterium
CCGGTACCTTAATTACTTGCGATGCGCCCTGCTCAACGGCCTCGAATTCAGTGTTGATAATGCCGAACCTGTCGGTAAATGCATCAAACGATATAACGGCGACCGCCGCAGTCAGCAGTATCGCGGCCCCGATGATCAGAAGGCGAAAATTTCCTCTACGAGGCACCGGTTCGCTTGCGGCGCGGACATTATTTATTGCCATTGAATCTACCATTGAAAAACCAACTAGAATAAAAGACGTAAAGAGCGGTAAAATCCATTTGCCGCGGGTGAATGATCCTTAAGACCCAATACTAAGTCTCCTATCCTTATGTACTTGAAAAATCTACAAATTGACCTCTATTCGATGTTTCTTATTACGGTATGTGCGGTATTAACGGCATAGCATTTTCTCCCAAATCCGGCAAACAGGTTAGAAGGGCAACATTGATCGCGATGCGTGACGTTTTGCACCATCGCGGGCCTGACGACGGCTGCGTTTTTGTCGATGGCAATATTGGTCTAGGCCATCGGCGGCTCAGTATTGTGGATGTCACGCATGGTGCGCAGCCGATGCAGAATTCGGATCGTACATGCATGATCGTCTACAACGGGGAAGTTTACAACCATCTGGAGAGCCGTGCGATACTCTCCGAAAAAGGGCACATTTTCGAGAATCGCAGCGACACCGAAACGATCCTGCATCTTTACGACGAATATGGCCGCGACTGTGTCGATCATATGCGCGGAATGTTTGCATTCGCGATATGGGATACGAACCGCCGTGAGCTGTATATCGCCCGCGACCGGTTTGGCGTAAAGCCGCTGTATTACGTTCATGACAGCGAAGGGAATCTCTTCTTTGCTTCCGAGATCAAATCACTTCTTGAGGCGGAAGCAATCAAGCCGGAAGTAAATTACAACGCACTTCCTGACCAATTTGCCAATCACGGTACTTCGGGCGATGAGACCTTGTATCGGGGTGTCAAACGCCTGCTCCCTGGCCATACGATGGTCTGGAAGGACGGCAGGTTGGAGATACGGGAATATTGGGACCTCGCCTTCGAGCCAAAGGAACATCTCAGCGACGTCAAATATATCCAGGAGTGGCGAGAACTCTTTCGTGAGTCTGTTCGGTTGCGGCTGATGGCGGATGTTCCTCTCGGAATGTTTCTCTCCGGGGGTATCGATTCCTCTGCAATTGCGGGTATCATGTCCCGAATGGTAGGTGAGAGGATCAAGACCTTTTCAGTAGGTTTTCACGAGCGGGAAGCAAACGAGCTCGAATACGCGCGGCTCGTTTCGGAAACTTTCGGAACGGATCATCACGAGATCGTGATTACCCCGGATGAGTTTTTCGAGGCACTTCCCAACCTTGTGTGGCACGAGGACGAGCCGATCGGGTTCATCGCGTCCGTTCCTCTTTACTTCGTTTCGAAACTTGCGGCCGAACACGTCAAGGTCGTTCTCACCGGCGAGGGTGCCGATGAAACGCTCGCAGGGTATGGCCGATACAAGAAGGCGCTTAAGCTGCTTAGCTATGGCGATAAATATGAGAGCCTTACCCCCGCATTCCTTCGCGATGCGGTGCGCGGGGGCGTGGCAACGCTGCCTGGATCGTTGAATCAAAAACTGAAGCGAACCTTCCTTTCGCGAGAAGCGGATATTGAGAATCTCTTCTTCGATAATTTCTCGGTCTTTTCGCGATCGATGCAGGCCAGCCTTTTTTCCGCCGACACGCGATCACGGATCCAGGACCTTGATCCCTACACCCGGCAAAATCGTTGGATCGAAAAAGTCCACGCCGAGGATACACTGGACAAACTCCTCTACGCCGACACCAAGACCTATCTGCATGAGCTGCTGATGAAACAAGACCAGATGTCAATGGCGGCGTCGATCGAAAGCCGGGTGCCTTTTCTCGATCATAAGCTTGTTGAGTTCACTGCACGAATGCCGCATGAGATGAAATTGAGGGGCGGCACGACCAAATGGATCCTTCGCGAAGCCATGAAGGGCATTCTGCCCGACGAAATTATTGATCGTAAGAAAATGGGATTTCCGGTGCCGGTCGGCAATTGGTTCCGAGGGCCTTTCAAACACATCATCGACGAATATGTTCTGGGCAGCCGGGCTATGGACCGCGGGATATTTGACCCCAAATTCGTTACTTCGTTGGTTGCCAGACACAATGCCGGCGAGAATCACGACGAACGATTGTGGTCGCTTCTAAATTTCGAGATCTGGCAGCGGCGATTTATAGACGGGGAAGCGGCTAAATGAAACATATACTTCTGACATCGGCACCTGACCAGCCTCTTACCGACAAGTGGAACAGAATGCTTGCGGACGCACCGTTCGCGACACACTATTGCACCCCGAATTATTTTAAGGACCCTTATCTCCGGGGCGAAGGTTTTGCGGTGCTTGCCGAGCAAGAGAACGGGGAGATTGCAGGCGCGCTGACCGGCATTTGGGACCGTGAAAAAGCGATCTCCGGCCTGTTTGTCAGGCCGCAGACTGTTTTTGGCTTAGGCGTTGACCTTCAGGCGACATCTGCTGCCTTGATCAACGGCATTACCGAGCTTTATGACGGAAAGCTCGGCCTGGTAGAGCTATTCACGTGGCAGCCCGTGCCGGGCTTTATCGATCTGGGCATGCGCGAGCGTGAGGCCCGCGATGCAATGTCGGTGGTGGTTCTCGATCTGTCGTTAGGGTCTGACGCCCTTTTTGCGGGTTTTTCGCAGACCCGGCGAAACGAGATCCGCAAGTCCCTCAAGCAGGATCAGGTTGAGATCAAAGAGCTTGAAACAGCCGACGAATTGGATGAAATGTACGCGATCCATGTCGACTGGTGCGCTCGTAAAGGCAATCCCGCCGATACCTTCGAACAGATGCAGACCGCTGTTACACAGCGTGAGAACCGAAGGACCTTCATCGCAAAAGCCGATGGAAAGGTGATCGCTGGAAGCTTTTACAGATTTTGTCCCGGAGGAATGGTCGAATACGCTGGCAATTCATCGATACCCGAGTATCAAAGGCTGCGGCCGAATGACCTGATCGGATGGCACGCCCTCCAGTGGGCATGCGGAGAAAATTTTACACATTTCAGCATGGGAGGGTCGCATTTGTTTTTACGCCGTTTCGGAGGCGAGATCATGCAGACCTTTCGCTATCGTCGCGATCACAGCCGGTTGAAGCTTCACGATCTCCGCGAGCAAACATGGGAGTTTAGTTTGGGCGCCTACAAGCGGCTGCCGCCGAATGTCAGGGCGAGCGTTAAGAAAGTATTAGTGAAATCACAATGACCACCATGTCGGATCTAAGAGATGTCAGCAAAATCACGGACGCCGGTTCGATGCTTCGTGGTCGGGATATCCTCTGTTTTA
>JBGTCF010000014.1:0-1654 GCA_041748975.1 Pyrinomonadaceae bacterium
TTGTGAGTCAACGCCCCGCCAAGGGTCTCATTGTCAATGGTTTGGCCCGTCGCTCCTTTCACCAGATTTGCCCCGCCAAGGCCCATAAACGACGTGCCCTCGACCATAAGTATCACGTCCGAGAGAGCAGGCAGATATGCACCGCCCGCAACACACATTCCCATCACGGCCGAGATCTGAGGCACCTTCAGATACCGGCGCATTATGGAGTTGTAATAGAAGATGCGTGCCGCCCCGTACTGCCCGGGGAAAACTCCGCCCTGATACGGTAAATTCACGCCCGCCGAATCGACCAGATAAATGATCGGCACCCGGTTTCGCATCGCGATCTCCTGGGCCCGCAGTATCTTCTTAATGGTTTCGGGATACCACGCCCCGGCCTTGATCGTGGCATCATTGGCGACGACGACGCATTCACGGCCGTGTATCTTCCCAATAACAGTAACAACAGCCGCAGCCGGTGCCTGGCCGTCGTATTGGTCATAGGCCACAAGCAGGCCGATCTCCTGAGAAAACGTATCCGGATCCAACAGGCCTTCGATCCGCTCGCGCGCTGTCAGTTTTCCTTGCTTGTGGATCTTATCGATCTTTTCAGGCCCGCCGCCGAGTTTGAGCTTCGACTCTAACCGAAGGTACTCATCAGTAAGTTCGCGGAGCCGAGATTGCGGTGGAGCTAATTTCATTTCTATTTCTTTTCGATAACAAATGTCGGCACCATCCCGCCGCCCGACGAGACATTTGCCAGCTCCGTCGACGACAAACGCGTAAATGCCGAGCCGACCTTACCCATAAATAGCAGCGGGTCAAGGTCGACGAGCTGCTCGATCATCTCCCAATTTCCCTCGTCGTCGATCAGCATCGGGAATTTCTCCTTCGCCGTTTTAACTCGTTCCTGGATAAGATAGTCTCCGTTGCCTAGCGCTAGGGCGATGGCGTCGTCCCACTCCGATCCGCTCGAATTCCAGCCGATATAGATCCCATGGCCGCCGTAATCGTCGTTTGGCTTGAGCACAAGTTTGGGCGAATTTGAACGCGTCCATTCGACGAGATCGATTGTCTTGCCCCCGTATTCCGTAGATTCGTCACGAAATGACCGTGTCCACGGAACGTGGCTGGTGATCGCCCTTAACTCTTCCTTGCTAAAAAGATGAGCGTATCGCTCATTGGTCAAGACGGCAAAAACCGCCTTCTTATGCACCAGCTTCCCTCGAAAGCTGTTGACCATGCAGATCGTCCCGGCTCGATATGCGTCAACAAGGGCCGGAAACTCGTCCATTATCGGCAGGTATTCGTTGACCAGCAGGCGCTTATAAACGATGTCGATCTCGGTGCCGCCACATGATAGGCGCGAGCCGTTAAATGCAAGTTCATCCGGCGAGCAAATCAGCGAACGATATCCGTTCGACTCAAAATAATCGCGAAACAGCTCGAATTCCTTCAGCGTCGGCAGTCCCTTGAGGTCGACGATGGCGATCACGGGTTTACCGGGCGGCTTGCCGCTGCAATATTCGGAATAACAGCCCAGGAGAACATCGAGCAATTTGATCCTTCCCTCAAAGCCCTGCAGCGTATATCTCTCCGAAAATTTCTGCATTACAGGCAGCGTTCGAAAAATGCTCATCGCCGAGTCGGCATAGGCCACGCCCGCCGGGCT
>JBGTCF010000015.1:0-11309 GCA_041748975.1 Pyrinomonadaceae bacterium
GATCAAATCCTCAGGCGTCTTGTAATCCTTCAGCAAACTGTCAATCAACTCGTCTTCTTTTTCCTTGGTCATTTTTCTCCTCCGCCAAAACTATCTCATTTGGCTTTCTATGACCATTTACACAAAATAATTTACACCCTCCGGGTAGGAGGCGAAGATACCTCCGCCGTCCTCCCACACCACCGTACGTGCCGTTCGGTACGGCGGTTCATGTTGATAGTTGAAATCGTCGCAGTTCGTCTACCAGCGACACGAGTCCCATTGAATCAAACAGCCGTTTGGGTATCGCTTCGTTCGTGTGCGAAGCTCCCGCGTTGTACCATGCACCGTGCCCGTTGTTTGGAGTTTTCCAGGCCCGATGCTCGGCAAGGCCGA
Organism: Pyrinomonadaceae bacterium; assembly: GCA_041748975.1. GTDB lineage: Bacteria > Acidobacteriota > Blastocatellia > Pyrinomonadales > Pyrinomonadaceae > OLB17. Next base: position 376 of record JBGTCF010000015.1, read on the forward strand.
GTTTCATCAGTTCCTTTATTCGCTTTCGAGGCCGTTTCCACTGCTGCCATTTAATACAGCGTAGTTTCCGGCGAATCCAGCCGTCCAACTCTTCAAAGACGTTCTTCACTTGTGCGTGGCGGAAGTATTTACCCCAGCCGCGAAGAAGAAGATTCAGCTCTTTGATGACCTGTGCGAGATTCCGTCCTCTTCCTCTTTGCGTAATTAAGCGTACTTTCTCTTTCAGTCTCTTTACGGATTCCGGTGCTACTTTCAACTTCAGTGGTTTGTTCCACGTCATTGTATAGCCTAGAAATTTCCTTTTCCAAACTCGGCCTACTGCACTCTTTTCCTCGTTTACCTTCAGACGCAGACTCCTTGACGGAATCCTTTGATCGATTCCAGCACACGCTCGCCGGATCAAGAGCAGGACCAGTTTGTCCGAGACCCGCCTCGCAACCCGCAACATCAGCACGTCGTGGTTTACTCGGTCAAAGAACTTCTCCAAATCCATGACAACCACAAACCTTCGCTCGCTTGACGCGTGTTCTCTCGCTTTTATTACAGCTTGATGCGCTCTTCGCCCGATGCGGAAGCCATAGCTCGATTCCGAAAAGTTCTCTTCAAAGTAGGGGCTTAGTACCTGATGAATGGCTTGTTGTATCAGGCGATCCACGACTGTCGGGAGCCCAATTGCCGCATCCCGCCCGCCGGTTTCGGTATATCGACTACTCTTACCGCTTGTGGCTGATACTTTCCGATAATAACTCCTCTTTGATTCCCGCCCAGTGCTCCCGCAAGTAGGGCATCAATTCTTCGACCGTCATGCTGTCCACGCCGTCCGCTCCCTTATTTGCCTTTACCTGTTTGTATGCTCTGAGCAGGTTCCCGCGTGCGTCCACTTTTCCATTAACTGCGACGTTTCCGTACCGCCTTTCTCTCTCATTGCCGTGTCGTTTGACCGAATCCGATCTATCCGTCGCGGATTCCGTCCGCTATTCGTCGAGCGAGTATCGGGCATCTCATCCATACTATCCTGCGTCTCCTTCGTCATCGAAATTCAAGCCGCGTTACTTATCATCATGTTCGAGCCTTCGCGTCGGTCGCTTTGACGCTACTATGCTCTCTGCTGACTTCTGTCACCCCATCGACTCGCCTCTCGACGACCCTAGCCCTCTGGCAGAATGACAGACCTCCCTCAATAAGACATGTTCACTTTCCGGCTTATGCCCGTCGTATCTACACCAGGACCTTCCGTACAGGTATCGGACTTTGAGTCTCTTTGCCCTCTCATCCAAGTCCCAGTGCCTCTCATACGCTTCCTATTCGTCAGGCCAGCCTTTTGCTTACAGCTTCCTTCAGATTCCACCTCGCGATGAACACCCTTGCTGTTCGGCTAACAATTCCCCCTGTCGGGCTTGTAGGAGACTTTCACTCCCTAGTAAACACGCCATGTCGGGCGTACAAACAAAAAGGCCGCGGTCAAACCGCGGCCTGAATAGTTTCAAGAGCTGCCTCTTAGAAAGAATAACGAAAGCCAAACTGCATTCTTCGGGGCGCACCCTGAATGCTGTTAAATATCTTACCGAAAGTTGAAGGGGCCACTGCAGTCTCGACATCTTCCGGAAGGCCAAACGTCGTTCGCGTGAGGTTCCCGGCCGCAAAGTATTGTTTATTCAGAACATTGAACACTTCCCAACGGAATTGAAACTTGTGGCCCTCGCTCCATGGCATATTGAATGATTTGGACAAACCCAAATCAATCGCCGAAAACCCCGGCAGACGAAACGTGTTCCGCTCACCGGTCTCGCCCGGACGTGCGTTTCTGAACGAATTGAATGCTACAGCCGGGTTTGCAAAAAGGTTTTGCGTGTCCCGGAAGGACCCCGAGTCGATCGCGCGTATCCGCGAGCCGTTTGACTGAACATTCCAGTTAGTCGCCCACTGTGCCTGATCGAATGGGGCCGAGAGAGGCTGGCCGCTATTCCAGCGGAAGATACCCCGTAGCGACCAACCTCCAACCAGTGCATCAGCCAAGCTGCTCATACCGCCGCCGAATTTCTTGCCCTTGCCATACGGTAATTCGAACGAGAAGTTGGCGTTGATAACGTGCCTGGTATCGAAATCCGAATACGCATAACTGTCACGCTGCCGAAGTGGATTTAAGAGGAACTGTCCGCCGAACGAACCGTCCGTTTGCAAACCCGAGACGTCATCTCTGGACTCCGACAAAGTGTAGTTAAAATCGTAACTAAGTGACGTTCCAAGCCTTTGCCTGATAGAGAATGTCCCGCCGTGATAATCCGATTCAGCAAAGGTGCCGAATGCCGAAAATGCTCCATATTGCGGGTGATAAAACATATTCGGAAAACGTCCGGGATTCCCGGACAAACCGAACTCAGTCGCATCATCGATAATTAGCTGGATAAAGGTGTAGTCCCTGATGGCAAAACCATCATCCGCGAAGAGGGCGTATACCGCTGCCGTATTACTGACGGCCCCAAGGCCAAAGTCGGCGTTCAGTACAGTCCTTGCATTCGGAAAGAAATGCTCGAAATACGATATTGCACCGATGTTGTTGAATGGAACACCGGCTTTTTGAGCATCTACGAGTAGTCCAGCCGCCGTATACCAGTCCATGCCGGTCCCTGGCTCGACCAGGTTATTGAGCGCCATGACGTCACGAGCGCCGAACAGATTTCGAGCTTTCCGACCGACGTAAGACGCTTCAAAATACATCCCCTTGGGCAGTTGGCGACCAAACGACACGTTCCAGGTATAGTGTTTTGGCGACGTGATCGTCGAGTCAAGCGACGCCTCGATACGTGTCTGCTCATCAGCCGGTGTCATGAACCGATTCGGGGCGGGAATGCCGGGCAACAAACGGATGTTTTGATTAAAACCGGTGAATAGAGGCGCGGGTCGAGTCGTCACGTTGTATGTATTCGCGGAAATCGTGCTTGAGGTCGTAAAACCAAGAGTCGAAAGCTGATCAAACGATACCGCAAGCTGACCGCCGAAGTAATCGTTAAAAATACCGAACCCGCCGCGAAGCACTGAATCGCCTTGCTTTCCAAAAACGAAACGGCTGAACGGATCATTCAAGTCTGGCGACCACGCGACAGCGAATCGCGGCTGGAAGTTATTCTTATCCAGTTCATAAAAACCCGGGGCGTTATTCCTAGGTCCCGCCAACTCAAACTGGATGGGCGTGCTTAGAGGAATGCCTCGAGCCGCCGACTCACGCCGTGCGTCAAAAAAGTCGCCCAGAGGAATGCTCGGCCGAACCTGAAACCCATTCTGTTCGTACACAGGCCTGCTGAGTGAATACCTGAGACCCAAAGTTAGGGTAAGTGTTCGCCCGACCTTCCAAACATCCTGAGCGTAAACGTCAAATTCCTCGGTTGCAAAATCTCTCACCGTCGTGGTACCGATCGGGAGGAGATCGCCCTGTTTATTGTAGTTGTACTGACCGGTATACTGAGAAAATCGGCCAATTAGCGCCGTTGCCGCCGCTTGCACGGAGGCTATGCTTCCACCGGCAATAGTATAGCCCGAATTGGTGATCTGACGATTTACGACAGCTCCCGACGAGGCATAAAATGACGGATTAGTAACCGCATTATCAAAAGCGTTTGCCAGAGTTTCTCGGTGGTTGCGAATGACTCGCAAATTACCGCCAAACTGAAATGTGTGGGCCCCCTTGATCAACGTAAAGTCGTCGGTAATATTGTGTACATTTGTGACCCGGCTAAGCGTGCGGGCAAATAGAGCCGGAGAAAAAACAAAACGGAACGAGATCGCATTCGCATTGGAATCACCCGCGTTTGTGAATGCTTGCCGGGTCAGTCCATATCGAAGACTGTTAATTTTGTTATTGGATATCGTCCACGTATGCCCGGCTGCGATGCCCGTCGGATGGCTCCATGACGAAGTTTGCAGGGTATCTGGAAAAGCCGGCTCTCCCAATGAATTGTCCCATTGATAATTTCCCCGAACGAAGAATTGGTTCGTCGCGTTTGGACTCCAGTCAAGTTTTGCAATGTGAGTATTTTCCTTGTCCGTCGTTGGGGCATTAAACAGGAAACCGCCTGTGTTGATGCCGTCACCAATGATTGAATTATTAGACGGATACCTTGAGGCTGCACCCGCAAGAGTTGAAACGGCCAGCGGGTTTATCCCTACTGCGCTATAGATCGTGTTCAACTCAGCAAGTCCGATGGAACAAGATCCTGCCACGCAGCTAGGCCCTGTGCCATTGAACCTAAGAATCCCCTGCCCAAGATGTGCCAGAGGCACGACCCTGTTTACCTGAGCTTCCTGCGTCTGATCCTGTCTTTCGTATGAGTAGAAAAAGAATAGTTTGTCGCGCTTGATGGGGCCACCAAGGGTCCCGCCAAAAACTTTTCGATTAAGGCTTGGTCGTTCGACTCCAGCGAGATTGTTAAAGAAGTCGTTCGCCGAGCCCCTGGTCGGCCGATAAAAGTAAAACATCGAGCCACGAAAATCATTGGTGCCGCTCTTAGTTATTAGTGAGATCTGTGCACCCGATGAGCGGCCCTGGCTAGCATTCGCTCCGAGCGTCGTAATGCGAAATTCGGCGACCGACTCGGTCGTAGCGCGCAGAGCGGAATCCTGGCTCAAGTCGCCGCCGCCGCTGCGGCCGCCGGTTTGCTGATCATTGATATCGACACCGTCGAGCGTAATGTTGGCTTGGTCGCTACGGCCGCCGGCGACATATCCGTCACGCGTAACACCCGGCTGCAGGCTCAGAAGATCATTTACACGGCGAAGGTCGGTCGGAAGCTGCGTTATCTGTTCAGGAACAAAATTGTTGCCGAGCGTGGCATCCTGGTTATTTATGATTGATTCGATCGTACCGGTTGTAACATCGACCACCGCCGTGACATCGCCGGGTTCCAAGGTTAACGTCAGGTTAGTTGGAGAATCCACGCGCGCCTGCACATTGGAATTTAGCAGCTTTTTGAAACTTGAAGCTTCGACTTCGATTCGGTATGTGGAAGGTGGAATCGACGAAAAAATATACCTACCACTGTCATTGGTCGTCACCGACCGTGAAAACCCGGTTTCCGGATTTGTTATTCGAACCGTCGCCCCCGGCACAACCCCACCGACTTGATCGGTGACCATACCGCTTATAGTGGCCGTGCCAGTTTGGGCTGAGCCACTACCGGCTAAAAACGCTAACGTCAGCAAAGCCGCCAAACATAAATGGTTGGCTGCTCTTGTAATAACTCTTGTCATATATCCTCCCTAAAATTTCAAGTTTGCGAATGTGGTTAACTAAGAATTTCATTAAGGCATTTTTCGTTCCAAAACCCAAAAAATGAATCTAACCGCCTAAACTTGGAGTCTTCAAGAGTGTGGACCGCAATCAGACGAATCGCATTTTCCAATTTTTTCGGGATACAATTCAAATTTTCGGGAATTGACTGGCCTGATGTTACACGGTCTAACCGTTAATAAGCAAGGCACTGGACGCTTTTGCGGCTGTTGCTCCGCTTCCTACTGCTGTACTTATCGTCGGCGAGATCGGGTTTGCGGCATCGCCAACGGCAAAGATACCGACTCGGCTGGCGGCTCCCGAGGCATTAACGACGATGTATCCTTTCGCGTCCATATCTATCTGGCCGCGAAACATCTCTGTGTTGGGCACTACTCCGATCCTGATCAAAACAGCATCGGCGGACACTTTCGTTCTTCGGCCTTCGTTAATATTCACGATATCGATCGAGCTTACAACTTCATCTCCGTTAATCGAGCAAACCTCTGATTCATAGATAAACTCGATGTTATCCAGCCCGATCGCCCTGTCCAAAAATTCTTTCCGTGCGGTAAATTCGTTTCTGCGATGGATCACAACGACCTTTCGGGCGGTCTCGCCGAGGATGAGGGCATTTTCGATCGCTGCATCTCCTCCTCCAACGATAACGACGTCCTTTCCGGCTACGGCAGCTTTGGAATCAACGCCGGAATGCAATACACCCCGGCCCTCGAACTCGACCTCTCCCGGCACGCCAAGTCGACTTCTTCTGACTCCGGTTGCAATAATTACTGTACGAGCCGATACCTGCTCGCCGGTTCCGAGGGTAACGATCTTACGTTGGAGATCGACCTCGGTTACACCTGCATTGTTCTTGATCGGCACCTCAATTGAATTAAGTTGCAGGAGGAACTTTTCGCTAAGCTCACGGCCGTTAGCGGCCTCAATTCCCAAATGGTTCTTGATAACGTTAAACGTCCGCAGAAGCTGCCCGCCAAACTCCCCTTCCTTCTCATAAAGCATGGCCCTAAGGCCGAGTTCAAAGCACCAGAGAGCTGCCGAGAGGCCTGCCGGGCCGCCGCCGATAATGACAACATCGAAGTCCGATTTAAGCTGTTCCATTTCAGACGGATACGGACAAAATTACGTTTTTTGCCAGCGCATAAATGCCATTTTTTGTCACTCGAACGAGTCTTAATGGGAAATTCAACTTATGAAACCATTTACCAGCCATTTTCAGCCTTTATTCTAGGCGTCTTCTAACAATTTAACAAAGGTGTCGGACTGCCGATCTACTGGCACTGGTCTTGCTTTTGAAAATGGGTCAGTACCAAGCCCTCCGCGCAGGTATATCTCGCTTTTGGCCCAGCACCCACATTCAGAAACCAATGAGACTAGAATCGGAATCCAACCTTATTACACCTCCTGCGATTGAAACCAGCGAATTCGCCCCTCTCGAAGCCGCAGGCGCGGATTTTCAGCAGATCCTTGCGTCTGGCATTGCTGCGGCACAAAGCGGAGACCGCGCGTCAGCCCGCCGGCTGCTGTTTCAGGCCTCCGGGATCGATCCGAGATGCGAGGACATCTGGATGTGGCTCGCATCCATCAGCGAGTATCCGGAAGAACTGCTGATCTTTCTCGGGAAAGCCCTCGACATCAATCCTGAGAATCAGCGTGCCACCGAATGGCGCGCGGCTACTAGATCGCTCCTGGCCAAAACATTTGTTCAGCGGGCGGTCGCGGCTCATGAGGAAGAAGTTTCGGCCCAGGCAGAGCAATGCATCGCACAAGCTCTAACTTACGATAGCGAGTGTGAATTGGCATGGCTCTGGAAAGCTTCGTTTGCGAAGGAAGAACAGCACAAAATCGAACACCTGCAAAAGGTGCTTGATATCAATCCTGATAACGCGGACGCGCAAGCTGCTCTGGACGCGATCCTGACGGACCGCTCCCTCGCCGCATTCGGCGAGGTGAAATCGGCGGCTGTTGCGGGCAGGCGAAAAAAGGCGCTGGATCTGGTTAACGAATTCCTGAGAGTCGAACCAAATATCGCCGATGCCTGGATCCTCAGATCGCATTTGTCACTTGGATTGAGCGAAAAGATAGAATCTCTCCAACGAGCCTTGGAGATCGACCCGGAAAACGCGACCGCGCGATCGGCTTACGATTTCCTCACCGCAACGGTGGAATCTACGCAGGAACAAACCATGGAATCAGTCTTCCCCGCCGTCGACGCTTCTGAGAATCCCGCCGAAGACGTGATGATAGTGTCAGAGGACCATCCTGCTAAAGGTATGGTTGAAATGTTCGAGGAAGAACCTGTCGTCGAACATTACGACTTAGTCGAACAACCACTCGGTGAGGTTTTCGAGAACGTCCCCTCGACTGACGATGGGCCCACTGAATTTGTAGATCAACCTTCCGAAGCAACTTTTGAGTTTACCGATCGCCCTGTCGAAGCTGCCCCTGATTACTTCGAGAACACCTTCTTAGAGAGTTTCGATACGGATCCGTCGTCAACCGAAGCGGAATCCCAAGGCGTCGCCCAGTTGCTTGATCACCCGCTTGACGCCGAAGAGACTTTAGACTCCGAGGCTCTATTTATCGAAGAACTTCAGCCCCTCGATCTGTCCGGGCAGCAAGAGGCCGTCCAGACGAACGAGGATTTTTCCTGTTCACCATCTTCTGAAAGCTCAGATCAAGACCTACCTGAGGTTACGGAACGACCAATCTTCGAAAGAGCCCCGGAATTTAGACCCGAACCGGAACCCGTAACACAAGCGGATCCAGCGGAAAGAACTGGTTCGGCGTGTCCATATTGTGAGCAGCGCCTCGATCCGCAGGTTTTCGCTTGTGACACGTGCAATGCCGTCCTTTCGTTGTCCGACATCGAAAGCCTTCTCAACAACCCGCGCGCGGATCGCGAGACTATCCAGCAGGCGGTCACGCAGATGGAGGCGGAGTGGAATCTTCGGGACTTCTCGGAAACTGAACTGACTCAGCTCGGGATCGGATACTTCAATCTCGGAGACTATGAAGCCGGTGTCAAATATCTGCACGAGGCCTCCAGGCTCGATCCTAATAATGTAATCCTGTCCGGACAACTGAACACGATCGCTATCAGGCTGGTCGAGATGCGGCAGCAGGACGAGGTTCACAATGCGATGCCAAAGGGCAAGACGATCCTCGTCGTCGACGACAGCGCCACGGTTAGAAAGTTAATCTCAAGCAAGCTCGAAAAATCCGGACATAACGTCGTCTGTGCCGAAGACGGTGTCGAAGCTCTCGAACGTCTTCAAGACGGGCTCCCCGATCTGGTCTTGCTTGATATCTCAATGCCGCGAATGGATGGCTACGAAGTGTGTAAGCAGATCCGCACAAATCCTGCCGCGAAAGACCTTCCGGTGATCATGATATCCGGCAAGGACGGTTTCTTTGACAAAGTGAGAGGCCGAATGGCTGGTTCGACCGGATACGTCACGAAACCCTTCGGCCCTGAAACGCTAATGAAAGCGCTTGAAACATATCTAGTTCCGGAACATCAGGCAGCAGATTGATCTCCTGAAGGCCGGATTACATCTGCGGCAGCAATGGCCCTCGAAATCAAATATTCTTCACCGGTCGACGCTGATACGGCCATTACCCATATCCGGCAAACCCTGCTGATACTCGCTCAAACGGGAGAGATCGCGGACTTGAGCGAGTCACGACGTTCTCTGCTGCACCTGCGAGAAAAGGCCGAAAGCGACGACCGGCAAAAAATCGCCGCTGTCATTCGCGATGGCGAAGCTGCGCTTGAGAGCCTGACGTCGGATCCGACGGCCTCACCATCCAACGTTTATATGGTGCTCGACAAGATCGCCTTGATCGAGGCCGCACTGCTCGACTCCTCGCTTTATTCCGACGACTTTCTGGATGACCTTAAAACTCTCGTCGAAACGTCATTCGACGACCCGGCCACTGAAAACAACGTAGTCACGATCGCCCAAGAACGGACGGAAAGTTTCGAAATAGATGAGGAAACTCTGGATATTTTTCACAATGAAGCTCTTGAGCTTCTGGCCGCGATCGACAAGAACCTGAATGTTCTATTAGATTCGCCAGCGAATACCAATGCGGTCTGGGAGATCCGCCGGTGTGCCCACACATTCAAAGGGGCGGCCGGGATCGTTGGCTTCAAGAACGCCTGCCGTATCGCACATAAAATGGAAGACCTGCTCGACACAGTCGTCGGCTCGCATCGTGGGGCCGGTCCGCAGGTAATCGAATTTCTTAAAACCGCCGTTGATTCGCTGCACGCAATCCTGTCGGAAAGGAGTGTCGAAGAGGACGGGGACACGTTGGAAAGTCGGTATGCGGAGGCCGCTGCGGAACTCACGGGGCAGGTCCCATGTGATCTACCGCATTCGGATTCGGGGCCTCGAGCAGGCTCTTTACCATCAAATTCGGACCAAGGCCCCAAAGTTAACACAAGAACTCCGGCGTTACCGGTTGTGCGTGTATCGATCGACCGGCTCGTTCACCTTTTAGATATTTCTCGCACCCTCACCGCAAACAGCACCGCGTTGGCGGAAGCCCTTTTGGGATTCACTCCGTCCGGGGAAATCGACACAGCCTCAAAGGCACGGATGGAATCGCTTCTCGAAAAAGCCGGCGATCTGAATCAACAGCTTCATTCGGGGCTACAAAGCATTCGGATGGTCAGGTTCGGCACACTCGAAACTCGGCTGTCGCGAGCGGTTAATGCTACTTGTAGTGACGAAAATAAGAAAGCAGTCCTATCGCTCTCAAACGGTAACGTCGAGATCGACACGCTTATTATCGACGCGCTGATCGAACCGCTCCTTCACCTTTTGAAGAACGCCGTCGTTCACGGTATCGAATCGCCCGAGACTCGGCGGCTTATCGGAAAGCCAGAGGCCGGAACGATAACGGTTCACCTCGAAGCTGACGAGCAGGCGCTTGTATTAACCGTTTCAGACGACGGAGGCGGGATCTCGGTGGGCCGGCTGAAGGAAAGAGCTATAGCGCACGACCTCTTAACCGATCATGAATCGGCAGTGATCAACGATCGCGACGCATTAGAGTTTGTCTTCGCAAAGGGGCTGACCACATCCGACAAGATCGATCTCAATGCGGGCCGCGGAGTTGGAATGGCGATCGTCAAAGAAAGCGTCGAAGCTCGGGGCGGGGCGGTCCTCGTCGACTCTCAGATGCAGAACGGAACGACATTTACGATTGTTATGCCTCTGTCGGTGCCCGTCTTTGAGCCGTTACCGGCAGATGATCCCGTGACGACGAGAGTTTCAACCGAAGTCCTCGACCCGTTGGTACTAATCGTTGACGACAGCGCGTCGATCCGAAACCAGGCGGTAAAAATCATCGAGAATGCAGGCTTTCGTACAATAACGGCAAACAACGGTGCCGAAGCTCTGGAGCTTCTGCTTTCGAGTAAGTGGGAACCCAACCTGATCCTCTCCGATGTCGAGATGCCTCAGATCAACGGATGGCAGTTTCTGGAATATGTAAAAACTGACGACAATTTCGGGGGAATCCCCGTCGTTATGATAACGTCTCTCGATCTGCCGAAATATCGTAAACGTGCACTGGATCTGGGAGCCTGTGATTACATCGTCAAACCGGTAAATACTTCAGACCTGGAACGCGTTTG
>JBGTCF010000016.1:0-11171 GCA_041748975.1 Pyrinomonadaceae bacterium
TTTGCCGAGGACATTCCTACGGGTGACACAAAACCATGTTCCCGCACTCTTACCCGAGCCTGAGTGCTCGGCGCATTGGGAACGGTGAACGAATAGGACCCAACATTCGGTATATCAGCCGCAATGGTGGTTGGAAACGTAGAGCCACCGTTTGTGGACAATTCTATTGTAACCTTGCGATTGAAACCACCATTGTTAGTCCAAGACACAGTCGACTGGGCTCCGGCGGAAAGTGTTCCCGAATTCGGTAGAACATTGGTTATCGTATCCGGAATGCGGTCTCCGTTGGAATCGCGATACCACCCGATGTCCCTCATCTGCTGCTTGGTCAGATCAAGATCAAGCGGCAAGCCGATACTGATATTCGGCTCCATCAGAAGATGCGGGAAGTTAGCGGAATCAAAATGGGAAACAGAAGGTCCATATGTGTATGTTGAAGGAGCGAAGAGCTGGACCATTCCGGTCGCCGGATCCCGTCCAAACTCAAGAAAAGACGAAGCAGCGTTAACATTAGGGCCGTTCCACATCAGGTTGCCGGTATTCTTGGCGGATGCGACGCGTTGTGCGGCAGTCATTTGATTCCAAAAAAGCCCCTGACTTCGATCAAAAACAAATCTTGAGTAAATATCGGGATTCGGTGGATTTCCACCAGACTGCACAAACTGTCCACTGCTTCCGTCCACATAGGTTTCAAATCCCAGCCCGTGGGCGAACTCATGAAGGATCACGACAAGAAGATTGGTACGCGACGGAGGCGTAGTGTTGTCGTATCCATAATAAAATCGATGTCCAGAACCACTAAAGCACCCATTATCTATGCTGCTATTAATGGTCGAGAACAAATCATGGTGGGAAGCATTGAACCCATCCGTAGTACTCAGATCCGTGCCTGCCATCTTATTAGCGAGGGCGACTGGATAATAAGTATTTGGAAACGCGGCGCCCGGAAAATTGAATTGGATAGTAGTCGCTCCGGAAGAGGCCAAAACGGCACTTCCGGTCGAACATGGCAATTCATCGAATCGCGCGTTTACGAGAACTGGGACATTACTGTCAAGGAAAGAACTCCAAATGCCCGCCGCATGATTGAAAAGATTCAACCGCAATTGACCGCGAGTAGTGCCGGGATTTCCGCCTTCCGGGGACATCGGCGTTGGATCATTAAATCCTTCATTCGGCCCGTCCCGGTTATCGATAATGAAATTAGCAGCGTTTGGGGAACTGGGCTGAAGCGAGTTGGTTTCAATAAGATCCTTGTAAAAATAGAACTCTTCCTTCGAAATATCTATTTGCGAAGCTCTTTTCGTCGCAAGATATTCAACCTCACGTGGATTGGACGGGTACACCTCTCCTGTTTCAAGGCTTCGGCCAAAAAAATCGTTCGCTTCCTCGACACTTCCGATACAGCCGACCATCGGGTCGCCATCGGCGTCGAGCTTTGCCAGTGCCACCTTCTGGAATTTGCCTTTTAGGTCGAGCGAGTGCCCTCCATGCGAATGACGTCTATGAACGATGCCATCCATCGACCTGTCGGTCAGAAGTCGGACAGTGTCAGCGATTTTGGAATCTTGAGGTCCTGGTTTCGAGATGGAAAAACTGCGCTGGGCGGTTGACGACGTGAGGAAAACCAAGCTCACTAAGAAAAAGCCAAAAACTAAAATCGTGAGCAATACGGATCTCTTCATAAAAAACATTTGACCCTTAGTAAGATCAAATTAAATCCAACCGTTCTTCGACCGATAACCTAGTTAAGACAAACGAAATCGTTCCCTGAGGGATCAAAGCTGTAAATCAAATGAAAAAATTAGCTACGGACTGGGCAACAAGCCCACAACTATTTCCTAATATATAGGTCTATAAGTAAACTTATTCCCCAAAAAATGCAAGCAATTGCTACTCTTTTTAAATCAAATGCCAAAATCCTATGTCGGGATCTGCCGCCATAATTATTCAATTCCGACAAAATTAACCGTTCCTAGACTTGTGGAAGTGATTAGGCTCCGCGATTCAAATCTGTACCGTCTGGAACTTACCGAAATCACTATATTCTGACCTGTCGGAACCCTGGAAAAGCTAAAGTAGCCCAGCGAACTCGTCGCCACCGAGGTTCGCGTTCCCGCGTCATCAATTAGGGTTACCACTGCATTTCTGAGTCCGAAGCCGCTCGGCGTCATGATCTGGCCGGTGATGTCGATCGCCGACGTTTCGGGCGCTATCGTAACGTCAGAACCAGAAACCCCAAGCGGCGAATTAAAATCATGCTCACGAACCCTGATTCGAGCCTTGGTCGTGGATACGTCAGGTACTGTGAACTCATAGGAACCGACATTAGGTACATTCGAAGCTATCACAGTAGGAAAGGTTGCCCCGCCATCGGCTGAAAGCTCGATAGTTACGTTCCTCGAGAATCCGCCAGTGTTCGTCCAGGACAGTGAAGTTTGGCTTCCTGCGGTAAGCATAGACCCACCAGGCAAAATATTAATGATTGAGTCCGGCACACGGTCGCCATTGGAATCGCGATACCATCCAATGTCCCTCATCTGCTGCCGGGTTAAATCAAGATCCAGCGGCAGGCCGGCATTTATCGCGGGCTCCATCAACAAATTGGGAAACGCGGCTCGATCGAAGTGAGACAACGATGACCCCGACTGGAACGCGGCAGGTGCGAATAACTGAACGTGCCCATTAGAAGCGTCTCGCCCCCCTGTCAGTGCACCCGACGCTCCACTTACGTTTACGCCCGCAAACATGAGATTTCCATCATTAAGTGCTGAGGCTTGTCGCTCAGCGTCCGTCATTTGTCCCCAGGACTTTCCTGTGGAGCGGTCATACATGCTCCTTGCGAAGACGTCCATATATCCCCCGTTGAGGGCTCCGGTACTTCCATTTACAAGTGTCATAAATCCAAGGCCATGACCCATTTCATGAAGTAAGACCACCAGTAAATTGATTCGCATTGACGGTGTCGAATTATCGAGGCCGTAATAAAAACGGGTCCCCGGTCCCAGGCAGCCCGTGTCGATGCTGCTGTTGAATGTTGTATTTATCTCAGCCGCTGCCGGATTGCTGTCGACGCCTACGATCTTATTGCGAAGAGCTACAGGGTACCAGGTTGCGGCGTGTTCCGCCCCGGCGAAATCCCTCGAAATCGATGCAGGTCCTGCCGATCCCAAAACACCTCCGGACGAGGAACATGGAGAAAGCGGGTCAAATCTGGCGTTTACGCTGATCGGAACCGTGCTATCCAGGAATGAACCCCAAATGCTCGCCGCAAAATTGAAGAGATTCATTCGCTGCTGGCCAAGGGTTGTGCCGGAATTCCCGCCTTCAGGTGCAACAACTGTCAAGTCGTTAAATCCCTCATTTGGGCCGTCTCCATTGACGATCAAGATTGATGCGGAGTTAGGCGACATCTGCAGATCACCAGACTCGTCAACGAGATTCTTGTAGAACGAATATTCTTCTCGCGACATTTCACTTCGAGAGGCACGTTTTGTCGCAAGGTAATCCGCGTCTAAAGGATCGGCAGGGTAGATTTGGCCGGTTTCAAGGTCGCGGCCGAAAAAGCGATTTGCTTCCCCGATACTCGCGATGCACATTACAGCCGGATCGCCGTCGTCATCGATCTTTACCAACGGAATATCCTGAAATCGCCCCTGCAAGTCCATTTCGACCCCACCGCCACCTGAAAGTTGTTTCTCTATCAGTCCTTTAGAAGACCTCTGGGTCATTTGGCGAATGGTCCTTGCTAACTCCGGGTCGTTTTGGTCAGGCTTGGGAGCACGCCCCAGTTTCGCATTTGAGGTAACTGGTGGATTGATAATGATGACGGAGAAGAAGACGAGGAACAAAGCGAGTAAGGAAAATTTCTTCATATTATTTGCGTAGGGACCAGTAGTGTCGGCATGAACACGCTAGTCAAGAAGGGCGGAATTCAAAGGTAAATAGGATTCACCTTCTATAAATAAAAAGTCGGAATCAAGCCGTAATTCAGAAAAACATCGCGCCTTCGTTTCTCAATGTTGGGTATGGGTATTGCTTCTACTTGGCTCAGTAGTCTTGCTCCTGCGGAGGAGGTTGTATATGTCTCGTCGCATACACCGGATCTCAAGCCCAAGACGGGCTCTGACGAAAATATTCTCGAGGTCAGGGACCTAGTTAACACGATCGAGTTTTATATCAATGGAACAATGGTAAACTCTATACAAAATGCCCACGGCTACCCGAATGGTGTTGCCGGACTGTATTCAGGTGATGGGGTGAAGATCGCGTTCAAGAACCTGGAAATAAGAAAATAACCCTTGTCTAGTCTTATATATGAAGCGGTGTCCGCGTTGTAAGAAAACGTATAGTGACGAGAATCTGAACTTTTGTTTAGAGGACGGCGAACTTCTTTCAGTTTTGGCATATGACCCGCAGCCTTCGCGCTATTCCGATGACCCTCCGCCGACAGTCGTTTTGAGCGAAGCGAGAGTAACAAACCCCGCAAGTTGGCCACAGTCGCCGCCGGTTCATTGGCAGCCGCAGCATATTCAGCGACAGCCCTTTTTACAGCAGAATTACTCTGACTCTCGCGATCAGACTCTGCCTACCATCTCTCTGATCCTAGGCATCGCCAGTGTCGTGCTGATCTGTTGTTACGGCGGCATCTGGCTCGGCCTGCCGGCGGCGGTTCTCGGCTATCTAGGTATGAGAAATGTGGACGCCGACGGCGAGCGGTACACTGGCCGCGGTATGGCGGTTGCAGGATTGGTGATGGGCGGCATTACGCTGCTTTTTTCGATCATTCAGGTCCTAATTTTTTTCTTTTCAATACTGCGGAGTTAAGGGGTCGTCAGGTAAAATCTGGAAATGCGCGTAACCCTAAATGTTGTTGCCGGACCGCAAACTGGCCGGGCCTTTTCCTTCGAACAGCACGATACATTTATGATCGGGCGCAGCGAGGATGCCCAGTTTTGCCTGCCTCAGGACCGTTTTTTTTCTCGTCATCACTGCATCATCGAAATAGCACCGCCGCAGGCATTTCTGCGAGACCTCGGTTCTACCAATGGGACTTTTGTAAATGGTATGCGGGTTGAGACTGCATATTTAAAGAGTGGTGATCGGATCCAGGGCGGTGAAACAGTTCTGGAGGTCGAGGTTGGCTCAGGGATCGATGTAGGCGACCCGGACACGCGCAAGTCTTTCGGTAACACCCATTTATCGATTGTCGGCGTGACCTGCATTAATTGTGGCGTTCCTGCGACGGTCGAAGCCGATGATCCGCAGGCCAAGCTCTCATTTATTTGTGACGATTGTCGGGAAAAACTTAAAAAGAACCCGCAGCCAATTCCAAATTATCAGATGATCCGCGTAATCGGACAGGGCGGTATGGGTAGCGTTATGCTCGCTCGGTCGGAGAAGGATGGCCGTGCGGTCGCCATAAAGACCTTGCTGCCTGAGGTCGCGGTCAGCGAGCAGTCATTAAAGCGGTTTATGCGTGAGATCGAGGTCGCGTCTTCGCTACAGCATCCGAATATTGTGGGATACATCGAACACGGATCGCATAACGGCCTCGTTTATCTCGTCACGGAATTCATAAAGGGAATGGATGCATCACGCCTGGCCAAGCACCGCGGAGGTCGACTCGATCATAAAGAAATGGTCAGGGTCATCGAACAAACGCTTGACGCGCTTCATTTTGCTCATTCACTCGGCTTTGTGCATCGCGATATCAAGGAACAGAACATTCTAATCGATGGCGAGTATCCTAATTCGTTCGCCAAACTCACTGACTTTGGGTTGTCCAAGAGTTTTAAGCAGACCGGCATGAGCGGCGTGACGATGGTAGGCGATGTAGCCGGGACGATCGCCTATATGCCGCCCGAACAGGTCAGGGATTTTAAAGAGGTCAAACCTCCATCAGATATCTACGCCATTGGAATGACGGCCTATAGTCTCCTGACTGGGGCCCACGCGCTCGATATAGGCCCTAAAGCCGGGGTGGCGGAAACGGTAAAAGCAATTTTCGAAAAACCGATAATACCGCTGCTCGAACGATTGCCGGGAATTCCAAAGCACGTCGCGGCAGTGATCGAAACCGCATTGGCAAAGGATGTTGCGAACCGCTGGCGTTCTGCGAGAGCTATGAGGGAAGCTCTACTGTCTGCCGCTAGGGCTGGGTGATCCCCTATAAGGTTCGCGTCACTTTTGAGAGCGACCTGGGAGCATCAGGGTCAAGGCCTTTTGCTTCCGATAAGAGGGCGGCGAACAGTTGGGCCGGAACGATGAACGGAATCGGCGAGAGAAATTCGTCTATGTCCGCAGGCAAGAGCAGGCTGTTGGGTGAAATATCGGCGATTTCAGGAGAATTGGTGATCGAAAGGCAGTCTGCGTTCAACTCGTGAAGGCGCGTAAGTAACTCGACGCTGCTTTTTTGGGTCACTCCCGCAGGGCCAAACAGGATTACAGGGAATCGCCGTTCGACTATAGCCAGTGGGCCGTGGAAGAAATCCGCCGAAGAGAACCGCTCCGCCACAACATAACAAGTTTCCATTAGTTTGAGTGCCAGTTCATATGAATTGCCATAATTTATTCCACGGCCTACTACTACGCAGTTCTCCATGAAAACGTAACGTTGTACCAATTCCAGGATCTGGGGCCGAAGAGTCAAGGCTTCTGCAGCAAAGGCAGGGATCCGTCCGATGTCGAGCTTTGAATCAGCCAGCTCATTGGCAAGCATATAGAAGTGAAGCATTTGGCCCGTATACGTTTTTGTTGCGGCGACCGAACGCTCGGGGCCGGCGTGGATCAGCAAGGTTTCTTCAGCCAACCTGGACATCGACGAATCCGTTTCGTTTGTGATAGCAAGTGTATACGCGCCCGACGCTTTTGCGCTTTCTAGCACCATGTTAATATCGGCGCCTTCGCCCGATTGTGACACGCCGACCACAAGTGACCGATTTAGTTTCAATTTGGCGTTGTAAAGCGTATAAACCGATGGGGCAGCCAGTGACACGGGGATCCCGGTAGTTATTTCGATCAGGTATCGGCCGAATAACGACGCATTATCAGAGCTGCCACGGGCGACTATAACTATGAGGTCGATTTCTCGCCCGCGTAGGAATTGACCGAGTCGCTTGTATTTATTGGCTTCGGCAGCGATAGTTCGTTCGAGAACCGAAGGCTGCTCAGCAATCTCGTCGAGCATTAGTGACATATTCAACTATTGTGTGGATCCAATTTCGCTTGATTTTTTTTTAAGTCGACGCCGATCTTATCTGATAGGCCTTTTTGTGCCCCATCGTCACCTGAGCTCTCCGTCATTTCCGTTAGCACCGAATCTATTGCACCGCCGATAAGCAGAGCCATTCCGGTGAGGTACATCCACAACATCAATATAATAACCGCGCCGAGTGATCCGTAGGTCGCATTGTACGAATTAAAATAATTCAGATAGAGGCGAAAAGCGCCTGTCAAAAGTCCCCATAATATGACCGCAAAAACCGAACCCGGGCTGATCCACACCCAATGGGATTCTTTAATACTTGGAAGCCAGTTGTAAGCCACCGCTGTGGTGAACAGCATCGTAACTAACAATGCGATCCCCTGTATGATCGTCAGGATCCATGGCGATGTAATATCGACGCCGACACTGCCAAAAGTGGTCTCCAACAGTTTTACACCCGCCGTTACGGTTGCAAGGGCAAACGCGAGAAGCAATATGAATAAGAAGGTCAGGGCTAGCGACTGGAGTTTGGTTTTCCACCACGCCCGCGATTCTTCTACCTCGTAAACGGAGTTTAGTGCATTTCGCAGGCTGTCGATTCCCGCGGAAGCTGACCACAATGTTACAAAGAGTCCTAACGTCAATTTTCCGCCCGAACTACCCTCGACGACTTCTTTCATGGTCGAGAACACGAGGTCATAGGCGCTTGGCGGCAGTATCCCGGCAAGATATCGGTACAACTCGGCCTGTAGGCTGTCGGCTGATTCAAGGATCAATCCCAGAAGCGTTATCAGAAAGAGCAGCAGCGGAAAAAATGCAAAAGAAAAATAAAACGCTACCTGCGCGGCACGTCCAAAAAGATCAGTTTGGAACGCCTTCGCGTAAACCTTGTGAAAAAAGGCTATTCTCCTGAAATGAGCAAACCAGTCCATTTATCCAAAGGTCACGACCCGGCCGCGGGATTAGATCCTAACGGTTTCGAACGATCTACCGGAGGTCGTCGGAATCATGACTTACATAATGTCTCGGCACACGTCCGCTGATTCCGCAGGTGATCTCATACGAAATACTATCGATCAAGCCTGCGAGTTCCTCCGCCAAGATCGTCTCATCTCCCTGACGGCCGATTATCGTTACTTCATCGCCGAGAAAAACGCCGCGGATGTCGGTGACATCAATTGTAGTCCAATCCATCGAGACACGCCCAACTACCGGGACGTGACAACCGCGCACGATCATTTCCGCTTTGTTCGACAGCCCACGTTGGTACCCGTCGTGATATCCGATCGGGATCGCGGCAATGATCGACTCGCGTTTTGTAACGAAGGTCCGACCATAACCGACACTTTCACCCGGGGGGACCGTTTTGAGATGCGATATCCTGGATCTGATGGACATTATCGGCTTAAGATCCGGTTTGCTAACGCCTGCCGGCAAAATATCTCCACCCAGACCGTAGAGAATTCCACCGAGACGAACCATATTGCCGCCATTAGCTCCATTTACTACGGCCCCCGGCGAATTGGAGAGATCAAGAAATTTTGGCGAGTGGCCGGCTGCGCGAAAAACCAAAAGTGAATCATGAAATCGTGTGACCTGTAATTTCGTAAAATCATCTTCGGAAGGATCATCTGCCGAGGCGAAATGGGTCATCATGCCTTCAACCGTTAGGTTCTCCATTTGCTTGAACTCTTCAAGAAAGGCAGCAGTCGAATCCCACCGGATTCCCAACCGCCCCATTCCGGTGTCGATCTTTATGTGTATTGGAAACACCCGGCCTGCACTTTTTGCAACGCTGTTCAAGCTGGCGGCGCTTGAGATCTCGTATATCGCCGGTGTGATCTTATTATCCAGTAGAATCTTTTCCTGTCCGGGCCAAAAACCACCCAAACAAAGGATGCTGGTCGCTATTCCAGCGTTTCGAAGTTCGAGTGCCTCTTCCGGGGTTGCCACTCCGAGCCAGTCTACGCCCTCACCCTCCAGTGCTTTGCTGCATTCCACCGCTCCGTGCCCGTATGCATCGGCTTTTACCACCGCCATGATCTTCACGTCTCGCCCAATAAAAGTACGACACGCACGGAAATTGAAACGGAGATTGTCGAGGTCGATCTTGGCGACGGTAGGTCGGACAGCGAATGTCATTTCACAGTTACAGCGGAATATTGCCGTGCTTTTTCGAAGGATTTGTGTCGCGTTTGTTTTTCAGAAGGGAAAGCGCACGGATAAGTTTGGGTCGGGTGAACCTCGGCTCGATGACCTCGTCAATATACCCTCGTTCGGCGGCGATATACGGATTTGCAAATTTCTCTTGGAATTCCGCGACCTTTGCCATTCGAAATACCTCGTCTTTTTCTGCGATTTCCCGCCGATACAGAACACCCGCAGCCCCTTCGGCTCCCATTACCGCGATCTCAGCCGTGGGAAACGCAAAGTTAATATCTGTACGGATATGTTTAGAGGCCATAACGCAGTATGCACCACCATATGCCTTCCGCGTGATAACTGTGATTTTGGGCACCGTCGCTTCGGCAAAGGCGTATAGAAGCTTGGCTCCGTGCCGGATAATACCCTGATGTTCCTGGTTTACTCCGGGCAAAAATCCCGGAACATCCTCAAATGTAATGAGCGGAATATTAAAGCAATCACAAAAACGAACGAACCTTGCGGCTTTTACTGATGCGTCGATGTCCAGAACACCCGCCAGAAATGCCGGCTGGTTCGCAACGATACCAACGGACTGGCCGCCAAGCCTGGCAAATCCGATCACTATATTGGGAGCATAATGCTCCTGGATCTCAAAAAAATACTTATCGTCGACAACGTTTTGTATTATGTCCCGAATATCGTAAGGCTGTGTAGCCGCCTCCGGTACAGCTGTATTGAGCGATTCATCGGCCCGATCAAAAGGATCCTCTGTACGTCGAAAAGGTGGATCATCGATATTGTTAGATGGGATGAAAGAGAGCAATTCCCGAGTTATACGCAGTGCATGCTCATCATTATCGGCGGCAAAATGAGCAACGCCGGATTTGGTGTTATGAGTCATCGCCCCGCCCAGATCATTCTTGGTCACATCCTCGTGAGTGACGGTCTTGATCACATCCGGGCCCGTAATAAACATATAAGATGTATCTTTGACCATTACATTAAAGTCAGTAATGGCCGGCGAGTAGACAGCTCCGCCCGCACAGGGCCCGAGAATACAGCTGATTTGTGGTATCACACCGCTTGCAAGCGTATTTCGAAGAAAAATATCCGCATAACCAGCCAGCGAAACAACGCCTTCCTGGATACGGGCACCTCCCGAATCATTAAGGCCAACCACCGGAGCGCCGGTTTTCATGGCCATGTCCATCACTTTGCAGATCTTTTGAGCATGTGTTTCAGATAAGGAGCCACCGAAAACGGTGAAATCCTGTGCAAATACGAAAACAACCCGGCCATCTACCAATCCGTGTCCAGTAATGACACCGTCCCCGGGAAACTTTTGGGCCTCCATCCCGAAATCTGTCGACCGGTGAACGACGAATTTACCAAACTCTTCGAAACTTCCTTCGTCAAGAAAGAAATCGATACGTTCGCGAGCCGTCAGTTTTCCAGAGGCTTTTTGTTTTTCGACGCGGGCGGTCCCTCCGCCTCCTTCGGCAATCCGCGATCTTTCACGAAGGAAATCGATCTTGTTTTGAACTTTTGATTCGGGCGTCATATCGCCTAAGTGTAGCGATTTTGGGTGCTTTTTCAAAATGGCAGGTAACGTGATTAAATTAGCAGAATTATGGAATTACAGAGGATCACCAGCCGCGAAAATCGCCGTCTGATCCATGCACGTAAGGTACGTGATGGAAAAGATCGCGGCCAAATATTTATCGAGGGCCGCCGACTGGTGGCTGAAGCTTTGCGGTCTGATATCAGAATTAACGATTGCTTTGTAGCCGAGGGGTTTGAAGATCGAGAATTGCTAGAT
>JBGTCF010000017.1:0-2265 GCA_041748975.1 Pyrinomonadaceae bacterium
AATATGGGAGATGACGTCCGCCCCTTCTTTCACGGCGTTCTTGATGAGCGGCACACCGGACACATCGCCAATGATAAAGCAGCCAGGGACATTGGTCTGGAAAGTGGAACCGTCCCGCGTCGGGGTCGGCAGCGAACGCACTTCTTTGGTGGTGTTTATGACAATGCAGGCTTTCGGATTTACGGGACATTCCGCCTGACAGGCGGTATCTTCCATACAAAGATCCGGTGCGACCGCTGCGGCAGTGCCGTCAACAATAGCCAGCACATCGTGCGGACAGGCGTCCACACACGCCTGGCAGCCAATGCACCGTTCCGGGAAGATGATAGGCTGCGGATAACTCGGCCCGCGATATTTATCGAGTCCCAGTTCTTTGAGTTCCGCCTGTGTAAGCGTTCGGATATTGGCCGGAGGCCCGGCTTTCTCGTCACGATTGCGAAAGAACCCAAATGCCCGCGTCGAATCGTTAAAGATCACGAAAAAACCTATACCAAATCCGACGAACAAAATGCTCGCCCAGCCGAGCCACGACAAGCCGCCAAACCTAGCGACTTCATCCGAAACATAGGTCTGGTTCATCCAGACGAGTAAGGCCGCGACAGCCAGACAGATAATTAAGTGAAATGCTTTCATTGGCCTTTTAATTGGATGATCTTATTGGCAACGGCCTCAATTCGACGTTTTAGAGCCTCATCGGATACGAATTCGCTCCAGCGCCCGCCGCTGTAAGGGTGCTGAACGTGGCACGAAATACAATTCGACGAAGCCGTGCCGAACCTGGTGTCCCGATCAACAGCATCAGGCGCGGTCGTATGGCAGGCGGCGCAAGTCTGTCGAGGGGTAATTCGGTCGATCGGATCGAAGCTGGCATGGCAGCTGGAACAGGAAATAAGACCGCGGGAATCACCCGTCACACCTCCAGGAGCGGTCAACCTGGCCACATGGATAGTATGAAAATACCGGTTCAGACGGGCCTGTTCATCCTTATCTCCAGTAGCAGAACTGTTGATCTCCGGGATCGCGTCGGCGACCTCACGAGAGACGCCCTTCCATTTCCATACGCCATCGACGACGGGGTACCCATAAGTTCCTTCATGAGCTGTTCGGACGCTCTTGCCGTTGTAAGTACTCGAATTATTATCGTTATGACATTGGGCACAGCTCTCGATTGCAGTGGCTTTCATATCAAATCCGGCACCTTGATGCTCCTTATGGCAAACGGTGCAGGTTATGCCGGCCTCCTCGTGAGCCTTTGTGTTGGAGGCGTGAAACTGGTCAGCCTGATGGCAGCGGACACATGAGTTTTCAAGCGGTTCGTTCGGTGTGTGACACGTCGTGCACGAATTGCCGTTCGACATGACCGCGATCGTGCTGCCCTCAATATTATCGGCGTGCGGGTTTGCCAGAGGTTTAGGAGCGTAGACACCCGGAAATCGAAAAAACGCAAATGTACCGATCGCACCTATCAAGAGAAACGCCCAAATGAAAAGTCCAAAACGCCACTTTCGCCTAAGGTCGTGGGTGGGCCGCCAGTTGAACATCGATTTCCCGGGCACAGGCTTCTCTGTAGGACGAAGACGCGTTCCCCAGTCATCTTTCTCGCGGGTTCGCTTTTCCCAAAATACCTTGAGAACACCGTCGGCTTCCTGAACCCCCGGTTTCGCCTTTTCTGCGTGACTCGAGGTCTGAACCGGGATCTTGTCAAGTAAAGGCTTTTCGACGACCAATATGATCTCGTCGCCCGGACGTCCGACTGAGATCGTGAATGGCCCGATCTGTACCGTATCTCCATCGGCCAGAACATCGGACTTTTGAGGTTTAAGTAATCTTCCGTTGAGTGTAATGAAATTTGATGCCGACAAATTGATCAGAAAATAACGTGATTCAGCGAAATTGATCCCGGCATGGATCCGAGACACGCTATTATGGTCCAAAACGATCTCGCATTTATCTAGGCGCCCGATATAAATGCCGTCCTTTTCGAGCGTTCGTGTCGGGACTCTGAGATCGGTAAACGCGATTGAAAATTTTCCGCTTTCCTGACTCATCTATTAACTCGTACAGAAACTCGTCATCGGACGTTGAAATAGATCACCTGAACAATGTGAATAATCATCAAAACCAACATTATCGATGTAAACAATACATGCGGGGCAACCCAAAGTTTTAGCAATTGATGCAAATAGCAAAGAGCGTCAACCCGTCGAAGCGTAGCGGCGTTTTCGACCGCTTCCATAAGCCGTGTATCGTCGGCCCGCGACATAT
>JBGTCF010000018.1:0-9697 GCA_041748975.1 Pyrinomonadaceae bacterium
GCGGCCGCCATTCCGCCCTCGGCCATCACGGTATGGGCTTTGCCAAGCAGCGATTTGCATACGAGCCCGACGCTCACGCCGGCTGCCGATGCCTCGATTGCGGCTCGCAGACCAGCGCCACCGGCGCCAATAACAAGAACGTCGTGTTCGTATGTTGTGTAATCAGCCATGAATTAGTAACCACGAAAACTCACGAAATACCACTAAAACAGACACTTCCTTTTGTGTCTTCTTTCGTGACATTTAGTGGTTAAAATATACGGTAATCCGTCCAGACCCCCATTGACAGCATTCGTACGTAAATATCGGAAAATCCGACGCCAAATAAGCTAATCCACGCAAACAGCATGTGACGACGGTTGAGCTTTCCGACACAATCGTAAGTTGCCTTTCGTACAGGCTTGTTTGAAAGCACGTCCCACGCACCGCCGACGATGTGACGAAGGCTATGGCATCCGAGCGTATAGGCCGCGAGAAATACCACATTCAGGGTGAGGACGACCGTACCGACGCCAATACCGAATCGTTCCGTTCCGTCCGGTCCGGCGAACCACATCGCTTTCCACGCGTCATGGGACAGGAAAACGAGAAAGACGAGGGCGAGATAAAGAAAATATCGATGTACGTTCTGGAGGATCAGCGGAAACTTACGTTCGCCGCGATAGTTATGCCTGGGTTCGCCAACGGCGCACGCGGGCGGGTCGGCCCACATCGATTTGTAATAGGCCCCGCGGTAGTAATAACAGGTGAACCTGAACCCGCCGGGGGCCCAGAGAATCAAAAGTGCGGGCGAGAACGGCAGCCAGGACGGGATCCAAGCCGGCTTCGGCCCAAAAACGGAATGCGGCGAATCCCCAAAGATCTCAGGCGAATAAAAAGGTGACAGGTAATTCCCGAAAGCGTAATGTTCTGCCTGAATCGCGGCCCACGTCGAATAAACGACAAACGCACCGAGGCCAATAAATGTCAAAGCAGGCGCGACCCACCAGCCGTCCTTTCGCATCGTCTTTCCAAACCCTCGCCGCTGAATTGAAACCAGATTAGATGCCATAGAAAAGCGAATTAACCGTTTGTAAAGCTGAAAGCTGATCCGAAAACTCCTAAAAGTTTTACGCGAAATGACATATTAAGTCAATTTCGGCATTGTCGCGTTATAGCCCCCTAAACGGCCGTTTCAGGCTCTGCTGCATCGCCATTTTGAGCAATATAGCACGCGTATCGGGTGAGAGCTTAGCGAACTGCTCCATTGTCAAAAAGAAACAGTTTGTTGGCGTCAAAAAATAATTCCTTTTATCGAATAAGAACGGATTATATCCTTAGCGGCATGACTATGTATTTGTAATCGTAGGTGGTTTCGCCGGCGATAGACATTTGGGTTTGGGCGTTTGCGTCTTTGAATTCGAAGGTTATGCGTAAGGGAGAGCGGCCTTCGCGGGCGGTGGCTGTGCCGGCTGCGGCTCCCATCGCGGCGTCAGACGAAGTGTCTGCAACCGCTCCTCCGGCAGGAGGGGAGTCTGAATCTGAACCGCCCGCGGTCATTTCGAGGTCGCCGGTGGCGGCGTTGGTTAGGAATTCGAGCAGGTACTGCCAATTGAATCCGAGTTGGATCTCCTCGCCTTTGTAGTCGGACTGGACGACCTCGTTGCCCTCACCTTCTTCGCTTGACTGGGCGGTGATCTCTATCTCGCCCTCGCGGACGGTGAGGCGAATGGAGCGGTTACGGTCATCGGCGATCAGAGACATACGGCGGACGGCACTTCGCATCTCGTCGAGATCGAACGTGGCTGCGAGGTCGTTGTCCTTGGGCATGACCATTTCGTAATTGGGAAACTGGCCGCTCAATTTGCGGGTGATCAGCAGGCGTCCCTCGGTCTGGAAGAATATGTGGTTCGGGTCCTCTCCAAAAGCGACCTCACCGACTCCGCGTGAAAGCTTGACGAGTTCGAGCAGCGCTTTTTTCGGGATGAGCGTGTCCATCGTGGCTTCCATCTCGTCGATCGCTCGTTCGACAAAGGCCAACCGGTGGCCGTCGGTCGTTACCATTTTCGCGGTTCCGTCACCGACGATGAATTTAGCTCCGGACAGCGTAAAGCGAGATTGCTCATTGGTGATGGCAAATGCCGTGTTACGGATGAAGTAGTTGAACACCTCAGCCGGCAGACGCATCGGAGTGCTCTTGAACTGAGGTATCTCGGGAAACTGCTCACGATTGACGCCGGCGAGGCGATAATTGGCCCGGCCACATTTCATCGTGACCCACTCGTTGTCCTGTTTTTTGAAATGGACATCGCCAGTTTCAAGAGCACGGACGATATCAAACAGCTTTCGAGCCTGGATGCAGATCGCACCGGCACTGAGGATCTCGGCCTCGGCGTCGCAGCGGATCGTGCAGTCAAGGTCAGTACCGACGATCCTGATCTCGTTCTCGCCGAGAGACTCGATCAAAATATTCGACAAAACAGGGATCGTGGTCTTACGTTCGACGACGCCCTGGATAAATCCCAATTCCTCTTTTAAAACGCTCTGTTTGATCTTGAATTCCATTCCTGTATTGCTCCTGTCAAATTATTGCCGCTTGCTGTTTCAGAAACGGCTTATGGTTCGTTTGTTTTTTCAATTATAACTTTTCCCGATCTATTTTTGGACCCCGCCCCGCCGGTTTAACTTTATCGCATGGCTGTCAGCCGCGTTTTCTAATACATATAATTTCAAAATAGATATTAAGAGATAGTATTAGGAATAGGCCCTGTGCAAATGTGTAAAAACGCTCTAAAGCTTTGTAAAATAACCTGTTTTCCGTCCACAACCCTGCTGTGGAAAACCTGTGGAAAACTTTCACTACCTGCGGATAACCCTATCGTGCAGGGATTTCCACCGCTGTTCACAGGCTGCGATCGGAGCAGCTCGCGGAAAAGTGGAAAAAAGTTATTCAAATATCAGAAAACACAATACTTAGGGTTTTCACGACGATCGATCAAGTGTGGAAAAAAAATAGATCGAAAAACCGTCGAGTCGATCTTAATTAGCTGCAAAGATTATCGATAAGTTCTTTTACTTCCCTGTGGAAATTCCGATCTTCCTGGCACAGGGCGTCGATCTTTTCTACAGAGTGCATTACCGTCGTATGGTGCTTGCCTCCAAACTCCCGTCCGATCTCAGGAAAGCTATGCCGCGTAAGCTTTTTGCAGAGATACATTGCCACCTGACGCGGTACGGCGATCGCCCGCGAGTTGTTTTTAGACTTGATATCTTCGACGGTCATTTTGTAATGCGATGCGACCGTTCTCGTAATATGTTCGAGCGACAGCCCTACCGGCCGCCCACTGTCGAGGATGTTCTTCATCGATTCCTGGGCGAGGGCCTTGCTGATCGGCACACCCTTCATCGATGAGATCGCAACGAGACGCACGAGTGAACCCTCAAGCTCACGCACATTGCTCTTGACCTTGCCCGCCATATAGATGGCGATGTCGTCATCTAGCTGTATCCCGTCCATGTCGGCCTTCCGCTTTAAGATCGCGACCTTTGTTTCGAGGTCAGGCGGTTCGAGATCAGCGATCAGGCCCCATTCGAAACGCGAGTGAAGCCTTTCTTCGAGCGTGGGTATCTCTCGGGGCGGGCAATCGCTCGATACCACGATCTGCTTCTGCCCATTATGCAAAGTGTTAAAAGTATGAAAAAACTCTTCCTGGGTCCGTTCTTTGCCAGCCATGAACTGGACGTCATCCATGAGAAGCACGTCGATCGAACGGTACCTGTCGCGAAACGCCGGCGTCTTATTGAACCGAATCGCATTGATAAGCTCGTTCATGAATCGCTCGGACGTGATATACGCCACACGCATATTCGGGCTGCGCGATTTTATTGTGTGGCCTATGGCGTGCATCAGGTGAGTCTTACCGAGACCTACTCCGCCATATATGAAGAGCGGGTTGTAGGTAGTGCCGGGCGTCTCCGCCGTTGCTTTGGCGGCAGCGTGGGCAAACTGGTTGCACGATCCAACGACAAATTTTTCGAACGTGTACTTAGGATTAAGGCTGTCGTCACCGGATTCCAGATCGATGACGTGGGTCACACTTGCCCCGGGGCGAACCGGAACACCGGCACTCTTTGGTGAAAAGAAAAAGTCGGCCTCGGGTTGCTCCTCTTCCTCGATCTTGATTTCCTCGGGCTGGTATTCGTCGATCTTCCATTCGATCACCCAATCGATCAATCCTATCTCCTCGAGCGAGGTCTTAAGCGTATCGCCGTAATATATCGAAACCCAGTCGCGGGTCACGCGGCCCGCTCGAAGTGTCAGGGTCCGCGAGTCGTGATCCAGGGCCTCAAACGCAATCGGCCTGAACCATGTATTAAATACGTCGGTATTAAGATGAGACCTGACGATGCTCAGAACGTCGGTCCAGGTGGTGGAATCTTGCGATGTTTCAGTCAAAAGTTGCCTCTCAAAAAATGCGCTTAAAATCGATCAGATTGCTTAAGCAATGACCATCACCCGCTTGTTTGTATTATTCCCCGGTAACCCCTTAATATCGCGAACGTAAAGCCTTTTTATTTTGGTGCTTTGCAGGCGTTTGCTGGGAAGAAACGCTCGAATTTCCACAAGCTTTTCCACATAGCCGTAAAAGAGCTGCATAAAACCTCACCCAAAGGATTAACCTATTTAATATCAATAAGTTACAAGGTCTTATATATCGGAAACGGGATACAGACTAACACGAAAAAAATGGCAATGCAAACAGAAATCCACAGCTTTTTTTCGGGGCGTTTAACACGAATTTAACCTCCTTTCGTGACAACAATTCAGCCAAACTTTCCTATGTGTTAGACTAAGAAAAACAGACGAAATCGATCCGAAAATCATCTGAAAATCACAAAAAAATGAAATTTTTTTTCGTATGACGGAGGGCAAAAATAAAGAGTTGATGAAACGGATCGAAAAGGCGTGCGGCGGACTCGTTTATATAAGTGAGATAGACGCGGACATCGAGCCTTTTGCTGGCTCAGAGGCTGACCGTGTGGACTCAGATACGGCTTCTAAGTACGCTGGCAAGCAAGCTGCGGCGCCGATAGAAGAGCGGGATTTTGAAGAATTCTTTAGGCGTCTGACGACTGTAAGAGAATGGCATGGCGACGCTGAAATAGAAAAGGCGAAGAAATTCCAGGTGCTTTATGAGCTCCTTAGGGAAGATCTTCGCCAAATCAAGGTCTTTCGCGTAGGCCGTGTAAGGCTGGACATATTTGTCGTTGGACTAGACAAATATGGAAGTGTCGCGGGAGTAAAGACACGGGCTGTCGAAACTTAAGGCTTTAGTTACCCGATACGCTGGCGGCCCCGCTCGTTCGCTTGATCACGTTAGTCGGAGCTCCGGAGTAATCGATTCGGCTGGCCCCGGAAGCTTTTGTTCGCAGCTCACCCGAAACCTGAACGGCTACTTTGCTGGCTCCGCTTGCCTCAACGGTCGCGTTTTCGACTGCAAGTTTCTCAGCGTCGACATTAGTTGCTCCGCTTACGTCAACGGTCAGTTTGGCCGTTTCCCCGGCTATATTGATCTTGGACGCCCCCGAGGAATTTACATTCAATTCGCTGTTCTTAATATTTACTACGGTGATATTGGCCGCTCCAGATATGTCCAGATCGTCAATGTCCGGTGCCGAAACGCGTATTCGAATTGGGTTGCTGGTTGAGAGTTTACGTTCGGTCCTTATTCGTAGAACACCGTTTCGCACCTCCGTGCTGATCAATGGCAGTAAATTGTCATCGGCCTCGACCTCGACACCAAATTCCTTTTGTGCCGTGATCTGAACCTCAAAAACACCACCGACATCGATGGCGTGGAACCCGGCAATATCCCGAACCTCCGAAGCCGTCTGACCCGAGCCTTTGACGCTGCCCACACTGAATGAAAAATTGCATAACTTGCTCGACGCGCGACCAAAGGAGAATAAATTGGAAACGACCAGGCCGATCGCCAGCGTCACCAGAAATAGAATAAGACCTATCTTTTTCATAAAAAATCCCTCCAAGAACTTATCAACTGTAGACTGCAAACGAATCCGCGCCGTGAAAAGTTCGCAGAAATTGATCTGCCGCCAAACGCAGAAAAAGACGGGCCGGTGAGGGCTGCTTATTTACAATTCCGGCCGGATCTCTGCCGGACCTACATCTCGCGGGGCGGGAACGGTAGTAGCTTGCCACGCCACCACCTGCCATTTGCCGTTTCTCTTGACGAACGTTCCGGTATTCAGATGGTTTGAAACTGACTTCGAGCCGTCGGCACGCGTCGTGGTGCTGACAAGCTTGAACGCAACGATCGCCGCGTTGCCGTACTGCTGGATACGAACGTCTTCGGAGGTGTATACCGTTACCGGATCGCCTGGCTTGGCGGCCGGAGCAGAACGGACACCTTTCATCAATCCTTCTTTATTGACACGAGTGCCGGCCGAGCGCGTATAGATCAGGTCGTCGGCCCAGAACCGGTCGTGGATCGCGGCGTCATTTCGCCCCGCACCGGCCAGGAATTCATTAAGCAGCCGCGTGAGTTCCGCTGCGGCCGGAGCTGATTGAGCTTGTATGGAAACCGCGGCCGCCAAAAGGACAATCAAATGAAGTACAAATCGTTTCATAATGGACCTCGTGTTTTTCGAATAAAATAACCCAGAAACGATATGTGTTCAAATTTTTATCTGGTTTGAGAAGGCTGGTTCTGCCGCTATCGCGCATAGAAATAAAACTGAAAGGCCTGTCCGATACCGATGATCAGACCGAAGAACGCTCCGAAGAGCTCAATTTTACGGAGGTGTTCTTTTGCAACTGACATTACGAGGGCCTCGAGCTTTTCGGCCGGGTAACCCTGTATCTTTTCCCGAACCAATCCTGCGACATCAAACTCGGCTATCGCCTCAGGCAGTTTTGCGCTCGTTGCCGCGACGATCGCATCGGTAAGTGATGTACTCGCCTCGCGGATCTTCGCGTCCGGGATGTGGTCACTGAGCTTTCCGATCGGCATCGACAGCAGGCGGTCGATCTGTCCGGCGAGCATTTCGTTGATAATGTTAGAGGTCTCTTCGCGGCCGATGATGTCGAGCAAGCCGTCAGAGAGCATCGCCTTGAGTTTCTCTTCGGACTCGGAATGCAGCAGTTGGAGGATCGCATCGATGCTGTGCGGCCGAAATCTCTCAAGCGTTTCGCGCAGGTACGCGGTAATTCCCGCGATCGTCTGCTCACTTCGCATCAGTGACAGAACGGACCTCGTCACCTGGGCTCTCAATCGCTCAAGCTGTTCGGGGGCAATTTGGCCCAGCATGTCAGGGAGGGGTTTAGCGAGAGCGTTGTCGATACTGATATTGATGAACGAGCGGGCTTCCTCGGCAAAGAATTCGCCGCGAAGCGTTTCTTCGATCCGCTTAGGCAGGCTCTCGTTGACAAGATCATCGACATCATCGATCAAATTTTCGCGAGAGACAAAGATCTTCTTAAAGAATGGAAGATTCTCGTAATAGTCGTGGACCTCATGCTTAATAAGGGCACCGATCTGGTTGCGGGTTTTTTCGGCGGCGGCAAGCTCGGTAAGCTGGTGTATCGCCGGCTCTATCTGCTCGGCGGCCTTTTCCTTTAAAAGGGCGACCGCGTCATCGGTGAACATCTTGCTCAGCGGCGTTTCGCTGCGAATGAGATCATCGAGATGACGGTTAATGAAATCGCCGATCGTGGTTTCAAAATTCCTTGCCTGGACAGCGGTCCTGACACGTCCTTCCAGAAAAGTGATTATGCTTTCAAATGTTTCGTCGTCGATGACGCTCGATACCCGCTGTCCCAGTACCTCGTCGACCCGTCGAGTGACAAAGGAGCGGATTGCATCGAGCGACTCTTCGCTTTTAAGGATCGAACGAATGTGGTCGGCCAGCTTTCGCTGAAGCGCCGAGATAGCGTCCAGAACCGGCTCGCGGACATTTTTGGGCAGAGATTCGATCAGAGACGGGTGTTCGAGTGACAGAAGCTCATCGGTATACGCATCGATGACCTTCTGGATCTTTTTGCGCAAGAAATCGTTCCCAGTCAGCTCGTGAAGTATGGTTTCATGTGAGACCAGCTCCTCTCCGACGGCCTTACCTATAGCGTTCGCGAGCTTATCCCTGTGTCTCGGTATCATCCCCTGCGGAAAGACGGTTATGCCTAAGACCTTCAGCGCCTCACGAGGCCGAAAAAGCATGCGGACGGCGATCCACGCTCCCGCATAGCCGTGGGCCGTGGCGAAGGCAATGAGCAAGCCGATCTGCACCCAGATGTTTTTGAAAACGGGTGAGAGTGTGTTGGCGATGTCATTCAATACTTCCATAACAGTGCCGAAGCCCGCGCGTAAAGCAAGGGCGATACGTTCAACGTTGAGTATCGCCCTTGCTCACGCGCGGGCTTGTGCATTAGAAAACCTGGAAGCCCTTCGATTTGAGACAGAATTCGGCGAATTCCTTGAGCCAATCGTGAGTGACACTGTAATTTTTCCATTGGTCATCGCCGTCTCGATGGAGCGTCATATCGTCCGGAGCATCCGTGATGCTCAGGTCTGCGAACATACGCTTGTCCGGGGCGAGTTTGGGCAGGACCTCGTCCCTGATCCGCGTGCCGATCTCCTGAGCATCTTCGTAAGAGATCTTTACGCCCGTTGCAGTGTAGGTCATCTGACGTAAGGCATTTTCGCCGACTATGTCGAAACTGCGGATAAGTTCAAGAGCCGCCTTCCAACTCCAAACGTTCGCGCTGAATTCGAAGTTCTCGCTGCCCTGATCGATCAATGTGAAGCTCATAAGTTTCCTCTAGGAAAAATGCTAAACGTCAATTGCGGTTTGGTCAATGAGTTTCCGTAAGAGAACGGTTATAATTTGGATTTCGCGGACGATGAAACACGATATTCCGGTCAGAGTAACGGTTAAGCAGCCATTGCAGGGCGTAGTCATGAAAGTACAGCGCGGCAAGGATGAATTGCTGGACGCGGTTGTGAAGACGCCGGAAGGTTTGGTTTTTGAATTCGACCTAACCGTCGATCTCTCGCAGGAAACGACAAATTTTCGCGGCAAATACTCGCAAGGCCCAAAGGACGCGAGATTTATATACGTGAATTCGGGCACGTGCGCCCGGCAACATCCAACGCCGTGGGCTCGCCGGGCAAAGCTTTCACTGATGAGCGTTACCAAAGAGCAGGTCGAAGATATTCTGGAAAAGAAGGGAATTCTCGAGTGTGAATTTGACGGCATTGGACGCGACGGCGGCCCGACTTGCGCGACAGTGAAAGGCCTTGTCTGGAGAGTGGTGAAAAGATGACTAAATCAATCTCATACGCCGACGCCGGAGTGTCGATTGACAACGCAAATCTCGCCGTGGCAAAGATCCGTGAGTATGCACGAAGCACATTTAACGAACGGACCTTGACTGAGATCGGCAGCTTTGGCGGCATGTTTTCCGCAGCTTTTCCACAGATGGCGGAGCCTATTCTGGTTGCCTCGGCAGACGGCGTCGGGACGAAGCTCAAGCTCGCGTTCGAAACGGGTATTCACAATACCGTCGGTGCCGATCTCGTAAATCATTGCGTCAACGACATTCTGGTGCAGGGCGCCAGGCCGCTGTTCTTTCTCGACTACGTCGCGTTCGGCAAGCTCGACGCGGCGGTCGTGGAAGCCGTAGTGACGGGCGTCGCCGCGG
>JBGTCF010000019.1:0-5916 GCA_041748975.1 Pyrinomonadaceae bacterium
TCGCCAGCCCCGAGTGTCAGGCTCACGCCGTCAAGCGCCCGCACCCCGGGAAACTCCTTGACGATATTTCGCATTTCGATGAGCGGCATATTTGCGGGGTTAATTGCTGGGGCGATTTTACACATTATGCTGACGGTTCCAAAACAGCAGCGTTGAATTATATTCGGCGGCATTGACGCGTGCTGTTTTTGGTTGTGAGCGGTGTGACTTATACTTTGGTGGTATGCCTGAGCCTATTGCGATTGAATCGATCCTGAACGAAGAAAGAGTCTTCCCGCCTCCGCGTGAATTTGCGGAAAATGCCCATATTAAAAGCTTCGATGAATACGAGCAGTTGTATGCGGAAGCTGCGGCCGACCCGCAGGCCTTTTGGGCAAAACAGGCCGAAGATCTCGAATGGTTTAAGAAATGGGATACCGTCCTCGAATGGAACGAACCGTTTGCTAAATGGTTCATCGGCGGCAAGATAAATATTTCTCACAACTGCCTCGACCGGCATCTTGCTACCGCCAGGAAGAACAAGGCTGCGATCATCTGGGAAGGCGAAACCGGCGAGATCAAAACGATCACTTATCTGCAGCTTCATCAGGAAGTTTCACGATTCGCCAATGTGATGAAAAAGCTCGGTGTCCAAACCGGCGATCGTGTTGCGTTGTACATGCCGCTCGTTCCCGCCCTGGCGGTCGCGATGCTTGCCTGCGCACGGATCGGAGCTGTCCACACGGTGATCTTTGGCGGGTTCTCGGCCGAGGCCATACGCGACCGTGTCAACGATGGGGGATGCAAATTGATCGTTACGGCTGATGGCGGATATCGCCGGGGTTCCGAGATAAAGCTCAAGGAAATTGTCGATGAAGCCGCTGACGGATGCCCGACCGTCGAGAATGTCGTGGTTTACCAGCGGACTCATACAAAGATCGCGATGCGGCCCGGCCGCGACCACTGGTGGCATGAGCTCATAAAGACCGTGAGTGCAGATTGCCCGGCCGAACACCTGGATTCCGAACATCCGCTTTATATACTTTATACTTCTGGCACGACGGGTAAACCGAAGGGGATACTCCATACTACAGGCGGTTACCTCACTCAAGTCGCATACACGACCAAATTGGCCTTTGATCTCAAGGACGACGATATCTACTGGTGTACCGCCGATATCGGCTGGGTCACGGGACACAGCTACGTGGTTTACGGGCCACTGGCTAACGGGGCAACGGTCTTTATGTACGAAGGTGCACCAAATTATCCTGACTTTGACCGTTTCTGGGACCTGATCGAACGCCATAAGATCAATATTTTTTACACGGCCCCGACCGCGATACGTGCGTTTATCAAATGGGGCGAGCAATATCCGTTAAAGCACGATCTCTCCAGCCTTCGGCTTCTCGGGACCGTCGGTGAACCGATAAACCCTGAAGCCTGGATGTGGTATCACGAGGTTATCGGCAAAGGAAAATGTCCGATCGTCGATACATGGTGGCAGACCGAGACCGGCGCTATCATGATCTCGCCGCTCCCGGGAGCCACACCCACGGTGCCGGGTACGGCTACCAGGCCGCTGCCGGGGATACTGCTGGATGTGGTGACCAAGGCCGGGAATCCAGTCGGAGCAGGCGAGGGCGGCTATCTAGTCGCAACGCATCCGTGGCCGTCGATGCTCCGCACCCTGTGGGGCGACGACGAACGGTATAAACAGGCATATTGGTCAGAAATACCGGGCTTCTATTTCGCGGGTGACGGTGCACGGCGCGATGAACATGGCTACTTCTGGATCATGGGCCGCGTAGATGACGTGATCAATGTCAGCGGCCACCGATTGGGTACCGCCGAAATAGAATCCGCACTGGTTTCTCACGAAGCTGTCGCCGAGGCTGCGATCGTCGGACGGCCCGATGAGTTAAAGGGCCAGGCAATATCGGCTTTCGTAACACTCGAGGGCGGTCGAAAAGGCGACGACGCGCTAAAGGACGCACTTCGCAGCCATGTGGCTAAGGAGATCGGGTCGCTGGCCAAACCAGATGACATCAGATTTACCGATGCTTTGCCAAAAACACGTTCGGGCAAGATCATGCGCCGACTGCTTCGCGAACTCGCATCCAGCGGGATCGTTGCCGGTGATGTGACCACCCTTGAGGATTTCTCTGTTCTGGAAAAACTGCGAGAAGACGAAGAGTGACCAAGCCAAAAATAGTCCGATCAGCCTGCCAAACCCTTGCCTAAGCCAGTGAGCAAGTTATCTTCGGGCTCGAAATAAAGGTGATAGTGTTTTGAGCATCCGGGGTTGAATTTGCTTTTGCATCTAGGGCAGGTCGAATCGGAGTTCAGGTACTTCCGGATCGAAAGCTGGTTTCCGCACTCGCCGCACATGATCGCCCGCATATGAAAGTCGTCGCGAGGCCAAACCTTCGATTCATGGTCCGCAAATGCCATATGACACTCAAAGCAAGGAAACCACTCGCCGCAGCACTTGAACTTGATCGCTATGATGTCAAGTTCGCTGTGGTAATGTCCGCATCTCGTATTTGGATCGACATTAACACCATTTACGCTTTCGCCATGGATCATGGGCATAATTTGAGTCTATTTGTCCTTACTACTTGGGTCAAACTGACAACCAGCCAGCCGCCGCAGGCTGGCGGCGATACGTTTTCAATTCGATTCCTGCTACCATTGATGACTGAGCGATTGCGCAACTTCAGAATGATCACACGCTAAATGGCCGAGAGAATTTACCGCGATTCGGTACATAACATAATCCGTGTAAATACCGATTCGGCTGAAGGCAGGCTGATCGTTTCGCTGATCGATACGCCTGAATTCCAACGGCTGCGACGCATTCGCCAGCTCGGCCTGGCTTATTTTGCTTATCAAGCGGCCGAGCATTCGCGATTCTCGCATTCGCTTGGGGCATTTCACCTTGCCGCCCGTATGATCGCGAAGCTGAGGCTGGATTACAACATCCCCGAAGAAGCCCAAACCGCGGTCCGCGTGGCCGCCCTATTGCACGATATCGGCCACGGACCATTCTCGCACGTGATCGAATCGATACTGGACTTTCACCATGAGCAATTCACGATCGAAGCCGTGCTGAGCGATAAGACAGAGGTCGGAAGGCTGTTGAAAGAACATTCTTCCGATCTCGCCGAAAACGTCGCCGCTATCATCCGCGGCGATTTCCCTCACCGGGCGCTTTCACAGCTTGTTTCCTCCCAGCTTGATGTAGACAGAATGGACTATCTCTTGCGGGATTCGCTGATGACGGGCGCGAAATACGGCATTTTTGATCTCGAGTGGATAATAAAATCGATCGAGATCAACGAGGGGGACGACCACCTGTACGTTTCGGCCCCAGGCATTTATGCGGTAGAAGACTATTTACAGGCACGTTATTATATGTATCGGCAGGTTTATTTCCATCGGACATTGAGGTCGGCCGAGGCCGTGTTTCGCGTCCTGCTTCGCCGGGCTCTCGACCTTGCACAAGGCGGGTCGGGCCTGTGGCAGGCACAAGGCACCGCGATGGATAAGATACTGGCGGGCCGGAAACTCGACCTCAGCGATCATATGGAGCTGGACGATACCGACGTCATGTACTCCATCAAACGCTGGCAGCGCTCTGGTGACGAGATCCTTGCCGATCTCTCAAAGCGATTCCTGGACCGCCGTCTTTTTAAGGCCTATGACCTCGATATGCCCGAGGATGAGCGGGCCGGCTTCGTTGAAGAGGCCCGCAGCATCGTGGCGGCCGGCGGCTTCGATCCTGCCTATTACTTTGTCGAGGATAAGGCCGGGAACGCACCGTATTCTTTTTATTCCACCAAAATTTCCGATGTCAAAGATCTAATATTCGTCGAGGAGGGCTTTTCACGACCCGCCATTCGCGAAATATCAGCTGTCAGCCCCGCAGTCCGAGGATTGCAGGAAGGCTACCGAATCCATCGGATCTGCTTCCCCGCCGAGCTTAAGGAAACGATTGGCAAACTCTACCACAAGAATTAAGGCCCGATCCCAACGATATCGGTTGTGGATACGCACATCGTGGGTGCTCCTCGTCACTGCGGCGTGCGCCGTCGGCGAACTTCGTGCCCAGCGGGTAGCCGTCCTGAGTCCCGACGGCACGGCGACGAGCCGTGAATTTGCCGATGCCTTTGACGCGGAGATCAGCAAATCGCTTCGCGTTCTCGACCGCGATCTTAGCCATGCGGGATATCGCTCTGTATCCGTCGAATCACCGTTCAATCTCACCGCCGACGAATCGAAAAGAATCGGGGCCGCCATAGGATGCGATGCGTTTCTTCTAATCCGCTCGGTAAATCAGGCTCGGAGTGCTTTCGGGCAGCTTGATTACTATGAATCGTACGCCGCTATCTTCGTCGTCAGCTCTCGCACCGGCCGACTGATCTGGTGGACGCTCGCTACCCGCGAGGCCGCGAAGTCCGAGCCGTCGGCCAAACTGCTTGCAGACGCCATAGCGCCGCTTGCTCTAGAGGCCGCGGGCCGCATTCGCTCGGCCCTGAAGAGCGAATTCAAAGATCCTGATCCCCCCGCGATCGAAGAGGTGCCTGAGCCCGGTTCGCCCCTCGCCAAGAATTTCCGGGCACCAGTCCCGTATCGCCGCATTAGTCCTGCGTACACTCCGCTTGCGGCATTCTACGAGATCACCGCAACGGTCGAGGCACTCGTCGATCTCGACCCGGCGGGGCAGATAACGCGGATCGAGATCACACGCTGGGCGGGGTTCGGGCTTGACGAGTCTGTGGACGCCGCCGTCCGCCAAATGAACTGGCGGCCGGCAGAACGCAGCGGCAAGACTTTGCCGATGCGGTTTTTGCTGCGTTACAATTTCAAGAAGATCGACAAGGAACCACCCCATTGATGAGAACTCTCTTAGCCTCCGTCAGGATCATAATGTTTGTCGTATCGACTCTCGGCCTTTACTCGATCTGGTTCATTTTTAATTGGGCGGTCCCGAATAAGGTCTATTGGCGACAGGTCATCTTCGGAGCGTGGACGAAAAGCTTTGTCCGCCTCTCTGGAATGAAGATCGAGGTTGCCGGAGTGCCGCCCAAGCCGCCATTCTTTCTGGTTACCAACCACCTAAGCTATACCGACATGGCCGCGATCCGTGCGGTTGCAAAGGGCGTCTTTGTCGCGAAGGCCGAGATCCAGGGCTGGTTCCTGGCCGGCCCGATCGTGCGTGATATGGGCACGATATTTATCGACCGAACTAACCGCCGCGATATCCCCCGCGCCGGTGAGCTGATAATCGAACGTCTCGATGCCGGCGAGGGCGTGATCGTTTTCCCCGAAGGAACCAGCACCAAGGGCGAAGAGGTTTTGCCGTTCAATTCCTCTTTCCTTGAATTTGCCGCCCGCCGCGACCTGCCGGTTTCGTATGCTGCGATCAGCTACCGTACGCCGCCAGGCGAGATACCAGCCAGTCTCGCTGCCTGCTGGTGGGAAGACATCAGCTTTTTCGCTCATCTATGGCGGCTGTTCCATGTCAACGAATATACGGCTGTTATCAAATTCGGCGAGGCGCCGATCAAAAACTCCGACCGAAAACAATTAGCAAATGAACTTCAAACCCAAGTCGCCAAAATGTTTATCCCGATCGTGTGAAAACGAGTTCACCATCGGCCAATTAAGAAGAACGGTGACCAAAAAAATGGGTGTGGATGTTTTCGCATGATCTGACGTTGCGCGTGTCTCAGAGCGGCGGCGGGCTTTTGCCCGCAACCAATTTTCGTATAAAATTCGCGCATTAAATCGACGGTCGTAGCATCGTGGACGTTCCATAAACTTAAAACGAGCGAGGTGGCACCGGCGGCAAAAAATCCGCGAGCTAAGCCGAGCAATTCTTCGCCCGGTGCGATGCGATTCAATCCAGTTTCGCACGCACTCAACACTACAAGG
>JBGTCF010000020.1:0-5959 GCA_041748975.1 Pyrinomonadaceae bacterium
CTGACCGTTACCGAGCGGCCGGCAAATTTAAAGGAACAGATGGCCGCCAGGGGCCAGCAGGACGAGGCCGCTCCGACTCTTCAGATACTCGAGCCAAAGACCGGGGCAACCGTGGCCAGCTCGACAGTCAAGGTCAGGCTCTCGGTTTCGGGCGACCTTAAGGGGTACATGCCGGGAATGGATCACGCGACGAAGATGGGTAACCACATTCATGTGATTCTCGATAATCAACCTTACGAGGCCTATTATAATCTCGATCAGGAGTTTGAGCTGCGAAACGTTTCTGACGGCGAGCACACCCTGCGAGTCTTTCCATCGCGGCCGTGGCACGAGAGCTATAAGAATGACGGCGCGTTCCGGATGGTCACTTTCACTGTTAAGAATGGCGGAGCAGATACGACGAAACCTGCCACGACCGTCACAGGGAACACGATGGCAAATGCGGCCTCGAATACGAACACCGCACCAACACCGGAAGGCAAGGAAATGCCGGCAAGCACCGCCGGCAAGGTCGATCCTGCCAAGCCACTGCTAACTTACAGCCGGCCCAAGGGCGACTATAAAGGCACGGACGCCGACGCCATTATGATCGATTTTTGGCTGGCCAATGCAAAGCTGACTGGCGACGGAGGTGAATACCGTGTGCGATATTCCGTCGACGGCGGCGAGGTCAAGTTTATAGATAAATGGGAGCCCATCTGGCTGACCGGCTGGATCGCGGGGAAGCATTCGGTCAAGCTCGAACTTGTGGATAAGGAAGGAAATCTCGTGGATAACGGCGGATATAATTCGACGACGCGAGAGATAACTGTCTCGAAATGAGCTGGATATACCTCGCAATCGCGGGAGTTTTCGAGATCGCTTGGGCGATCGGGCTGAAATACACCGAGGGGTGGACGCGGCTGTGGCCGAGCGTTATTACCGCGATGTTAATGATCGTAAGCTTTTACTTTCTTTCGCTCGCGGTGAAGACTCTGCCGATCGGAACGGCTTATGCCGTATGGACCGGCATCGGGACGGTTGGAGCGGCGATCCTGGGAATGGTGCTTTTCGATGAGCCGAGAGATATCGTACGTGTTCTGTGCATCGTTTTGATAATTGCCGGGATCGCGGGGCTGAAGATCAGTTCTCCCGCGTAATCTCGCCGGACTCAAGCGGAGGCCCGAGCGTGAGCCAGGGGGTAATGCTCGACGATGGATGTTACGCCCTTGCTTATGCGCGGGCTTGTGCAATCCGGGGCTTGACTCTGAGTTTGCTGTCGTGGGCGGATTCACTTAACCTCAAGTATTTGAAGAATGACCTTGTGCCCCTACTAACGTGCGGGCTTCTGACACTCTATGCGACGTGATACAACTTCGTGGTTTAGCCACAACCTTGGAATGGAAATGCCGCTTGTGGCTTATGGGCATGCTGGATATCCACTATTGATGTTTCCGACGGCAGCGGCGGATTATCTCGAATACGAGCGGTTTTACCTGGTCGACGCGATCAAGGATTATATCGAGGCCGGGCTGATTCGCGCATATTCGATCAATTCGGTGAATCGTTACAGCCTTCTCAATAAAGAATCGCACCCCGGTTGGAAGGTCGAGATGCTCGAACGGTATGACAAGTACATCCTCGACGAGGTGCTGCCCCTGATCTGTAACGAATGCGGCGACGATGCGAGGCCGCTGACGACCGGGGCGAGTTTGGGAGCATTCCTTGCCGCCAACACATACTTCAAGCATTCAGACCAGTTTCGCGGCACGATCGCAATGAGCGGCAGCTACGATATTTACAACTATCTTGAGAGCTATTTTGACGACAACGTCTATTTCAACAATCCGATGATGTACCTCAAGAACCTCAGCGACGATCATCACCTTCCTCGTCTGCAAAAGGCCGATTCGATCGTGATCGTTACTGGACAAGGATCGTTTGAGGCCCCTGATCGCAGCCGCGAATTTTCAGCCGTACTTCACAGTAAAGGGATTCCGCATCGTCTGGACGTCTGGGGCCATGACGTAAACCACGACTGGGTCTGGTGGCGTAAGATGCTGCCTTATTATTTGGGTGAATTTACCAGGTGAAGAGAGACGCGGAGAGGGCGAGAGGGTGAGACACAGGGACGAGAAAACATGTTAGCGAATCGTCCACTGATTTGGCTCCGACATCATTTTCACAAGTTGGCCCAGAACAAGATCGTACCTCGCGTCCAGGTCGTCAAGAGTCTCTTTTCCAGGTACTTGCAATTCACTGCCAGTTCTAGTCAGACTCTGGTCTCATCTGCCTCGCCGGCCGAATCACTGAGTTTGCTGACGAAATGAGCGGGATATTTGCGCTCTCTCCAAGCCTCGGCGATATTCGCACAGACGGAACCGCGTCACACCTATCACCTATCCATCCCCCTTCTTCCCTTTCCGCGTCGGGCCATCGGGCTTCTCCGGTTGGGGCTGCGGTTTAGCAGCCGGTGGCGGGGTCGGCAATTTTTGAACCGGCGGCCGCTCGGTCGATGAGTCTGCGGGCTTGACGGTCGTTGTATCCGGCTTTGCGGTATCGGTAGTGTCACCGCCCGCCACAGGGGCGTTCGGATCGATCTCAGTTGCCGGCGTAAACGCTATACCCGTCTTGCGGGCGTTGGTATCAGCCTCCTGGAGTTTCTCAAGCTCCTCGCGTTTTCTAAGCTCGCTTTCCCGTTTTATCTCAGGCGGCATTGGAGGCGGCGAAGGAAATGTATCTTTGGGCTTGTCCTTCATAAACTGGCTCATGAAGCCATTAAAGTAAGGCAAAGCCCCGCCTCCACCGGTCATCCTCGATCCGAGCGATTCTTTACGAATAGGATTGCCCATCCAGACGCCCGTCGCATAAGTCGGCGTGTAACCGACGAACCAGACATCTGTGTGAGCGTTGACGGTACCCGTCTTGCCGGCAAGTTGGTGACCGGCGGCATTAGCTCCGGGAGCCGTACCTCCGCCTGCGGTCACACCACGCATCATCTGGACCATCGTCAGGGCGACGTATTCGTTCGTAACCTTCGAACTCGTCCCTTCAAACTCCTCAAGCAGGCTGCCGTCACGGTTATAGACCTTTCGTATAAGGTGCGGAGCCATACGTATGCCTTTGTTGGGAAAAGCAGAGTAAGCGGCCGTCATTTCCAACAGTGAGGCCTCACTGGCGCCAAGAGCAGACGGCAGACTAGGCGCCATCGGATTAGAGATGCCAAAACGCCGGACCATTTGTGCGCCGGATTGTATGCCGACTTGATCGAGTAGGTGAACAGCAGCAAGATTGTACGATTTGGCGAGAGCGATCTTCATCGGTACGTTGCCGTGGCTATGGCTTCCGTCAAAGTTCTTGGGCGACCAGCCGCCGCGTTTAATAGGAGCACCGCTCACGACCATATCCGGAGTCATTCCCTCCTCAACGGCAGCGGTGTAGATAAACGGTTTATAGGCGGAACCGGTCTGACGGAGTCCCTGCGTCGCATTATTAAACTTATTCGTGTGGAAATCATACCCGCCAACCATTGTCACGATCTCGCCGTTCTTCGCATTGACGCACGTCAGAGCGGCCTGTATCTCAGGTACCTGCTCTAACTGCACTTCGAGCATTTGTTTCTCTTTATCGACGCCCTTGATCAGGAATTCGGCGAGATATCCGGGCTTAAGTTCATCCTTAGGCCGTTTGCCGCTTCGGCCCATATCGCCGGAGCCAACCACCGCTTTGTACCGGCCGAAACG
The DNA here is from genome assembly GCA_041748975.1 of Pyrinomonadaceae bacterium. GTDB lineage: Bacteria > Acidobacteriota > Blastocatellia > Pyrinomonadales > Pyrinomonadaceae > OLB17. The sequence goes on from JBGTCF010000020.1 coordinate 3,723, forward strand.
AACGCCGACCTCGTCCGCATTAGGATTGGCTTTCATAACGAGGCCCTTAATATATTCGCCTTCTTTGTAGTCGTCGCCGAACCAATCCGGATGCTTAAAAGATTCAAGTGTTCGGTTGATCTCCTTTTCATCGGTTATCGGCTGGCCCTCCTCGTCGAGCAAAAGGTTCTTATAATCCGAGCGCCATCGCCGATGTCGGTCAAAATCTCTGAGACGTTCTCGAATGGTCTTGGTCGCGATCCTCTGGCCTTCTACGTTGATCGTCGAATAAACCTTGAGGCCGCCCTGCGCTACCCGGGTCGTATATTTATCTTCGAGATATCTTCGGATCTCTTCGACGGGATAATCCCACGCGGTAGATTTCGGCTGTGACTGATAATAGGCCGTATCGGCCAATTTGATCGGCCTGGCTTTGGCAGCGTCTACCTCAGACTGCGAATATTTCTCAGGATAATATTTCGCCATCTGGTCGAGCACGATATCGCGGCGGGTCTTCGCTTTTTCGAGATTCCGGGTCGGTGAATATTCAGGAGACTTTGGTATCGCGGAAAGAAGGGCTGCTTCTTCGAGTTCAAGGTCTTTGACCGATTTACCAAAATACGTTCGCGATCCCGCCTCGAAGCCGTAGGCACCCGCTCCTAAAAAGACGTAATTCATATACATCTCGAGAATCTGATCCTTTGTATACAACCGCTCGATCTGGAGCGCCACTGCCCATTCATTCACCTTGCGGGAATATGTCTGGTCCTTATACAGGAAGAGGTTTTTGGCCAACTGCTGCGTGATAGTCGAGGCTCCTTCGAGCCGGCCGGTCGTGAAATTCTTGAAAACCACACCGACGATGCGATACGGGTCGATCCCTATATGGTCACGGTAACGATAATCTTCGATCGCCAGAAGAGCGTCGATGACTTTGTCGGGCACGTCCTGAACCTTGATCGGGATACGTTTTTCGATCGCGAATTCGGCGAGGATCGTTTCGCCGTCGTCGGCATAGATCGTGGTCACCTGCGGCGGGCGGTATGTTGCCAAGGCGGACACTTCTATTGAGTAACGCCCGTTGTTGAGGTAATACGACGCCAAGACGCCTGTCAGAGCACCCGCTGAAAGTGCAAGCAGCACCGCAACAATTAGAAATGTCAGGCCCGAAAGCCAGCTACGCTCAGACCCGTTTGGTATCGTTTCAGCTATCTTAAACTTCTTCAAATCAACCGCCACTCTAAAACCTCCTAGTTGACGAAACGACGCAACTTAACGCTGACCACAAATCCAATCGCAACAAAGGTCGACAAGATCGCCGACAGGCCCGCACTCATAAGCGGCAAAGGAACGCCAATGACCGGCAGCGAACCGAGTGCCATTCCGATATTCATAAATATCTGAAAGGCCATTCCACATACAATTGCCATTATAACAAGCATGCCGGGCCGGTCGGAAGCTTCGCGCGCGCCGGCGATCATGCGAGACAGCAGAAGTGCATAAGCCAGCAGCAACGAAACACAGCCGATAAAACCTGTGTTTTCAGCAGTTACCGCGAAGATAAAATCCGTCTGGGGTGCGGGAAGAAACTTAAGGACACTCTGAGACGTTTCGGTGTCACCCTTGTTACCGGAAAGGCCGCCCTTTCCGACGGTGATCATTGACTGGATCGTGTGATAGCCATATCCTCGAGGGTCGACGCTTTCCGGATCGAGAATGGCATTTATCCTTTCCTGCTGATAACGCTTTATTGCGCCCGTCTGAACGCCGACGGTGTAGGCGGCCGGAATAAGCACTGCGGCCGCAACGAGCGTGATAACCACGTATCTGATCCGGACGGCCGAAAGAAACAGAACTGCCGCCAGAAGCGGGAAATACGTCAACGCTTGCCCGGCGTCAGGCTCGAGCATGATCAGTCCAACCGGACCGGCGAGGATTGCCCCGCCGATCAGCGTTTCTTTGAACCTCAGGTTTCTTGCCTCACGTGCACCGAAATACTTTGCAAGCATCAAAACGGTCGGTATCTTTGCGAACTCCGACGGTTGAAACTGCCCGATCACGGGAAGCCTTAGCCAGGCCTGTTGACCGTTTACCTCAACGCCGAGAGGTGTCAACACAAGAAGAAGCAAAAATAATCCAATGCCGTAAAAAACAGGTGCTGCATCAATTATGCGGCGATAATCGCTAAAAGCGATTATCGCAAAAGCAATTATGGCTATTCCGATCCCCAGGATCTGCTTCGACCAGTAGCCCTCAGT
>JBGTCF010000021.1:0-23735 GCA_041748975.1 Pyrinomonadaceae bacterium
AGCACGATCGAGTGGGAATAGAATCAGAGAGTAGCAAGCGTCTTATTGTCGATACTGTGGCGTAGATAGTTGTCGTTTTGACTATGATCTCTGTAGCGCACCTTTTTTTCCAATTTTTCGATAACCGCCCGGCTAAAATCGGTCCCGCCCTCCAGATTCTCAGCACTGCCGAGGCCTCCCGGACTCAAGACGTTGATCTCCATTAGTTTATCCCCGACAATATCCAGGCCGACCATGAACATACCGTCAGCCACCAGTTTTGGACGGACGATATCGGCAAGGCGCAGCATTTGATCGTCCACCTTCGCTTTAGCGATCGATCCGCCGGACGTAAGGTTACTTCGGGCGTCCCCTTTCTTGCTGACCCTTCGGAATGCAGCATAGTGACCATCGACCTTCAGTGGCTCGCCGTTCACTACGAATAGTCGTGTATCACCGTCCTTTGCAGCCTCAAGATATTCCTGCGCAATCACGTAACCATCTCTCGAAATAGCTTCGATCATCTGATTAATATTCGCTTTTTCTTCAGGCTTTATAAGAAAAACGCCCGTTCCGCCTGAACCCTGCAAAGGTTTTAGGATCGCCCAGCCTCCTTCGTCTTTGATAAACTTCCGAATCTCCTCAACATCCCGCGAAATGATGGTTCGGGGTCGCACCTCGGGTGGAAAATGCTGAAAGTACATCTTATTAAGAGCGCTCGAGAGGGTGCCCGGATCGTTTAGAACTATAACGCCATGCCGCACGGCGAGCTCACCGTAATTGATGCCCGCCGTTTGGGCCCAGGGGCGTTCTGCGTCGTCAGCCGGATCGTTCCTTAGCATTAGAATATCAAGATCGACCACCTTGATCAGCTCCTGATGAGCGCTCTTACCCAGCAGATCCTTTAGATAAGCCTCGCCGTCCTTGTGTTTCCTTGCTCTAGACATCCTCGCCCGCGCTCGGACATAGTCATCTTTGTCAGCAACAAAATCTCCCACTCCGATCTCCCACGCCTCGTGGCCCATTTCACGAGCCGTCCTCGCAAGCCGAGTGGTGGTATATCGCGGATGCTCAGTTAGCACATCATTAACTACAAATCCGAACTTCATAATTTCCCCTTTTCATAAAACCGACCTTAAGTGTGTCGGGCCCTTAGTTTCTAGATCATCCCGCAAACAGAATCCATTTCCCTAACAGCGTCCAAACGTGCTGACGTTGCAGGAAATGTCATATATCGCGGTTGCAGCGGCGATGGCCCCAAGACCTCGCGCCATTGCAGCTCGCGAATAACGGAAACATGCTCCGGGCCCATCTTCCCGACAAACAGTGTCTCGATATCACCGCCTTCTTTAATATATTTCACAATCTCGGCCAATCCACGCAGATAAACTGCATCTTTAGTCAGACCGCCACCGCGGAAAACTCTCATCGAGATGTTAAATGCCGTCTGGTCCTTAAACCCATATTCGCTTCTTAATTCGTCGAAAACTCTCGCGAAGTTGTGTCCCGTAGTTAACCTTTGAACTGCGATGACCCGGGCCGCAATCGTCCTCAGCCGTCCAAGCGTAAGCCCGCCTACGAGATATTCCGCAAAAACAGCCAGTCCCTCTTGCAGTTGTTCGTATCCGGGTAGCCCCGAGTAAAGCAGTTTCAATGGCTGGGCGCGTCCGTTGAAGTAAGTCAGGAGGTGGGTCCCTACCTCGTGCTGAAGCAGAGCATTTATTCGTGCCGAAGATATACGGGTACTGTGCCCAATCAGGAGCTTATCGTGCGAAACCATCATTCCCGGGGGCGTATCTTTACATATCTCAACCGTCGCCGTCATTTCAGGGTAGATCTTTTTGTAATATTCAATCTCGTTGACAGCCCGATCCTTGACCTCAGCCGCACCCAACCGATCACTCGAGTCGGAGGGTATTTTCGAAATGTCGAGGATCTCTTTTGCGAGGCTCATCAATTCATCTTCGACAGGGGGAAAAAGCTGAAGGCTCTCGTAAAGGAAACGAGGCGTGTTGCGGTCTTCGATCAGCGTGATCTGCCTGTCGAGCTCGATCCGTTTGTCCCTGAGGAGGTAGGCCATGTTCGGGTCTTCGATCTCCTCGAACGAAATTGCGTAAAGCTTTCGTTTCAGTGCCTCCGGATCGATGGTAAGCAGCCGATAATGGAAAACGGGGTCTCTTTCGAAACCAGAATTTCTAAATTCCTCAAAAGCCTCCGTCGAATTGACCGGCGTTACCGCCAGCAGATAATTAAATGTATCGCTCAACTCGGAGAGTTCAGCATCGGCGGTCCAAACAGCATCGACGAGGGAGCGTCGTCCCAGCATCTGAGGATGCGTAGGACGCTCTGGCGTCTGCACGTGGACAAATTCAAAAAAAGTATGCTGAAGCACTTTAGAGAATTCTCGTCGCAGGTACGACAATATCGAGCGATAAATATCACCAGACTCGGCATCGCGATAGATCGGAAACACCTCGACGCCGATCACCAGACAGCTCGATTTCCGAATTTCTTCCGCGTCCAGCAGAGGTTCCATTCCGGGCGGCGAAGCCCCCTGTTCCGTCACGATCTCGACCTCATCCCGTATTCTCAGTGCTTCCAGCTTTTCGAAAAGAGTCTCTACGGTTGAAGGCATCGCCTTCGCGCGGTCGGTAAAGATGCGGAATGTAGCTTTCGATCCAGTCGAGTAACCAGCCGCTTTCCTTTCGCGGATATCTACGGCCCACACCTCGATTATCAGAAATGCACCGAATTGATCAGACAACCCTTTCGACACGGACCCGATCAGATCTTTCAGCTCCTGGGAATATTTCGCGTCCCCGGGGGCGAGCAGGTAAGACGCCTCGCCCATGATGAGATGAGCCGTCCCCTTGTCAGTGTGTTCAGGGGGTTTGCGGTAAACACAAAGAAAGGGGAGCGGTCGGTCGATGTGCAACCGTCCGCCCTCGGCCAGATACTCACGGACTGCATTTCCGTCGGCTAGGCTTTGAAGGATCCCGGCTGTCTCACCGATAAGGCCCTTCTGCTTGTCGGTTTTGGCACGGATCATATTCTATTCAGTTCCTCGCGAAGTCCGGGGATCGTAGAGCTTAATGCAGCCCGGATCGCATCGATCATTTCATCGTTGATCTGCCCCGTCCATTCATCCATCCAAAACTTTTTAAATTCTATTGCCAATCCACAGCCTGATCCTGGAAAATTCTCGTGGACCCACTTTACCTGATGACCGCCTTTAAATTTTACGTTCTCCCGCACATCCAGGCGGCGCCCATTAAGATCGAAGGTTCTCAGATCGTCCATGAACCGGTCGACCAATGGTCCCCATTTGGAGCGATCCAGCGAACCGGTCCCAATATTGACCTCAGGGTTTTCGTCAGCGGATTCCGCGGGTGCGTCAGGGCCATCGCGTTTATGGTTATAACTGTGAATATCCAGGACAACGAACTTCTCGAATCTTGATCGAGTTTCCGTCAGATGAGAACCCAGCAGGGAATAATAGCTGTCGTACAGCTCGAGCGATCGGTCCACGATCTCGACCGACGGCCGTTTTTGCCAAACTTCCAGACCCCAGCAATCTTCCGGGTCGATATAGACAGCCTTATCGCGTGGACGATTCAAATCAACCTCAAAGCGCGAACGCAAAGCGATGATCTGCGTATCGGCCACGTCCACCCAACGTCCGGTATACGGGTCCTCTTCGCGAAGCCGGTCGCGGTCGCTAAGTTTGATCAACTCGGCGACCTCCGGGCGGAGAGCGTGGCTATCGTGGATAGCCGTTGCGATTATGGGTCCGCTGCCCGGATCAAATGAACAAACCACATTTTCGTTAGGTCGCTGTGACGATCCCAATTTACAAACCCCCTGTCCGCTATCGTTAAAGACTAGCGAGCCGATCTCTTAATATATTGTGGATTCTATTATTCTGTCTGTATGTTACGGAACGTTGCCGATCAGTAAGGACAAAAGGGAACGTGCGCAATGGTCTTGGCGAAACGTAAAGAAGACTGGATCTCACTACGTCATCCGCAGCAGCGCTCTCCGGCTGAATACCCCGATCACGATTACGGACGCGATAGTTGCAGCTACACCTATTGCGAAGAAGGTCGTTTCGCGCGTGTCGCTCAGGTCGAGTTCGGAGAGGCCGGAACCGACAAAAACCATTGCTGCGGAACGAGGAAGCATACCAACAGCGGTCCCGACAATGAATGCCTTGAGGGAGACCCGGGCTGCTGCCATAAGGAAATTGGTCAATGCGAAAGGTACGATCACTGACATCCGTAAAAGGACGATTATAAAGATCGTTTTTCTGATATCGTCCTGAAGTAGGGCCCGGTAGATCGCTGAGGATCGAGGATGGTTTTCAATTGCTTTCGAGAGATGCTCACCGCTGATGCGAGAATTGATAAAGAAAGAGACCAGTGACGCCCCAATTATGCCCGCCATTAATACCGCCAATCCCAGCTCAAAATTGAAAGCCCAACCGCTGACGACGCCGATCACGTTTGTAGGAAGCAAAGCCAATCCGCAAAAAAACATCGTGGCTGCTATAAATGCAAGAATCCCGATCTCCCAATTGTCCCTCAGCCACCCGCCTATCGGCATAATGAAAACTATCAGCGTCATACTTCCGACGATCGGAAGAAATGTGGAGATCATCGCCAACGGCGTTATGCGCCCGAGTTCTCGTATCTTGTCTCTGACCTTATTGATCACGTTGTTCAGATAATAACATCGACCGTCAGATGCTCAGCCGCCGAAGGCCTCGATCAACGGTCGTTTCACACTCGCATTATGTAATAATATTCTCGATAAAACCCTGGACTATGAATAACTATGACGATAAAACGACGGTCGATTTTCGGTCTGTTAATTACAGTATCGGGGACCTTTCGATCATCCGGGGCCTTGATCTGCGAGTTGATCAGGGCGAGATCCTTGTTTTGCTGGGCGAGTCCGGCTGCGGCAAAACGACGGCGCTTAAATTGATCAACCGTATTATCGATCCCACTTCGGGCGAGATCATTGTTAAAGGTCGGGCGACCACCTATTGGGACCCGGTCGAGCTTCGGCGAAGCTTGGGCTACGTCCTGCAGGACGGCGGGCTATTTCCTCACATGACGGTCAGGCAAAATGCCGCGATCGTACTCACGATCCAGGGCGTTGACGCTGCCCGGGCAGAAACGCGGGCGGACGAAATGCTCGCCCTCGTTAGGCTGGAGTCGGCAAAATTCGGGGACCGTTATCCCCATGAGCTCTCCGGCGGCCAACGTCAACGAGTGGGCGTGGCCCGGGCATTGGTCCCGGACCCTGACCTTCTTTTGCTCGATGAACCATTCGGAGCCCTTGATGCGATCACCCGTGCCGGACTTCAACGGGAGTTCGCGGCACTGGTCCGGGACTTGGGGAAGACGGCCATTTTTGTCACCCATGATCTACAGGAAGCAATGCTGCTTGCCACCCGGATCGCGCTGATGGACAAAGGCTCCATATTGATGGCTGCCCCTCCCGACGAATTCAGACGCTCAGATATTCCGCTCGCGCGAGCTTATCTTGACACGATTTTGATGCCCGCCTGAATCGGGAGTAATATACGAGACTATGAGCAAAACTAAGCAAAACAGGCGCGAGTTTTTGAAAACAGGTGCCGCCGGACTGGCGTCGTTTGCACTTTTTAAGAATGCACGAGGGGAAATGACCTTTGATCCGGCCGGACCCTTTCCGGAATTAGTCGAGGTAACCATAGCCGACCTCCAGGCCAGAATGCGTTCGGGCCAGTTGACTGCTCGTCGGCTGACTGAAATGTATATTGAGCGTATCCGGCAGATCGACACTAAAACCCGTTCCGTCATCGAGATCAATCCCGACGCTCTAACGATCGCGGACCAACTCGACAAAGAGCGAAAACGCGGCAAGGTGAGGTCGCCCATGCACGGCATTCCGATCCTATTAAAGGACAATTTCGATACGGCCGACAAGATGCTGACAACCGCCGGTTCTCTCGCATTGATGGATGCTCCGAGGCCCAAGCGTGATGCGTTTGTAGTCGAGCAGCTCCGAAAGGCAGGGGCCGTCATCCTCGGCAAGACCAACCTTAGCGAATGGGCAAACTTTCGCGGAAACCGTTCCATCAGCGGATGGTCGGGCCGCGGAGGGCAAACTAATAACCCGTACTTTCTCGATCAGAATCCCTGCGGGTCGAGCTCGGGATCAGGCGTAGCTGCATCAGCAAACCTTGCCGCGGCGGCTATCGGGACCGAAACCAACGGCTCTATTATCTGCCCTGCCGTCACCAATGGCGTCGTCGGACTCAAACCGACCGTCGGGCTCGTATCCCGAACCGGGATCATTCCCATCGCTCATACACAGGATACAGCCGGGCCAATGACCAGAACCGTTGCGGATGCGGCGGCAATGCTGGGAGCGATGGCGGGAAGCGATAGGCGTGACGCAATGACATCGGAAGCTAATAAGCGAGCAGCGAAGGATTACACAAAATTTCTCGACGCGGGCGGCCTGAAAGGTGCCAGGCTCGGCGTGGTCATGGTTCCGCCGCGGCAGAATGCAGATGCTTTCACAGCTTTTTACCAGCCCTTCATCGAAAAGATCCGCCAGGCCGGGGCGACGCTTGTTGACATAACGTTCCCCGTCGCTAACGTTGGCGCCGATAGACTCAATGTACTGCTGTATGAATTCAAAACCGACCTCAACAAATACCTGCTGGCGCGAGGCGGCAAATACAAGACGCTCGAGGACCTGATCAAGTTCAACGAAGAGAACAAAGAGAAAGAGCTTCCGCTTTTCGGCCAGGAGCTTTTCATACAGTCACAGGCAAAGGGCGATCTGTCCGACAAAGAATACCTCGATGCCCTCGCAAAGATAAGAAAAGGAGCTCGTGACGACGGCATCGATGCCGCGATCGCAACGCACAACCTCGACGCCCTGGTCGGCCCGACCGTAGGTTCGACCTGGTCAATGGCGGCTGTGGCCGGCTATCCATCCATCACGGTGCCGGTCGGCCTGCGTGACAATGCCGCAGCTGGTATGTTTTTCTTCGGCAAGCCTTGGAGCGAGCCTCAGTTAATAAAATACGCTTACGCTTTTGAGCAAATTACAAAGGGGCGCGTGACGCCGAAATTTATTGCGAAGAAGCCAGCGGCGCCACCGGCGACACCTGCCAATTGATCACGTGAATTTTTTCCGTTTTCTACAATCGAATTGGCCCGAACTGCTCGCGCTTACCCGCGAGCATATCTTTTTGGTGGCAATTTCGACCGCAGCTGCGGTCGGCTTGGGCGTTCCGCTGGGCATTTTGCTCACCCGCATCAAGAAACTCCAAACACCGATCCTCGGTTTTGCCAACATAATGCAGACCGTGCCGAGTCTCGCCCTTTTCGGCCTGCTTATCCCAATCCCGTTCATAGGCGGTATCGGCGCACGGACGGCGATCATCGCGCTCGCCCTGTATGCTTTGCTTCCCGTCATCCGGAATACCGTGACAGGCATACTGGGCATCGACCCCAAACTCCGCGAGGCGGCCGTGGCCATGGGCATGACCGATTGGCAGCGGCTGAAGATCGTCGAGCTGCCGCTGGCGATGCCGGTAATTTTGACGGGGATACGAGTGGCAGTCGTCATCTCGGTCGGCGTAGCAACCGTCGCCGCCGCGGTCGGGGCGGGCGGTCTCGGAACCTATATCTTTCGCGGGCTTCGCCAAAATGATAATCATCTGCTTCTCGCGGGAGCTTTGGCCTCGGCTCTGCTTGCCCTACTTTGCGACTTTGCTCTCGGGCAATTCGAAAAAAGCTATGAGATCGCGGAGCGCAAAACCGCAGCACGGCGTAGGTTTATTGCTCTCGCCGTGGTCGGCGTCCTCGCGGCTGTGGTCGTAATCGGCTTCCTTTCAAATTTTAAATCTCGAATTTCAAATACAGTCGAATCGAACATCGAGACAGCCAACCAGAAAAACATCGTCGTCGGCTCAAAGGATTTCACCGAATCCGTCATTCTTGGCGAGATCCTCGCCCAATCGCTCGAAAAGCGGGGTAACACGGTAACTCGCCAGTTCGAACTCGGCGGCAATCTCGCCCACGATGGCCTTCTCGCCGGGCAGATCGATGTTTATCCCGAATACACCGGCACGGCATATACCGCGATCCTCAAACATCCGCCGATCACCGATCCACAAGCTGTTTACGACCAGACCAGGGCCGAATATGCCGCGAAATTCGATCTCGCGATCAGCCCGCCGCTCGGCTTCTCAAACGATTTTGCAATACTGGTACGCGGCGAGGCTGCCCGCGAAAACAACTTAAAAACGATCTCCGACGCCGTTCCACTCGCCCGAAACTGGCAGGCCGGCTTTGGCCAGGATTTTATGTCGCGGGCCGACGGTTATCCGGGATTTTCAAAAGCCTATAGTTTCAATTTCGCTAAACAGCCGCGAGAAATGGACTTGTCGTTAACCTACCGGGCCCTCCGATCCGGCGAGCTGGACATCATCGCCGGCAACTCGTCTGACGGGCTGATCGCCGCCCTCGACCTGTATCAGCTCGAGGATGATAGGCGATATTTTCCGCCTTATCAGGCCGTCTTCGTTTATCGACAGGCGGTGCCCGATACAGTCGCATCGGTACTGAACGACTTAGCAAACGCTATCTCGACCGACGAGATGCGGCGTTTGAATTTCGAGGTCGACGGCAACAAACGCTCTCCCCGCGAGGTCGCTGCGGAATGGCTTGGCAAAAGATAACGTGGGAATGATGGTTTACACGCTCGGTCAGCAGTTGTCTGAAAGATTAGGCATCGCAGATGAATTGCGCATCTCATTTCCACTACTTTTCGGCCGCCGTTTGCGTGATCCCGGCTTTCGCCTCGGATATGCCGATCTTTATGCCGTTCTTGAGAGTTAATTTACGAGGCAAACAGGCGAGTTTCGCTTTGAACAACCGTTGCCGTTGTAACTCCGGTCAAATTGATCCAGCAGCGTATTCTTGATCATCAACACCACCCCCGATGAATTTCCCAACGGTCAACTATTTCGCCCCCGTCGACAACGTTGTAATGCGAGTGCTGTGCAGCCGTCAGACAGGAATGATTGGCAAGAATACGGAAGCGGTCGCCGACCTTTATACGGTCGAATAGTCCGCTCTCGCCCGCGTCGATCTCGCCATGTTCCTGCGAAAGCCCCGTAACGCGCATTCCGGTTTCATTCCCCTCGATATCCAGCACATGCCCGTAGCCACACAACGGATCGAGCCCGATTGGCCCGCGATCTTTTGAAATGGCGATCGCACCAGCATCGACGACAATACGTTTTCTTGTGCTGTCTTTATGAATGACGGCCGTGAGTACGGTAAGTGCCGTATCGTTGAAACTGCAGCTTCCGAGAGTAGCCTGAAAAGCATCGTAAAATATGTAGTTTCCCGGGCGGATCTCGTCGATCTCGTCGAGGTGGTCGATCGTTGACATCGTCGGTGTGGAACCTATACTGACCGTCGGGACCTCAATACTCTGCCTACGAAGGCGTTCTGCCAATTCGACCATCGAATCGCGTTCGTGCCTTGCGACCGCGAGAATCTCGTCTTTGGATCGTGCGTTATAAGAGTGGCCCGCGTGGGTCAGAATGCCCGCAAAATGCAGATTTGCCGCATCCGTGATCAGCCGCGGAATCTCAATAGCCTCGGCCGTGTGCGGCTCGACACCGACGCGATGGGTGCCGCAGTCGATCTTTACGAAAACGTCGAACTCGACGCCGGCCTTTCGAGATTCTTCGTCGAGCAGTCTTACCGTCGCCGCGTCGTCCGTCAACAGATTTAGCTTTATACCACTCCGCAAAATTTCGATCGCATCGGCAAATTTTCCTTTTTCGATCGGAACCGCATATGTAATGTCTTTGAAAGCGAATCTCGCAAACGCCCGAGCCTCGGCTAATGTCGAGACTGTTATCGCACCATCCTGTCCCCCAGTTTGTATTCTAGCCACCTCGACGCACTTGTGAGTCTTGACATGCGGCCGGAGGCGAACGGCATTTCGCGTTGCGATCTCGCTCAACCGCTCGGCGTTGCGGCGAACGCGTTCGGTATCAAGCAATAACGCCGGGGTCTTGACACTTGCGAAGTTCATCTCGATCTTGCTTTTATTCAAAAAGATTTTTAGCTTTCTTAACAATGTTCTCGGCCGTAAATCCGTAATCGCGAAACACATCTTCCGCGGGCGCAGAGGCCCCGAATTTATCTACCGAAAGAACGTCGCCTCGGTCGCCAACGTACTTGTGCCAACCCTGGGAAACTCCGGCTTCGATCGCGAGTCGAGTGGTGATTTTTGGTGGTAAGACCTCATCACGGTATGTCTGGGTCTGTGCATCAAAGAATTCCCAACAAGGCAATGAGACCACGCGTGTCGGAGTTCCCTCAGCAGTAAGCTTTTCGCGTGCTTCCATAGCCAGACCGACTTCGGAACCGGTAGCGATCAGGATAAGTTTTGGCGTCGTTGCCTTGCCGGACTTTGTTTCGGCCTCGGCCAAAATGTACCCGCCCTTGTGAAGGCCTTTGGCGTCCGCATATTTCTTTCGATCGATCAGATCGACCTTTTGTCGGGAGAGTGCAAAGGCGGTCGGGCCGACGGTCCGCTTAAGGGCTGCTCGCCAGGCTTCGCGAACTTCGTGAGCATCGCAGGGGCGGATGACGGCGAGATTCGGCATAGCTCGCAGTGCCGCCAGATGTTCGACGGATTGATGGGTCGGGCCGTCCTCGCCAAGGCCGATCGAATCGTGCGTGAAAACGAAAAGTACGCGAATGTGCGACAACGCCGCGAGCCGGATCGCGGGCCTCATGTAATCGCTGAAGGTTTGAAAGGTGCCGCCATACGGGACCACGCTGCCAAAGAGTGCCATGCCGTTCATGGTCGAGCCCATTGCGTGTTCGCGGATCCCAAAATGGATGTTGCGATTTTGATATCTGCCCGCCTGAAAGTCTTCGGATGACTTGATGAATGTATTATTTGACGGCGTCAGATCGGCCGAGCCGCCGATGAGCTGCGGCATTCCGCTCGCGATCGCGTTGATCACTTCGCCGCTATAAGCGCGGGTCGCCTTCGCCTCGGCACCGTCGAATTTTGGAAGCAGCCTTTCCCAGCCGTCAGGCAGTTCGCCTGTGCGGATATGGTTAAACGCTTTGCCGTCTTCAGCAAACTCCTTCTCATATTTTCGGACCATCGCCGTCCATTCTTTTTCCATCCGGGGACCTGTTTTTACGGCAAGTCGGAAATGAGAAAGCGCTTCTTTCGGGATAAAGAACTGCTTGTCTTCGGGCCAGCCGAGGTTCCGCTTCGTCTCCTTGACGGCGTCGACTCCAGGGGCGTCAGAATGGGCTTTGCTCGTTCCCTGTTTCGGCATGCCGTAGCCGATAATTGTCTTCACGCGAATGATCGACGGCTTGTTCTTCACCTTTTGTGCCGCCTTGATCGCGGACTCGATAGCTTTTAGGTCATTGCCGTCAGCGACCTCTGAGACATCCCAACCACAAGATTCGAAACGCTTTGTTACATCTTCTGTAAACGCGAGATCGGTCGATCCGTCTATCGTAATGCTGTTGTCATCATAAAGATAGATCAGGTTTCCGAGCTTGAGATGACCGGCGAGCGACGCGGACTCGTAACTGACGCCCTCCATCAGATCGCCGTCCGAGCAAATGCAGTAAATATAATTATCGACAACCGGAAAACCTTTTTTATTAAATGTCGACGCCAAATGAGATGCCGCGATGCCCATCCCGACGCCGTTGGCAAAGCCCTGGCCCAGCGGCCCGGTCGTAATCTCAATACCGTCGGTGAGGATATTCTCAGGGTGTCCCGGCGTTTTAGAGTGCAGCTGGCGAAAATTCTTCAGCTCGTCGAGCGGCAGATCGTAGCCTGTAAGATGCAGCAGGGAATAGATCAGCATCGATCCATGACCGGCGGACAGCAAAAAACGGTCGCGGCCGAACCATTTCGGGTTTTTGGGATTGTGCCGTAGAAACTTGGTCCACAGCACATAAGCCGCCGGAGCCATTCCAAGCGGCAGGCCCGGATGGCCGGAGTTTGCCTTTTGGATGGCGTCGATCGAAAGCGTTCGGATGGTGTTGGTGCAAAGCTGGTCGATGTTGGTAGTAGATGTTGTCATTTTTCTTGATATTTAGAATTAATTCTCTCCACTAACCTCAATGCCCGAGTATGAAAAACTCACACTACCATCTTAGAATATTGGCAAATTTTGGTGGCCCCAGATTTAGTCATTTCTTATATTCTATGTTTGCCAATACTTTCGAGTGCAGGCAAAGCTTAATTCTTCGTTGGGTCAATGACCTTTAAGTGATCCGAAAAACGTCTAAAATCCTTGTCGCAGCTTGCAACGGAGGCGTTGTGTTCGATGGCGATCGCAGCGATATGTGCGTCCATTGTAATATCGCCGGCAAGGTTGAATTCAACCAATAAATTTGAAAAGGCCTTCCAATGATCGGTAGTCGGGCCGACGACCTGAACCTTAGGATGGGCAAGTAATGCATCAATTCGCTCCGAAGCTTCCTTGGCAGTCCACGGCTTTTCGAAGATCCGCTTGCTTGTAACGATTCGCAAAAATGCCGTCATTCCGATCCATGAAAGTGCAGTCGATTCCCCACCTTGAGTAAGCTGGTCAACAAGCCATTGAGAAACAACTGGAAACTGCGGGAGCTCTTCGGCATGCGCATAAAGTAGAATGTTCGCATCCAGAAGTATCATTTATATCCCGGCCCCTCGACCTCAGACAATAGCTTCCAGACGTTGTCAAAATTGAGTCCTGGTTTTGGTTTGGCATTTTTCATGGTCTTTATTTTGAATGGCACATTCAGTATTTCGCCCTCGGCGGCCAAACCCTTTTTCATTACTGAATTTACGATCTGCTTGAAAGACGCATCCGGACGTTTTTTTTGAATACGTCTGATGCCTAGCATAACGTCGTCATCTAGTGTAAGAGTAGTCCTCATAATGTTGACATCATAACATCACATATGACGAACATCAAGACATCAGTTTAATCTAAGTTTTGGAGAAGGTTCATAACGGCACCGCGCAAAGATGATTCGTGGACTTTGCTCATTGCCACGTCGCGGCCGAGAACTTCGGAAATTATCTGTGTCCAGACGGGCGAGTCGCGGAGTGCTCCGCCTGAGGCGACGATCTCTTTTACCGTTACGACAGAGTTTAACTGTTTTAGTATTTCGGCGAAGCGGTAGGCGACCGATTCCATTGCGGCTTGGAGGATATCGACCGAATCGTGCGAGGCGGTAAGGCCCGTGATCGCACCCTTCGCGTCTTCGCGATAGAGCGTGCTGCGTTCGCCGTGAAAGTATGGCGAAACGGTCACGCCCGTCCCTCCGCGCCGTCGGTTTGCAATCTGCTGTTCGGCGTCTTTTGGCAAATTAAGGTTTTTTTTCATCCACGCATACAGGTTGCCTCCGTCGGACAATGCTCCTCCCAGGATCACACGTCTGCGGTCGATGCGGTAGCACCAGAGTCCGTTTGGTATTTTAGCGGGCGGTTCGCCCTCGTATGCGACCCGCATTGCACCGGAGGTTCCGATCATCAGAGCCGCTCTTTCACGTGTCACACACTCTGAACCGATATTATCGGCCGCACCGTCGGCAATGGCTGGAAACCAGCGGGAATCGGCGAGCCGCGGCCAGCGTTTAGCGAATTTTCGGTTAAGCCGAAACGTCTGCCCTTCCGCTGCGACCGCCGGCAGCATACTTTGTTTTATTTTTAAGAACCTGATGAGTTCCGGGTCCCACGTGCATTTTCTGATATCGAAAATACCGGTGCCTGACCCTATCGAAACACTGGTCGCCATCTCGCCGAAGAACCGTAAATTGAGCAGATCGCTGAACGAAAGGAGTCCGGCGGCCTTTGAAAACGCCTCTGGGAAATCGCTTCTGAGCCACATCAATTTTGCCGGCCAATAGCTTGAATGGAATCTCGCACCTGTCCGGTTATGCGTCGCAGATTCATCGAACCCCTTCTTGAGAACGTCTGTAAATGCCCGGCTCCGTGTATCTGCCCAACCGAGAACGACGGGTGTGTGTTTCCCTTTTGCATCGACACCGACGAGGCTGTGCCAGTACGAGCACGACGCAACGTACTCAATTTCGCCCTTGAATTTTTTCGTCTTTTCGAGAACCTGATCGATTGCGGCCACTACCCGCTCGATCGCGTATGTCGTACCGATCTCGGAGCCGCCATCGACGGTTGCTGTGAAGGAATATTCGATCTTTACTGATGTCCGGGGGATGAGATTGGCCTGGCCATCGAAGAGCGCCGCGCGAACGCTCGATGTGCCGATGTCGAGAGCCAGGATGATCGGGGATTTCAAGATATCTGCCTCGGGACTGTCGCTATACCTAACCGAACGTCTTTTTTATCCACCATCTGAGGCCGACAAAAAGGAACCGGTAATCTTTGAAAAATTCGGGCGGTTTGCCTTCGAAATAATGACCGATGAATTGAAGGATCCAGCCGACGACGAACAGGCCTAGCGAGAAACGCCATAATCCCGTTACAAAAAATGAAGCTGGAACAAGCAATATCGACAGGGCGATCATCGGTATGCCGAATTTATGCGTAACCTTGTTTACGGGATGCTGGTGACTCTCAGAGTATTCGTCGATCCATTCGTCCCATGTTCGTCCACCCATCATAATTTCACCTCCTTAATGACCATGCTGAAGCACCGCAAGGATAAAAGCGATCGCCGGGGCGAAGCCTTCGAAAAGGGAGTCAATGACAACATAGACGATAACTCCTACCGAGGCTGCCAGCACGGCTTTGAATAGCGTCGAGCCCGTTCTCATCCGAATATCCTGATGCTGTGCATAATACACCCGTTTGCACTTAACGGCTAAGCCGCCTTACGATCAAGCCGTCCGGGAGAGTGGTTTGTTCGGCCTCCGTGAATCCGTCAAGGAAATCCGGGGGCATGAATGTGTCCGCATCCGGAATTGTTAGCGGAATGTCAGTTACCAGCCACTCATCCATTATCGTGCTAAAGCTCTTGTAAATTTGCGCCCCCCCGATTATGTAGATGTTGTCGCGAATATACTCAGACAGCTCAATTATTTGATCGACACGGCTGAGACCGATCACATTCGTGAGGTTATAAACTGCCGCTCTGCGGCTTATCACGATGTTCAGCCTTTCGGGCAAAGGCTTTCCGATGGCCCGCCATGTCGTGGAACCCATCGCGACGACCTGGCCGATCGTGGTTCGTTTGAAGAACTTGAGATCCTCCGTATAGTGCCACGGAAGCTTGCCATCCTTGCCGATGGCCATGTTGTGTGCGACCGCAACAATTCCAATAATCATTTGAGACGCTGACCCTTATAAACCGCAATATCCGAACCTTTTGCCAGCAATACCGAGTATGGCTTTGCTTCCGATAAAAACGCAAATTCCCGGCCGTAAGTGGCTTCGAAGTCGACGTCGATCTGCGGATCTTTGGCCTCAAACAACTCCCATTTGGGATGCTCGACCTTATATTCGTCGACACGGCGGCCTCCCCGCGCTGTGTAACCCCAGTAATGCTCGATAATAAATTCGCCGTGCGAACCCTCGCCGGGAACACCTAAATTATCGCCGATATTGACCCGAAATTCGTTCGAGCGGCTGCCGTCTGCCCATGTGTAGCCCACTTCCGTCGGCGTTCGGCGATGACCCATACGCCAGCATTCGTATGGCTCACCGTAAAGAACGCGGGCGACGGTGGCGATCGCCCATCGCGGCACTATCTCTTTCACAAAGCATACCGCCCGGCGAACCTCGGCGCCAACTTCTCTCTTTATGTAGAAACGCAGATTTACTTCCTCAAAATTAACATGAAACGGAATTGGAATGCCCAGAACGCGCGTGTCCAGAAACATGAATCCGACAAGGCTGACAAAGCAGCGGCCTTCGTTGAGATCGAGTTCGGTCCCAAGCGGTACGTGTGGGGCTAGAAGCGCAGGTTCGACCTCGTAATTCGCCATTATCAGGTCATGCCATTTTGCGGTTAGGAATTTGCGCATCAGATGATCACACGTTTGTCGCCAACACGGGCAGTGACGTGCTCGCGGTCAAGATACTCGAGCAGCGGTATCGCATATTTTCGCGAAACGCCGGCGATCTCCTTGAATTTTGGTATGTCAATGACCCGATCACCTGAATCGGCCGCCGCACCCCTGAGATCTGCGATCAGTTTCTTTATTGCATCGGACGAAAAATAAAAATCGTCAGTCACTTTTGTGATCTCACCGGCGTCAATCAATAGTTGAAAAACCTTACGAACCTGCTGCGGTGGGAACGCGGTTTCCGAGACACATTCCGCACTTACCTCGTCGAGTTTGGCGACCTCGAGCCCCGCCCTTTGGTAACGGTCAATTAAATTCTTACGCAGAGCCTCTTCGGCTGGTGATAGTTCGACATGGTGCGAGGCGAGCCTCAATATGTCTTTATCGACCGCAATTACGTCATCCTCGACAAGAGACTCGATCGCCGACTGAAACACTTCATTCGGTAAGAAACTGAACAACCCGTCACGAGCCTGCTCGCGGGGCATCCCCTTCGCCAGCGGTTCGCTCCGGTGAAATTCCTCAATCTTCTTTCTCAGCGAAACCGATAGGTGTTCCAGATTGCCCCTTGATATAAACAAGCCGTTGGAATCCAGGATTTTGCCATTTTCGACGAATTGATTGATGACGGATCGCAGCACATCAGCCCGAAGCCCCATGCGTGTTTGGATCTGCGAAAAAGTGATGCCGGAATCTCCTGCCGCCGTCACCAGCATCTCCACCGTGCGGTCGTGATCGCCCTTTGCGTCGAAAAGAGCCGTGAGCGAGCGCCGGACCTCATCAAGATCCCTGCGACGATGTTTTACGGCCAAGGGATCGATCACCTCTCCTCCGGCGATTGTTGCCTGGGGCGAATAACTACGAATTATAAATCGCTCACCGGGCACCGCAACGACGGGAATTTCGAGCCTGATCTGGGCGAGATCCGTGCTCCCGGGCGCGATCGCGCCCGAATCGTTAAGCACCTGTACTCGGGCTAATGCCTCGATTGTGCCGATATGCACCCTGATTCGCTGACGGGTACGAAGTGGTCGAGGGGCTTGTTTGAGCACCTCAACCTGCACATCTATGATTTGCGTCGGATGTAATACTTCGGGATCCGATAACATCATTCCGCGAGCGACGCGGGAATGATCAATGCCGCCAAGGTTGACGGCGACCCTTTGTCCGGACGATGCCCGCCCAACCGATTGGCCATGCGTTTGCAGCCCGCGAACTCGTATTTTTTTCTTCTCTGGCAGCAATTCCATTTCCGATCCTTCGATCAGTTCGCCAGAGGCCAGTGTTCCCGTTACCACTGCACCAAAGCCCTTGACCGAGAAGCTGCGGTCGATCGGTAATCGAGTTACTCGTCGGTCATCATCGCGAATGATTCGAGAGCCTATATCTACTAAAGCTTTCTTCAGCGCGTCGATACCTTCGCCTGTTCGGGCGCTCAAAGAGACCACGGGCGCATTTTCGAGAAATGAGCCGCGGACAAGCTCACCTACATCCATTCGTGCAAGTTCAAGCGTTTCAGCGTCTGCGAGGTCTGATTTAGTGAGAGCAATAATTCCCTGCCGAATTCCCAACAATCGGCAGATCTCGAAATGCTCGCGTGTTTGGGGCATAACGCCCTCGTCCGAAGCGACGACCAAAACAACCAAGTCGACGCCGCTGGCGCCGGCAAGCATATTCTTAACAAATTTTTCGTGGCCCGGCACATCGACAAACCCGAAATGAATGTCTCCAATGCTTAACTCGGCAAAGCCGAGATCCACAGTTATGCCGCGCTGTTTTTCTTCCGGCAGCCTATCCGCGTCAATACCTGTGAGTGCCTTGACGAGAGCGGTCTTGCCATGATCAATATGCCCGGCGGTGCCGATTACTATTTCCACATTTTCGTTTCTCCGATAGCTAAACGAATAGATCAGATCATTCGGCTTCGTATTGGTCGAGCTTTCGGTAAAGTGTTTTGCGTCCGATATTTAGCAGCCGGGCCGCACGAGACTTGTCGCCATCTGTGTAATCAAGTGTCGCCTCGATCACCTTTTTTTCGATCTCATCCATGGCCGACGGAAGCTCGATCGATATACCTACTCCACGGCCTTCGCTGGCAGCAGTGGCCCTCTCTTGACGGGCATAAGCAAAGGCCTCTACCGCTCGGCGGCTGATCGCGTCAGGAAGGTCATCAAGCTCGATCTGGCGGCCTGAGGCAATTATCACCCCGCGTTCGATCGCATTTTCCAGCTCACGAACATTTCCGGGCCAATCATAATTCACTAATGCCCGCATCGCTTCTTTTGATATGCCCGAGATGAACCGGCCCGACTTTGTCTTATAATCCTCAAGGAAGTGAAAAACCAAGAGATGAATATCCTCGATCCTTTCACGAAGTGGCGATAGTGAAATGGGGAATACCGAGAGCCTGTAGAAAAGATCTTTGCGAAAAGTGCCTTCCTCAATAGCTTTTTCCAGGTCGGTATTGGTCGCTGCTATGACACGAACATCCGTTTTCAAAACCTGCTTGCCGCCGACACGCGTGAATTCACCATCCTGCATTACACGCAATAGCTTGACCTGCGCCTGAAGAGACATCTCGCCGATCTCGTCCAGGAAAAGGGTCCCGCCATTTGCCTCTTCAAACCGGCCCTGACGTTGGCTTCGGGCATCGGTAAACGCACCCTTTTCATGTCCGAAAAGCTCAGATTCCAGAAGCGTTTCCGGTATTGCTCCACAGTTGATCTTCACGAAGGGTTTTCCCTCGCGACCAGAGTTGTAATGGATGAGGTTTGCGATCAGTTCCTTTCCGGTACCCGATTCACCAAGGACCAAAACGGTGGTGCTCGTGTCGGCTACGTTCAAGCCAAGCTCGATGGCCCGTCGTATGGCGGGTGCTTGGCCGACAATCTCGCTCTGTTTTTGATGCAGCTCGCTTTTGAGCCGCATAACCTCGGTCGAGAGCTGGTCACGCTCGAGCGCGGTACCGATCTGATCGGCAATACCCTCGATCAAGGCTATATCGTGGTCGGCGAACGTACTCTCTTTACTCCATACAAACCCAAGCAGGCCGAAGGCGCGTCCGGCGACATTCACGGGCGTGACCAGGGCCGCTTTACCGCGGAGCTGGGTATTGAAAAATAGTCGGATACCCAGTGGAAGCTCTGAATCTGCCAGCCTTAATGTCTTTCCTTCACGAAGCAATTCGCCCAATGCCGAAAACGAATCGACTGCGAGAGATTTGTTGTGCTGCTCGATCAGCTTCAACATCTTTCCCAATTTAATGCCTTCGGCTGATTTGAACGAAGCGAGGGATATGCGTTTTTCAGATTGGTCGAGTACGCCTAAGGCGCCGTAGTCCGCGCCGACCAGATTGATGGCCCGTTCCATAACCCGCTCCGAGACTTCTTTAAAGTCAGAATGCGAATTGAGCGTGTTGGCGATCTCTAAAAGCGCGTTAGTGCGTCGGCTCTCCTGCTCCTGCGCTACATAGAGGCTCGTGTACTGATACCCAATCGCCAGCTGTCTCGCGATCGATTCGAGAAAGGCGATCTCCTCATCGAGCCATTCCCGCGGTTCATGCGTGTCGTGAAGGCCGAGCAGGCCGAGAACATTTTCATTGAGAATGATCGGGATGATGAGGAGGGAACGTGTCTCGAGTGCCCGAGCAAAGAATTTCAAGGTCGGATCCTGAGCTTTGGAGGTATCGTTAATGCGGATGGGTTTGCTTACATCAAACCGCTCGGCGAGCATCTTCGCATCGAACGGTATCGTCGTCCCCTGACTCTTGGGAACGGATTTGTCTTTACGCCATTCATGGCTGATCACCAGGGCCTGGCCCTCATTTAACTGCAGTAGATCACAGCGATCAGCGTGCAGCATACGTCCGATCTCTGAAACCACAACGTTTAAGAACCGTTCGAGATCGATGTCGGTAGGCAGGTCGCGTGCCAGCCGATCGATGATCGCTTCACGAGCTTCGTGCATGCTGATCCGCCGCTCCAGAGAAAGAGCATTACCTGGTTCGAGAACGATGTTCATAGCCAACAACTCAACGCTATTTAGACCAAGCTTAATTTGTGGCTTCTGCTTCCGAATGTCAAGTTGACACACTTCGCCATGGAAGTGTGTTTTTTCGAATCACACCGACTTACTATTGAAGCCTGTCGGCCGTGGGGGTAGGCTTACGCGATGGGTTTACCGACGGCTTACTATTGGTATTTGGTGGCCGAGGCGGCGTCTGGGTATTGGAGTTAGAATCTCTGGCCGAATTGGAGCTAGTGTTTGCATTAGAAGCCGGCTTGTTAGCATCCGGTTTCGGTGAAACGAAATCGAGCCGCTGTCGCCCGGCCTGGGCCTCTTCGAGAAGGTCCTCGGCCCGTACATTCTCAGCATCCAGCTCGATGGCTTTTTTTAGAGGCGCTATCGCCTCATGATATTTGGCTAATTTTATAAGGATCGCTCCGAGTTCCGTTTGATATTCGCTGTCATCAGGTTTGAGTTCGACCGCTTCCTTAAATGCCTTCTCGGCCTCTTCATCCTTGTTCAATTTTGAATAAGTACGGCCGAGATTAAAATGGGCCGCATCATCATCTGGATTTGCATCGAGCCATTTCTCATACGCAGTTACAGCACGCTCGAAGGACCTTTCTGATCGCGGCTTTGTGCGTCCAGTATTGGAATTTGACGGCGTCTCAGTAACTACGCCTTCCTGCTCGTGCTGCATTTCAAGCAGTGAGAATGCGATCCCGAGTTTGAAATGCCCTTCGGCCAGATCCGGGTCCAGTGATACTGCGTGCTGGAGAAATTCGATCGAACTTTCGGTCTGATTCTCGTCGAGGAGCCGGGTTCCCTCAGCGAGAGCCACCTTTGCATCCGTAATATTGGCTGTTGACAACTCAGAAACAGCCTCGGCGTTGGACGATTGTTCACTATTATCTCCGCCGCCCATCGAGCAGCCTGCTGCTAGGGCGGTCAAAACAATAATGGTGAGCAACAGCGAGATCTGTTTCATAAATTAATCGAATACAACGCATCTCACCCAGGAGGGAAGACAAACTGACGGCCGGCCAATAAGTGCACATGAAGATGAAAAACGGTCTGCCCTCCGTCTTTGTTGGTGTTGATGACCGTTCGGTAACCATCTTTAGCAAAATCGCGGGAGCGGGCAATCTCTGCGGCGGTCAACAACAGATGCCCAAGGATCGATTTCTGAGTTTCGACCGCTTCGTCGAGAGAATCTAAATGGTCTTTCGGAATGATCAGTATATGTGTCGGAGCTTGCGGATCGAGATCGTTAAACGCAACGCAGAGTTCATCCTCAAAAATCTTTGGGGACGGAATGCGGCCGTCAGCGATCTTACAAAAAATGCAGTCTTCGGAACCCATATCTAGAGCTATTCTTTATTAGAGCATTGCAAAATAATTTTTAAGTACCCGCATCTGACTTCATGCCTTCCAGGTCAGCGGAGTTCGAACCGTCCTTGATACGTTCGATGTCAGCACCCAGGGATCTTAGCTTCTTGACAATTGTTTCGTATCCGCGGTCTATATGATAAACCCGTTCGATCGTCGTCTCTCCCTCTGCACACAAGGCCGCCAGAACAAGGGATGCCGAGGCCCTAAGATCAGACGCGAGAATCGGTGCCCCCATCAAGCCTGTTCGGCCTCGGACGGTTGCAGTGTTGCCCGAGATTGTAATATCGGCCCCCATTCTAATAAGTTCTGAGGCATGCATAAAACGGTTCTCAAAAATGGTCTCAGTAATATGCGAAACACCTTCAGCCTGTGTCATCAGAGCCATGTATTGTGCCTGCATATCGGTCGGAAAAAGAGGATGAGGCTCCGTCGTTACATCACGAGCCTTTAGCCCGCCTGGCCCACGTCTGACCGCCAGAGTACTCTGATTTATTTCCTCGATCTCCACGCCGGTTTCGCGCAGCTTTTCGATAACTGCGGTCAGGTGCTCTGGCCGGCAACTTTTGATCTCGAGGTCACCGTTTGTGATAGCCGATGCAACGATGAAGGTTCCGGTCTCAATGCGATCCGGGATAATGGTGTGCTCGGCTCCGCTTAGTGCCTCGACGCCTTCGATCTTAATTGTCGACGTGCCGGCTCCCTTGATCCTGGCACCCATTTTATTCAGGAGTTCGGCAAGGTCCTCGATCTCCGGCTCTTCGGCAGCATTGTGGATAGTGGTTTTCCCTTTCGCCAAAACGGCCGCCATCATGACATTTTCTGTGCCTGTAACCGTGACCTTTTCGAAATTGATCGTGTTGCCCATGAGGCGGCCCTTTGGAGCACTGGCTACAACGTCCCCAGATTCCAGCGAAACGGTTGCCCCAAGCTGCTCGAACGCCTTAAGATGCAAGTCTATCGGCCTAGTACCGATCGCACATCCTCCAGGCAGGCTCACTTTAGCCTTTCCGAAGCGTCCGAGAAGAGGCCCCAATGCTAGAACACTTGCGCGCATCGTTTTTACAAGGTGGTAGGGCGCCTCGAATACCTCGATATTACCGGCAGTGATCTTATGTGTTCGAAGTTCCGGTGTCAGGACCGTCGCGCCGAGATCCTCTAGCAGCCTGCGCTGGGTGATAAGGTCTTTTACATACGGAACGTTATGAAGCGTGACGGTTTCAGCCGTCAGTAACGCAGCAGCAAGGCAGGGAAGAGCGGAATTCTTAGCGCCGCCTATCTCTACTTTTCCTTTCAGCGGTTTGCCGCCGCGAATCGAGAATTTATCCATTTTAAGGTCGCGCCCGGAGAAATGATCCTGCTAACGAAAAAAAAATTTATACATATGAAAGAAAAATGTTATCATATGATCGCTTTAGCTGAGTAAAAGGGGCGACAACTAAAAAGGCTGATTTTAGTTAAGACAAGCCACTTATTCTTTGGCAAACTAAGCGTGGCTCGCTGCCATCAAATTGACAGCTTCAAACAAGCCGAAAGTCAGTTTGCTATGATGATCAGTTTGGAGTATTTCCCCGGTTAGATCACCCTCCTTCTAACCGGGGCTTTTTTTGCTCCGAATACGCTCCAGTAATCTTTCAATTTGCTTTGTATGCCGATGCTCGTGGCCGCCGGCGATAATCAGCCACTCGACCGCATTTATCGGGCCAAAATAGGGATGAGGAAATTTCGGTTCGGTCAGGTCATAAGTCTCGAGGCCTTGCTGCATTGAGTCAAAATTTATCTGGTTGTCATTAATGCGGTCAATTGACTCGGATACTCTAACGTTGCCTGTCGGCTGAACACGATCGGGGGCCTCAACCTTTTCATCGCCCATCCTTTCCATCAGCTGCCGAAAACGCGATGAGATAGCGATCGAGCCATTTGATGGCTTTCCCGTGGATTTTGCCTCAATCAGTAATTTCTGACAAATACGCGCGGCCCCATGGTCGACCATTGCTAAATGTTCGACGATCTGCCGTATCGACCATTTCTCGCCGGCGGGTACAATTGCGGCTTCATCCTCAGAAATTCCAGCCACCATGGCAACCAGGCGTTTCCGAATCTTCTTATTTGCCGAAAAGATATCGGCGATCGTGTCATATCTCATCAAATCACCTCGTTGGACTCGCCTGCGGCGAAAGAATAAGCCGATGCCACCGGGAAAAGCTGCGAACACTCTCGGCCTCATTTTTCATCCGTCTCAAATACGCCGTT
>JBGTCF010000022.1:0-25637 GCA_041748975.1 Pyrinomonadaceae bacterium
TAGACATCAGCTGGATATCTCGGAGTCCCGATCGATCTCGTCAACCCTTTTTCCCGCAAAACTTCTCGCATTGTATTTCAGAGAACATCTCCGCCCCTGCGAATTGGGTATTCTGCTAGTGGACTCATCGGTCGGGACCACAGACGGCCCTGATCGCCGAGATCTCGTTCCGCTATCAGGCGGGATGCAATTATTCAATAAACAACAGAGCAAGGTGGAGGTAGTAACAATTATGAATCAGACAACAACACCGGAAAAGAAAACGGGCAATGGAGTTGACGACAACGTGAGGAATGCCGGTTTCGGCGGTTCGCCGCAGAGTAGCGGATCAAGCAGCTTCGGCAGCGGACAACAGAGTTCAGGCAACAGCTTGCAGCAAAACCAGCAATCGGAACCGCAACGCCATTCCGAGGGCGTCGTTGCCCGCACGATAGAAGAACAGACAGCCAAGCTGCCCTCGGATACGTTTCTATGGGCTTCTATCGCCGCTATGGGCGTTTCGGCGTTTTTCGAATTTACCGGCAAAAAGGACAAATCGCAGTTCGTGGGCCAATGGGTCGCACCGCTTCTGCTTTTTGGCGTGTACAACAAACTCGTCAAACAGCAGGGTTCGGACCGCGTTAGCAGTTAAGAACCAATAAAAAAGACTTTCGGCTAGAACCGCGATCTTGTGCCATTAGGCAGGATCGCGGTTTTCTTGCGTTTCATCGACACTGCTCTCAGCGATGATCTGAGCCACCTTCGTTTCCACGATCGAGCGGATCTCGGCGAGAGCATTGGCTGAACTCGCCTCGAAACGCAGCACGAGTATCGCCTGTGTATTCGATGGCCGGACGAGGCCCCAGCCATCGGCGAAGTCGATCCGCGCGCCGTCGATGGTGTTTACAGCGTGGCCGAGAGCGAGGAAATGCTCAGCGATACGGGCGGCGACGTCGAATTTGGTTTCGTCGGGGCAAGCAAAACGGATCTCGGCGGTGGAGAAGGTTTTGGGGAGATCGGCTAGTAGGGCGGAGAGCGGTTTGTCGGTTTTTGAGAGTATCTCGAGCAGACGTGCACCGGCGTAACAAGCGTCGTCAAATCCATAAAAGCGGTCTTCGAAGAAAATGTGGCCGCTCATCTCGCCTGCCAGCACCGCTCCGGTCTCTTTCATTTTGGCTTTTATGATCGAGTGGCCCGCTTTCCACATAATGGCTTGGCCGCCGTGTTTTACGATGTCGTCGAAGAGCGTTTGCGAGCATTTTACCTCCGCGATGATCGTCGAGCCGGGCCGACGGGCGAGGATCTCGCGGGAGAAAAGGATCATCAGTTCATCACCCCAGATGATGCGTCCGGTCTCGTCGACAACGCCGATACGGTCGGCGTCGCCGTCGAATGCAATGCCGACATCGGCCCTGGTTTCGCGTACCGCGGCGATCAGATCTTGCAGATTCTCCGCGACTGTCGGATCGGCATGGTGGTTTGGAAAGGTCGAGTCGGGCTCGGTGAAAAGCTCGACGAGTTCGACGCCGAGGCTGCGGTAGACGGGAACAGCAGTTATGCCGCCCATGCCGTTGCCCGCGTCGATGACGGCTTTGAGCTTTCTGCCGCGGTCCCCAAGCTCGATCCTCGATGCGATGTCGGTACAATAATCGTTGATTACGTACAGGGTTTCGATCGTTCCGGTTCCCGTCCTGAAATCTTCGGCTGCCGCTATCTCCCTTATTTCCCTGATCTGCGAGCCGAACAGCGTATGTTTACCGAGGCAGATTTTAAATCCATTGTGATCAGGCGGATTGTGCGAGCCGGTGATCATCACGCCGCCGTCGACCTCCTTAGTGAAAGCCGTGTGGTACAGGACCGGCGTGGTGACCTTGCCGATCAGGACGACATCGCAGCCCGTGCCGTTAAGGCCGGCGGCGAGCCGATCGGCAAATCCGGGCGAACTTGCACGCGCATCGTAGCCGACAGCGATCCGACGCGCGTTGTTCGAGCTGAAAAACGTACCGATCGCACGGGCGAGTGTTGCCACCGTTTGATCAGTAAGATCGACGTCAACAATACCGCGGATATCATATTCTCTAAAGATATTTGGATTCATAACGCGGCTGCGACGACCTTCATTTACCTATAAATACTGCGGCAAACCTCTCTCGAGTTCCATGCCTGCCGAAGCCCGCGATGCCGTCAAAATAGATTTTTGATATACTCTGGCACTTACAGATGGGGCAACATCCGCGAGTGCCGGGGCATCGAAAACATTGGACAACTTGGCAGGCTTTCATCAATTTTTTATGATCAGATCCGTTCGTTTTATTTTACTACAGTCGTTATTTGTGTGTGTTGCTCTGGCAATGACGGTAGCCGCCCAGACGCCGACGCCGGCACCGCCGCAGGAAGATACGGGGCCGACAAAGGTCTTCGAGGTGCGCCTCCCTGTCACCGTCACCCAGAAAAAAGATTTGATAACGGGCCTGTCGCGAAATGATTTCCGCGTATTTGAGGACGGCGTACCGCAAGAGGTGACGTTTTTTTCGGACGAAAAGACGAATCCGCCGGTTTATGTTGGTGTCCTAATGGATACCTCTTCGTCGACTGTCGGTAAATTGAGTTTCTCAAAGCAGGCAGCGAAGGATTTTCTCTACACGGTACTTCGTCTTCGAAAAGATAAGGGAGCATTCATGACGTTTGATCATGAGGTGTCGCTCAGACAGGATTTTACGGACAAGCACGACCTGCTGGACCGGGCGGTTGACCGGGTAAAGAACCCCGGATCGCAGACCGCATTATACGATGCTGTATGGCAATTCACGGACGAGAAACTACGGAATGTGCCGGGCCGCCGCGTCATCGTGATCATCACAGACGGTGATGATACATTCAGCCGGGCCGATCTGCGAGACGCGATAGATATCGCCCAAAGGACTGAAACGACGATATTCGGCATTTCGACAAAGGCAGGATTTCTAGGCAGCGTGCCAGGCGTAGACGCCGGCACCGTCAAGGACAAAGGAGACAAATTCCTGACACAGCTCTGCGAAGAAACAGGCGGCGAGGCATTCTTTTCCGGCGACATGATCGCGCTCGAACGTGCCTTCAAGAGAATATCCGAAGAGCTGCGTTCGCAGTACCTTATTACCTACCGCCCGGCGAATCAAAATTATGACGGCCGTAACCGCAAGGTCGAGGTCAAATTTGTTGACCGTGAGAAAGACAAGAAATACAAGATCCGCACGAAAACAAGCTATCGCGCGATCCAGGACAGCCTCAAGTAAGTAATGGAAATGTTTTCGAAGAATAGATTTTTGACCGTTCTGGTTGCTGTAATCATATTCGCTGCGTTATTGGGCTTTTTTGATGTGGACGCCAAAGGAATACCGCAGTACGCAGCGAGCATTCCGACACCGTCGCCCACACCTCCGGTAATCGACGAAGACGATGAGGTGATAAAGATCGACAGCGAAGTGGTCAACGTCCTGTTTACCGCTCAGGATCGCAACCGCCGGCTGCTGACAAGTATGCGGCAGGAAGATATTCGAATAATCGAGAACGGACAGACACAGGAGGTCGTTGCATTTTCCCGGCAGGTGGACCTGCCCCTCAGCCTGGCGATCCTGATCGACGTCAGCGTTTCGCAAGAGCGGACTCTGCCGGACGAGAAGGCTGCAGCAATCGCCTTTCTTGAAACGGTCATGAGACCTGCAAAAGATGAGGTCTCAGTGATCTCCTTTACCGGCGAGGCAACGCTCGAACAGGGGATGACCAATAATCTTGTGCGGCTCAGACACGCGATCGAGCGCGTGAAATTTACTCCGCCTTCGGGCTACATTGGAGGAGGGGTAGTTGCCGGAACCCCGCCTATCTCAGGTGATAACCAAAGAATCGCGGGTTCCACCGCTATTTGGGACGCCATTTGGATTACATCCGACGAAATCCTCGGACCAGCCCCGGAGCGGACGCGGCGGGCAATCATACTTTTGTCTGATGGGGACAATACGTCAGGCAGAAAAAGCCTGGAGGATGCCGTGCAAGCTGCTCTTAGATCTGAAGCGATCATTTACTCTATAGGTATAGGTGGAAGTTACCGATTTGCTGTGGATACTGGTGCGTTAAACAAGATCTCCGAGAGGACCGGCGGCCGGGCCTATTTTCCACGGGATGAGAGGGAACTTCGCGACGCTTTCAGGCAGATCCAGGAAGAGATGCGTTCGCAGTACCTTGTGGCCTACGAGCCGACAAATCAATCCCGTGACGGTTCATTTCGTAAGATCGAGATCCAGCTTGTAAACCAGACTCTCGTGAAGGAAAAGATCAAAGTCACTCACCGCCAGGGCTATTTTGCCAAAACAGGGTCAAAGTAAGCGGAACAAGCTGCTTAAGACATTTTTTGGCTCATTCACCGACCATCAGTTTTGATGTTCTTCAGTCTTTCCATCCCCACGGAGCAGGCGGGGTTTCGATCGGCTTTGTGATATCGAACCTTATGCTGTATTGTCGCTCGCTGCCCAAACGCCTGACGTTGTAACCGTAATGGCCGCCGGGAACGAGATCGACCCACCAGACATTGTTCGCTCCGGCCGGAATAACGTCAACGGTCTTTTGGTCCGCAGGGAACACCTGCTGAGTCGGCCCGCCGCCGCTGGTCGTCCAGCCGCCGTACATTGTAACGGTGTCGGGCTTGCCGTCCTTGTGGCGATGGTCGTGGCGTAGCTCGATGCGGCCATCTTTTCGCATAAAGATCCAAGTGCGGGAAAGGTCGTCGCCGACAACGAACGGGATGCGAATTCTGTCCTTTTCGCACGAGCGGACATGCATCTTAAGATCTTTGCCCGCAAAGGTCGTGTCGTTTTCCGGAGCAGCCGCAACTGACCCCGCAAATGCTTTGCCGCAAAGCTTTTGCAGCTCGCTCCAAAACGTATCGGCCGGCGAAGCAAGGTTTGCCTGAGCCCGCACACCAGCCGTCCCGATCAGAACGATCACCATTAATAACAACGAATATCTGGTTACGTTTTTCATATCGATTCCGGCATCCAATCCCATTTTCAATCCTTCCAGCCCCAAGGTGCCGGGGGAGCCGGGACCTCTTTTGCGAGGTCGAATTTAACGGTGAATAGCCTGCCGCGGCCAAGCCGTCGGAGGTTATAGGAGTAGTGTGATCCCGAAACAAGTTCGATCCACCAGATATTTGCCGCCGCCGACGGTGCATCGCCCACGGGCGGATCGACGACCTTTGTCGTCTCCTCGTCTGCGGGGAAAAACTGCCGGATGGCTTCACCTGCATTGGTCGACCAGCCTCCATACATCGTCACTTTTTCAGGTTTGCCGTCCTCGTGTCGATGGTCGTGCTTGAGCTGAATGCGGTCACCTTTTCGAGTCAGGACCCAGGTTCGGGAGCGGTCATCGCCAACGAAAAAGGGGATCCGAATGCGATTTTCCTCGCACGAGCGAACATGCATCACAAGCGCCTTTCCCGCAAAATCGGGACTACTCGACGTGTCGGCAGCTACCGTGCCGGCATATGCCTTGCCGCACAGCTTTTTCATCTCACCCCAAAACGCATCAACCGGACGCATCGCGACAGCGGCCGGGGTTGGTGCCGGAGTTGGTGCCGGGGTCGGAGCCTGACCCGATGCAATACCACTGCCCAAAACGAGCACCAAAGCAACGAACGCAAAGCCCATGATCGATCTGATAAACATAATTCTCCTATTTATTTTGCCGGGATGAGTGAATATCGGCATTGTAACATGCCGGGCAACTAGCGGCAGGACGACGACGGGGTTAGTAGGGGTGGACCTCCAATCGTGTCAGCACGCCGTTCTTCATACGTATTACCCAGATGACGCCGTATTCCGTCTCGAGAAGGTTACGAAAGATCTCCTTCTTGGCCAGAAGATTTGCCAGGCCGGGGATGGTATTGCTATGGCCGACGATGAGGTAATGAACGGTCTTACTGGCCGGGTCCATTATCTTTTGCACCAGTTCGGCGGGCTTTGACCCATCGTACGTCTGGATCTCTTTCTTACGGCGTTTGGCGACCGGCTCGGCGGTTTGCCGCGTACGTTTGAAATTCGTCGAAAATATCTCGTGCGGCTTGTATTTCTTCACAAGCTTAGCCAACTGCTCAGCTCGTTGGCGGCCTTCGTCCGAAAGCTCCGGATCAACTTTGTCAGCAGTAGGCGATGAGTCCTTCTCAACATGGCGGACCAGGACGATGGTCTTGTCGGTCTGTGCCAGTAGGCTCCCCGACATGATCAAAATTACTATTACCCGAGCGGGCAGACCTCTAAAAATATGCATAGTTTCAGGATTTATCTACTTTCGATCTGATGTCCTGGGCACTTCATCATGAGGTATTCGGGGTATCGAGCAGCTCTAGAATATAAGAGTGCGTCGGCGAGATCGACCTTGCGACTCAACCGAACCGATTAGTTCATTCCGAAATTTCAATCACGCCAAGTCCTATTTCTTGTTCGATGCGGGACAACAACAAGGGCACGAGATCCTGAAGAGTTTCTAATTTATTATTTACGCCACGAAGTACTACTATTGCTATGCCAAATTTTCTTAGATTCTGTTGACTGGGAAGGCTCTTGTCCATCGTTACGAAAATCTCAAAACCGTCTAGCGTCATGAGCCCAAGAAGTTCTCCATTTCTTTTCCCTTGCCAGCCCATGTCTCGGGCAGTGTAGGTCTCGTGACGTTCGCCAAAACTGCCTTTCAGTTTTATTGGCAGGTTTTAGTCAATTAAGATTTTCATGAGCTAATCCGCCGTTGGCGAACAGCTTCGCCGCAAGCTTTATTACTTGAGTAACCTGGTCTCGGCTCACCGTAGGATAGTTCTCAAGAAATTCATCAAGCTTGCCGTCCTCGAGATAATCGAAAAGAATGGAAACCGGTACCCGGGTGCCGTCAAAAACAGGCGTTCCGCTCAGAATTTGCTTATTGACCGAAATAGCACTCATACAGATGATTTTAACACCGAAATTCCTAAAGGAACATCTTTCCCGGATTCAATATCCCGTTCGGGTCGAAGACTTTCTTTATTCCTTTCATCACTTCGAGCGTCGGGCGGTCGAGGGCGTAATCGAGGTATTGGGCTTTTACGTATCCGATCCCGTGTTCGCCTGAGATGGTGCCGCCGAGTTCGACCGAGAGCCGGAAAGTCTCGGAAACGCATTTTCGGGCACGCTCGATTGCAGCTGGATCGTCTCTGTCTACTACAAAATTAACATGAATATTTCCGTCGCCGGCATGGCCGAAATTGGCTACGAAGGTATCGTGCCGCTTTCCGATCTCCTCGATCTTAGCGACAAGCTCTGGGACCTTCGAACGCGGTACGACGACGTCCTCGTTTATCTTGAGCGTGCCATATTTCATCAATGACGGCGAGATCGCCCGGCGGACATCCCACAGCTTATCTTCCTCTTCTTTGCTTCGTGAGCGCAAAATATCGAATCCGCCGTTCTCGGCAATGATACGCTCGATTAGAACCGCATTTCGCTCCACTTCTTCTTGTGACCCATCAACGGCAACTAGCAGTATCGCCTCGGCGTCTTTCGAGAGGCCAAAGGCGAAATTATCCTCAACAGCCTCGACGCAAAACTTGTCGATGACTTCCATCGCCATCGGGAGCAGCCCGTGCGGAGTGAATTTTGTGAGCACGCGGCAGGCCGCCTCCATCGAGTGAAAGTTCGCACGCACCGTCGACGTCGCCTCAGGCACCGGTAACAGCTTGAGCGTCGCCTCGGTAATAATCCCGAGCATCCCCTCTGATCCGCACATCAGGCCCGTGAGGTCGAACCCGACAACATTTTTTACGGTCTTGCCGCCGGTTCGGATGATCTCACCTGTCGCGGTCACGACCTCGAGGCCGAGAACGTGGTGCTTTGTCACCCCATATTTAGGTGTCCGCATCCCGCCGGCGTTCTCAGCGATATTGCCGCCGATAAAACTGTCTTTGTAACTCGCCGGATCGGGAGCAAACATCAGCCCTTTTTTGAGAACCGCGTCCTGCAGCTCGATCGTCCTTATACCTGGCTGGCAGATCGCGTAGAGGTCATCAACGTTTACCTCGATAATGCGGTTCATCCGGTCGGTACCGATCACGATGCCGCCGTCGACGGGCACAGCTCCGCCAGTATAACCGACCCCGCCGCCGCGGGCTGTGACCGGGAAAATGTATTCGTTTGCAAGCTTTAATATCTCAACGACGTGACGTGTCGTCTCGGGAAAAACGACGGCCTCAGGCGGGAATTTTTCCTTTACAGCGTCCGCACCATACGGCTCGACTCGCGTCGGATCGACGACGACGTTTTCACTGCCGACGATCGCTTTGAGTTTCTCAGTGACTTTAGGATCGGAGGCATTGGTAGTCATCCGGCCTTTAGATTCGAAATGGATCGAGGTAAACATTATCGCCCTTTAGCTAAACCTCTCGGGACCAATTTTCGACGGTGAGTCCAGGAATTCGCGCAAACTCTCGAATATTCCCCGTGACCATCTTTAATCCGTGTGTTAGGCACGAAGCGGCAAGCCATAGATCGTGTGGGCCGATGACCTGTCCGGCAGCCTTTAGCTCGGCAAATAAACGCGCGTGAGAACGAGCCACGGCCAGATCGATGTCAAGCAATGTGAACTGCACTATCCAGCCTTCGATCGTTGTCGAACGCGAGAGTTTACGGTCAGGCCGCGCTCGATGAACTCCGTGCAAAAGTTCACTCGCGGTGATCACAGACATAAACATATCCTCGTCACCGCGCTCCGAGATGTGGGTATCCAGATCAAGTCGACCGCGCTCGGACTCGATAAAAATGCTCGTATCGATCAGGCTTCCCATGGGTCACGAACCGGAAAATGGGCTAATTCCTCGCGGGCATCGTCAACGTCCTTGGCAAATTGCTCCACGTCGTCAGGCTCAAGGTGAGGGACGGAAGCGAGGATCCCCGGCAGTTCGGACAACTTTCGGCCCACAGGCAACGGGCGGATCTCGGCGACCGGCTTGTTTCCACGCGTAAGAATGAACCGCTCGCCGCGGTATGCGACGCGATTTATATAGTCCGCAAAGCCGCGGGCCATTTCGGTTACTGTTAGGATCTTTGGCATCGTCGAGGACCTCACAATCTTAGAATCAGAATATCTGATTCTAAGATTGCGGTCAATAAATCTTACACGAGCATTGAATTATCGAAATATAATCCAGACGAAAACATCGAAATTCCTCAAATCACGTCATCCAGCCGGTCATCCCATTTTTGTTCGACTGGTTCGCCAAGCTTGCCGAGTGATTTGGCGACGATCATTGAGACGGTTGCATCGCCGGTGACGTTGATCGTCGTTCGGCACATATCAAGCGGGCGGTCGATCGCAAAGATCAACGCAAGGCCGACTTCAGGGATACCGGCCTGGGCCAGGACGATCACAAGCATCACCATTCCTGCCCCGGGGACAGCCGCACTGCCTATTGATGCAAGCGTCGCGGTAAGGATAATACCGAGCTGAGCACCGACGCTCAGATCCATGCCGAAAGTCTGAGCGATAAAGACCGCCGCGACAGCCTGATACAGACTTGTACCGTCCATATTTACCGTCGCGCCGATAGGCAAAACAAAGCTGGCGACCTCGTCGTCAACGCCAAGATGCTCAATGGTCCGTTCCATCGTAACGGGCAGCGTTGCGGCACTCGAACTGGTTGAAAATGCCAACAATTGTGCAGGTGCGATCCCGGTGAGAAAGAATCGCGGTGTTTTCTTTGTAAACACCCAAACCAGAAAAACGTAAAAGCAATAAAGTAGCGCGAGCCCGAGAACCACCGAAAAAGCGTACCAAAGAAGAGCGACAAACAGGTCCGCGCCCGGAGCCTCGGCGACGATCGCGGCCAGAAGCGCAAACACGCCTATGGGCGCGGCCAGCATTATCAGGTCGATCATCTTTAAAACGACGTCATTCAATCCGGTAAAAAAGCCCTTCACCGGCGCTGCGCGATCGGCGGGAATGAGGATCAGGCCGATGCCGAAGAATATGGCGAAAACGATCACTTGGAGCATGTTGCCGTTCGCACTTGCGGCGGCGACGATATTCTCGGGCACGAGGTCCTCGAGTGCCTTTAGCGGGCCGGTCTGTTTTTGCTTTTCAGCCGCAGTGATGCGGTCGCCAGCCTGAGTTCCATAACTTGAAATAAGCTGCGCTCGTGTTTCTTCCGTAACAGCAGTTCCGGGCCTGACGATATTAACGATAGCGAGGCCCAGGCTGACGGCGATAATGGTAGTGGCCAGGTAGATCGAGACCGTCCGCAGCCCCATTTTTGAAAGCTGCGTCAGATTGTTCAGATCGGCGATGCCCTTTATCAGAGAAGCCAATATCAGCGGGATGGCTATTAGCTTTAGCGCGTTTATGAATATCGTCCCGAAAGGCTTTATCCAGTCAACGATAAACCCCTGTCCCCAAGTGAACTGTGTCAGGATCACCGCGAAGAGTATGCCCGCGGCCATTCCTATCAGAATTCGCCAATGCAGTGCCAGTTTTTTCATGTTTCGAAGTTTCGCCTTTTTTGGATAACAAATCAACTTTCACTTCGCTTTGGGTAGGCTGGGTCATCAGCTTATCAGACGGTTTCGGAATAATATTTTTTTTGGCAGGTCCACAGGTCGTTTGGTGACTTGAACTATAACTTTAATATCCCCATAATCGCGCGACGCCACATTTTCGCCGGCCCATCTTCCCTACCGCGAGGCTCGAACGTGCGACGGAACATTTGTCGTGAGGAGAATAGTTTTCCATGAGTAATCCAGAAAATGAAACGAATGTGCCAAACGAATACGAACGCGAATTGACGACCGATCTCGATGATGACACGCCCGACAAGCCGAAGGGAATGCCGCTTCATAACAAGATATTTATCGGCCTCGCTGTCGGCGTTTTTGGCGGCCTTGCCGTCAATTGGACTCTGGGCGGCAGCAATGAATGGGTCGTGTGGACGGTCGAAAATTTCACCCGCCCCATCGGACAGTTGTTCCTGAATTTGCTGCTGATGATCGTCGTGCCTCTGGTTTTTTCATCGCTGGTGGTGGGCGTTGCCGGTATCGGCGATATACGCAAACTTGGACGGATCGGTGCCAAGGCATTTACTTACACGCTGATTATATCGGCAATATCTGTGGTTATCGGCCTGACGCTGGCGAACACCATCGAGCCGGGCAAAAAAATTAGCGAAGAGACAAAGATAGCTCTTAAGGCAGAATTCAGCAGCGGAGCTTCGGCTGCGACCGAAGCACAAAAGAAAGCGGCCGAGTCTGCCAAATCAGATACCGCGCTAATGCAGGCGGTCAAGACGATCGTACCCAGCAATGTCTTCAACTCGATCTCCGGTGCGAGCCCGAACATGCTTCACATAATGTTCTTCGCGTTGATAATCGGCATCGCGATAACCCTGCTTCCCGCGGCTGTATCGGCGCCATTCGTCGGGTTTTGCGAGTCTCTTTTTGCGATAACGGCGAAGATCATCGACATCGTCATGAAGTTTGCTCCTTATGCGGTCGCCTGCCTGCTTTTTAATAATATTTCGCAATTCGGGATAGAGCTGCTTCAGTCGCTTGGTTGGTTTGTCGTGACCGTGCTGCTCGGGCTCTCGATCCACTTTTTCGGTGTTTACTCGCTCTCCGTATGGTTTCTCTCTAAGATCAGCCCCATCGAATTTTTCCGACGCGTGCAGACCGTGATCCTGACGGCATTCTCGACCTCATCGTCTAATGCCACGCTGCCCACTGCGCTTCGGGTTTCACAAGAGAACCTCGGCGTACCAAAGGAGATCAACAGTTTCGTCCTGACTGTAGGTGCAACCGCCAATCAAAACGGCACGGCCCTTTACGAGGGCGTGACGGTGCTGTTTCTCGCTCAATTAGCGGGAGTCGAATTAACGATGTCGCTCCAGTTGATGGTCGTTTATCTTGCGATCCTCGGCGGGATTGGGACCGCCGGCGTACCGTCAGGCTCGATACCGTTTATTATCGGCATCCTGTTTATGATCGGGATCGATCCGGCGCTTATCGCGATAATCCTGGGTGTCGACCGAATCCTCGATATGTGCCGCACGACCTTGAATGTCGTTGGCGACCTTACCGCCGCTACTTTTGTGGCACGCAGCGAAGGTTATGACCTGTTGACCACTCGACAGAGTACGAGCCTGAGCTAGATTTTGAATTATGGTAGATTCTTAGTTGTCAATAAAATGAAATGAGAGGAGCAGAGCAATGTTTCCAATAGGTGACGACAATTCGGACCGGATAAGAACTCCATTCGTTAACTACTTTTTCGTAGGGATCAATATCCTTGTCTTTCTCCTGCTCCAGCAGATAGGCACAAATGATTCATTCACATATGCCTACTCGCTTGTCCCTCAGGAGATCACGACCGGAGTCGATATTTCAGGAGTTCAGGTTGTACGTGATGCGATGGGAAATACCGGCCAGGTCCCGCATTATGCCTCGCCGCTGCCCGTCTATTTCAACTTTCTCAGCTCGATGTTCATGCATGGCGATGTCATGCATATCTTCGGTAATATGATGTTCCTGTTTATCTTTGGCGACAATCTCGAAAACCTTCTGGGCCATCTCAGATACGCCGCATTTTACATCGTATGCGGATTTGCCGCTGCCGCCGCCCAGATCATGATGGATCCGGATTCCATAATACCGATGCTAGGGGCCTCGGGAGCGATTTCGGGCGTGCTTGGCGGTTATATTCTGCTCTTCCCGCAGCGGAAGGTACGGGCGATAATCTTTAATTTCCTAACGACGGTTCCTGCCTTCGTAGCTCTGGGTATCTGGATCGCTTATCAGCTCATCGTAGGGTACCTGACGCCATCAGGAACGGGCGGCGTCGCATACGCCGCTCACATCGGAGGCTTTTTCGCGGGATTGGCACTGGTTAAAGTATTCGCGATCGGAAGGCAAGTTTAGGATCCTTGATTGCCGAAAGTTCTACTGTCCAATAGATGCGTATTATTCCGATATTTTCGATGTCGCTCAATAGGTAATCTGGCAAGCAGGGATGCTTGCCCTCCAGTCTACGGCGGCTTGCCCTCCAGTCAGACGATTGATGTTGCGGTCGATATGGGTTAGGATTTGCTAGGTTCCCAGAAGTAAATACATCTATTGCGAGGTAAAATGTACAGATTTATTACGTTCATTTGTATCGTTTTCGTTACCGGTGCAAGCTCAGCTTTTTCTCTCCCAAACTCTGATGAAATCGACGCGGCCACAGTCAGGTTGATGCCAAAGATCATTGAGTGGCGTCGGCACATTCACCAGCACCCCGAACTAGGTAATCGCGAGGTCAAGACGGCCAAGTATGTCGAAGACCATCTGCGTAGGTTGGGGATTGAAGTTCGTACGGGAATTGCCAAGACCGGCGTTGTTGGCATTCTCCAAGGAACGCAGCCGGGGCCAGTGATCGGGCTTCGGGCTGATATGGATGGGCTGCCCGTCACCGAGCGGAACGACCTTCCGTTCCGATCTAGGGCCACTGCCGAATACGGCGGACAAACCGTTGGTGTAATGCACGCCTGTGGACATGACACTCACGTCGCGATGCTCATGGGTGCCGCCGAGGTGCTCGCCGGGATGAAGGATAAGATCAAGGGAACGGTCGTTTTCATTTTCCAGCCTGCCGAGGAAGGCCCGCCCCCAGGTGAAGAGGGCGGTGCTCCGCTAATGGTAAAAGAGGGCGTGATGGACAACCCCAAGATCGATGCGATCTTCGGCATCCATATCAATTCGCGAACTGAGATCGGCACTATTAAATACAAGCCGGGATCAGTAATGGCAGCGAGCGATTGGTTCGAGATCAAGATCAAGGGCCGGCAAACACATGGTGCTTATCCGTGGCTCGGGGTCGATCCTATAGCTGTTGCGACACAGATATACACCGGCTTGCAGATGATAGTCGCTCGGCGTTCGGATCTGCCAAAGGCTCCGGTGGTAATCACCGTCGGCCGCATCAACGGCGGCGTTCGCGAGAACATCATTCCAGAGGAATTAGTGATGGCAGGTACGATCCGTACGCTCGACAGCGAGATGCAAAAGGATGTTCACGCGAAGATCCGCCAGACAGCTAAGAGCATCGCCGAAAGCATGGGCGCGACCGCTGAGGTTTCGATCGACACCAAGGCCCCCGTGACACACAACACTCCGGCCCTTGTCGATAAGATGCTGCCTTCGCTGCAGAAGGCGGCGGGTAAGGATAACGTTCAACTTGGCGAGTGGGTGACCGGAGCGGAGGATTTTGCCTTTTTCCAAACCGTGCCTTCGTTTTATTTCGTTGTTGGCGGCATGCCCAAAGGAATGGACCCTGCAAAAGCACCGCCACATCATACGCCGGATTTCTTTATCGATGACAGCCGTCTCGATGTAGGCGTAAAAGCCTTTGCCCACATCGTAATGGACTTTAGGAAGTAAGAAAGGTGAAAAAGCTGCGATCGGCCAATTTGGCTACTACGCTTTTTCACCTTTTAATTTCTCAGCCTTTTTAACGACCAGGCGCCGGTGTGCCGAAGGGGCGCGGCGCGGGCCTACCGCCCCGGAAGATGTTTGTCGGGCCTCGAAATAACGGCGTGTACACCCATCTGGAATGGTTTTCGGCCCCGTAGTAGGTGAGGATCGACTTATTCTGGCTCTGGCTGGCAACGCCGATAAATGGCGTGTTATCGGTCACCATGTCAATAGCGTCTTCCTCGGGTTCGTCATCCGCGAGATCGTCCACCGAAAGGGCACCTTGCAGCCTGGCCGAGTATCTATCGAAGATCCCACTTGGATTTGACGGCAGTATGCCGCCATTATACTGCTGTACACGTCGAACAAACGAGCCCATTGAGCTTATCTCTGGCTTGATCAGACGCCATCGACCGTCCTCGCTAAGCGGATCGATCGCCGCAGACGCCCTGAGTATGGCCCTTTTTTTTGTTCCCTGCGGAAGCCCGTCGAGAAGGTCGTCAATCGAATTCGGAAGCCGGGCGCCTCGATAGAATTCGACATATTGACGGATCGCCTCGGCGACCTCCTCGCCCCTGTGAATGGATTCCAGTTCCTTCTCACGCTGGATCCCCATCTGTATCGATGGGGCGACAGCCATCAAGCCGATAGCAAATATCGCCATGACAGCCATGACGGCCAGTAGGGTCATCCCGCGTTCGTCTTTAGCGAGGCTCATCGTCATCCTCATCGGCCGGTTGGTTTGGCCTGGGCCGATTTGCATTAGGCTGCGGCCTTTGCGGTAGTTGCTGAGGCTGAGGCTGCACGAAACCAGGGACCCCCGGCATTACAACCGGATTTCCGCCCGGCCCGGCCGGCCCGAATCCGCTCTGATTCTGGAGTTGCCCGCCAGGACCGGACGGTGCAGGTGTTTTGTTCAACGCAATGGAATGTCTAAAGCCGAGATTCACATCTTCGAAAATAACCTCTTCCGCTGAGATATTTACCAGCCTGAAACGGCCTCCCACAATTTCACTGAGTCGGCGTCCGATGGGTTTGTCGTTTCCGGGCTCAATAAAATAGGCCGTGTCATTGTTGTATCGCATTCGAGCGATCATTCCGATGTATTGAAGCGAAGGCTTCGGCGGGGCTTGGACCCTTAACAGGACTTGATTCGAATAGAGCTTACCGTCCGGTGTCTGGACTATAACCTGGCGTGGACCTTCCTGCGTAATGAAATTGGCCGGCACCTCGGTGTACATTCTCTGAGCATTTACGAATGTCGTCTTCATTTCATTTTGATTGAAATAGATGCGGGCATCCGCGGGGAATTCGTTTCCTGTCACTTCAAGCCTGAACCCTTTTTGTCCGGCAAACACAGATTGCGGGGCCGCCGCGATCATTATTGGCGGAGTAGGCACCGGGGTCGGTGTGGGCATTGGCGGCGGCGGCGGCGGCGTTGGTGGCGGTGGACACTCCGCTCCCTTACATGGCGGCGGCGGCTCGTAAAATGCAAAAATATTCCTGCCAGCGTCCGGTGCTCCCACACTGCCGGGATTATATATAACTGGAGTCGTCTGATATTGAAAAATTTGCTCATCCGCGCTCGGCAGCACGGTATCGCCACGGTTCGCAGGAGGTGGCACGCCTAGCCGCGGGGTCGGCGACACTTTAACGGTTACGGCCGTGGTTGTCCCGCCAAAGAAGGACCTGCCAAATGCCATATACAGCGCCAACAGCGAGGCGACGCCCAGGATTGCCGCGGCGATCATTTTGTTCCGTTCAGTTGACGTTTTACCTTCTAATAACCGCATTACTTTTCTCAAACGATCACTGTGCATCCACCGGCGCGTAATTGGGCCGGCGAAAATAAGCAGCCAATTCTATTCGCAGGCTGACCGTCTCACCATGTGTCTTGCCTTTCTGCTGCGGCCTGCCCGGAGCCTGAGGCTGAGCACTTGGCTCGTTAACTCCAGGAAAACTCCTGTTTGGATCGACCGGGCCGGTATTCGATGTGGTGTTTGGGCCAGTGTTTTGTGCCGTATCACTTTGCTTTTCCGAGGGGGCCAATTCGACAGCACTGACGACTATAAAATCCCGACCCGTTTCGATCTCGCGAATGAATCGTCTTAGATTCTGATACGAGCCTTCGACCGTAGTGGACACGTAAACGCCCGGATATAGGCTCCGAAATTTCGAACGCCCTTTTTCCTCGTCACCTCCGTCGCCCGAGCTAATATCCGTCGTCTCAAGCGGCGAATAATCCGGGCCCGATGAATTTACGAGCCCGTATGCCGCAATCAGCCCATTCAATTTTTGATACAGCGCGGTCTGGCCCGTCCTCGACATCGGCAGGAATCTCGCTTCAAAGTCTTCTACACTGCCGACGAGCTTTCCGACTTGCGTTTCAGTATCCGTTATTTCACCATACTTCGAACGCGCCGAC
Source organism: Pyrinomonadaceae bacterium (assembly GCA_041748975.1). GTDB lineage: Bacteria > Acidobacteriota > Blastocatellia > Pyrinomonadales > Pyrinomonadaceae > OLB17. Next base: position 16,888 of record JBGTCF010000022.1, read on the forward strand.
ATTACCTCGGCCTCAAGCCGATCGGCTTCGGAGCGATTTCTTGCCAATTCTCGATCGGACGGGACCACCCAAAAGAAATAGACGACCATCACCAATAGGACGACCAGCGTCGAAACGGCAACCGCTGCGATCTCGGGCGTCCCCCACATACCTGCGTAAACCTTACGCGGTCGCGCCGGCAGTGTAACGAGAACGGGCTGCACCTCCACGACTACGGTTTCGACCTCTACCACTTCTTGTTCAACCGGACGAGGTTCCTGCTCAGTCATTATTGGGCACCTCCCGTTTGGTTTTGAGCGATATCTGTCGCGGCCGGCTCTGTGGAATATCCGTAAGCAGGCGTGTAGATAAGCTTGAAAGTATACTCCGTAAAGGTCATGCGCTCATTCTTTTGAAGATTCTGCCCGCGAAGCTCGGCCAGAAATAATCCGGAATTGTTCATTCTCTCGATCATCGATATGACGGCAGGATAATCGCGACTGAGGACGCTCAATTCAAGCTCGGCCCGCACACGGCCCGCGTCCTGATATACATTTTCGATCGAAATCCGCGAAGCACTTACGCTGCCGGGCAAAACCGATTCAAGGTCCGCAAAAAGCCTTGACCAGCCAAACGTCTTGTTAGCGACCAGCTTATGAGCCGCGGTCAAAAGGGCTTTCTGATCCTCGGTCAATAGCTGTTGGACCTTCGAACCCTCGCCTTTTAGGCGTTCGATCTCGTCCTGCTGTTCCTTTACGGCCGCAACGAGACGTTCGTTCTGAGTCTGATTTTCGTTGAGCCTCGCGAGGCTGTAAACACCCGCTACCGAACTCACGGCGAGGAGCAGCCCGGCCACCAGATATGGAAGGGCCCGGTTTCTAAAGGGATAAGTTGAAAGATTAAGCTTTGTGATCACGTTGGGATAATGCTAACTGACGGCACAAACTGCCTCACAAATTACAATTCAAAATTCTAACACGAACGAGAAACCATTGTCTTTCACGTCCTTAGGCATGCGATAGTTGCAATTATTCCCTTCGTCGGACCGGCAATGTCCGTTCGGCCTCCTCGTCCGTGATCTCCCTGTAGGCGGTCACACGGTTGCGGCCGCTCCGTTTCGCCCGATATAGGGCTGAATCAGCCATTTCAACAAGCTCGATCGGGTCAGACGAATCTTCGGGAAAGGACGCAATGCCGATGCTGACCGTAATATGGTGCGATTGTTTCGGGCCGCCTTGCCGTACGACGCTGAATTCATAGCTTTCGATGCCCGCACGAATGCGTTCGGCCGCGACTAGCGCCTGCGGAAGGTCCGCATCGAGCAGGAATGCGGCAAATTCATCTCCTCCGAAACGCGCCGCCACATCGCCGCTGCGAAGGTTTGTCATGATCGTAAAGCCGATCTCTTCGATCGTCTTGCTCCCGGTCAAATGGCCATATGAATCGTTTACAGACTTAAAATTATCGCCATCCATCATCAGCACACAGAAAGGGCGGCCTTCTACATTTGCCCGGCCAGCCTCACGGCGAAGCTCGGAAAAGAAAGAGCGGCTCGATAAGAGGCCTGTGAGATCATCGTGTGAGATCAGACGGTGGATCTGCCGCTGGTATTCGCGGTCTATCTCATCCAGCAGGTCAAATCGAAATATCGTATCCCCGATTGTGATCTTATCTCCATTTTCAAGGACCTCCTGACGGATGCGCCGGCCATTAAGATAGGTGCCGTTGCGTGAATCGAGGTCCTGAACGACATACTCATCGGCACCATTCTCGTCGAGCCGTGTCAGAATGCGGGCATGCTGCCGCGAAACCTGAAAGTCGTTGACGCGTACGTCGGCCTCAAGGGCTCGTCCCAGAATTACTTCTTCGCGGTCGAGAGGGATTGGCACGGCGATCAACTCCCCGCTAAGAAATACAAGGGCTGGCTTTAGGTCGCGGGCAACAATAACGGTATCAATCATAGAAAGGCGCGCGCGGAAGACTGCAGCAAATAAAGGATAACCTATTCGTTGCACCGATTTCTATAGTTTTGTGCGGGTGGGTCGGCGGGCTCTCGCTAAAAGAAAAAGAGCGGTAACAAGTACCGCCCACAGATTTATCGATCAATGCGACCGTTTCGCACAGATATACGAAAAGGCCTTATTCCGAATTAGTTCGAAAAAGTAATCCTTGACAGGTATCAGCCGGCACTCGGCGGCGGCTATTCCGTAATGTGTATGTCGTCACCCTTATTAACCCGGCCCGAGAGAAACAGTCCACCCAGAATAATCGTGGCCAGGGCAAATACAATGGCGAGTGCGAGATAGAGCTTATTATCGTTACTACTTGTATATGTATAGAACGAAAATGCAGCTGCGATCGCAGACACGAGAGCTAATAGTGCGTATAGCATGTCCTTCACAAAAATCACCTCCAATTATCAAAAAAGGGGTCCATCTTTCGAAGTTACGATTCTGAAAATCTGACAACAGAACAGTATTTCGGCCTTAAGGCTAATTTTCAATTACTCCGGTCAATTTATACCCTCATAGTAACTCCACTTGTATCGGAAACGCAAGCGATTTGAATATAGCGAAAATATTGAGCTATAAGGAACCCCCCCATATGAGATCCCCTCAGTGATCAACGAGCCGTGCGGGCAACCGACGTTCGGGGTATGCCCTGTAGGTCCGCGAGAATCTCGACGCTTGCCCATTGATCCGGCCCCAACATACCTTTGACGCCCGCGGCTTGTCCCTGGCCGATCTCCAGAAGCAAATATCCTTCAAGCTTCAGAAACCGAGGTGCTTCAGCGATGATCCGACTGATGATGTCCAGGCCGTCGAGACCGGCAAAAAGAGCCTCAGGCGGGTCGAATTTAACGACCTCGGGCTGAAGTTGCGGGGCATCGCCGAGTGGAATATACGGAGGGTTTGAGACGATGATGTCGAATTTGCCGCGGGCTTCAGCGAAAAGGTCTGACTTCAGCAAGGATAACCGCTCTGAAACACCATGGCGTTCAGCGTTTCGTCTGGCCAGATCGAGTGCCTGTTCCGAAATATCGACGGCCACGGCTTTTGCCGTTTCTATCAAATGAAGGATCGACACCGAAATACAGCCCGTCCCGACGCCGACTTCGAAAAAACTCGGTTGTTCCGCGTCTTTTAAAATCTCAACGGCCCTCTCGACGAGCATTTCCGTTTCGTGCCGCGGGATAAGCACGCCTGATTCGACTTCGAAATCCAGCCCGTAGAATTCCTGCCGCCCGACGATAAGCTGAAATGGCTCACGGCCCGCACGTCGCCGTACCGTATCCTCAAACCTCGCTTCCTCTTCTATACTAAGCTCGTATTCAGGGTGGGAGATAAGAAACGCGGCGTCGCGTTTCAGGCAAAATGCCAACAGCGATGCGGCCTCGCGTCGCGGCTGGTCAATGCCTGCGTGACCAAGCTGCTCAGATGCGGAAATTAGCGCCGAGTGGATGTTCATATGATCTCACGGCTCATTTCGCTTGAATACCTTAATAAACAATTGCGGTCCGCCGATCTTCGGGTCCAGGTCGCCGGGGCTGCCGAACGCCGCGACCGTCTCGTAGTTCTCGTTTATAAAACCGCCGAGGGTTGTATAAAAATCCTCTCCAAACGCTGTGGCTCCAAATTCCCTCATCGGCCTGTTGGTAATAAAGATATATCGCACATTCGCCTTCTTCAGGGCTTCAATAGCATCTTTTTCGTCCTGTTCGCCCAAAAAGCCCGGGATCAGCACCTGATGCCGAAAATTGATTCGTCGACCGGTGAGAAAAGCAAGGTCGTTGCCCTCTGGCAGGACAGCGATCACTTCATTTTCGGCCGTGTTGGCCTCGATGAATTTCAATGCCGCATCGATCGTTGGCCCCGACCTGCGCTCGGCGACCAGCGTGCCCCTTTGAGCTGATATTTCATACCCAAATCTGGCCCGGTACCTGAATGAGAAAGATACGGCCGTGCCGATGATGGCCAACAAACAAAACGCCCGCGTGACGGCGACCGCCCGTGAATACGAGTTTTCATCGCCGCTCCACCTTTTCACCGCCAGCGGCAAAGCCGTCAAAAGTGCATAGACCAAAAGTATTAGCGAAGGAGGCACGTAAAAGCTTCCCGAAAACCCTCCGCTCGGTACGCGAAGCACCACCCGAAATATGAGGGCCAGACTAAATACGGCTACGATAAACAGGAAGTGCGGGGATGCTGGGCCCTTAAGATCATCGGCATCTTCCGTCGGGCCTGTCCTTGTACGCCATGCATAGACAATGATCGCCAGCAGAAAAAACGGCAAGGCCCTCAGAGGACTGCCGTCCCATTGGTCACGATACAAATACAGTATCGGAATAGCCACCGCTATCGACCCGGCGAACCAATACGCCAGCCTCGCTCGAAACTTCCCTCTGCGATCGCTGAAAAAAACGATCAAAGCCACAAACGCCGTGCTGATCGCAGCGGCCCCGATCATCTGTACAAACGAGCCCAACGGATCGTTCAACCCCGACCTGAACCGATTGTAGAGGTTAAGCGATTCCGGAATATTCGTGTAAAACAGGTGACAGTCATCTATCAATATGCGCCAGTCGATCGCAGCGAACAGCAACCCAAATACCGGCACGGCAATGGCCATAGCGGGGATCGCCGCAAACGAAATATCACGCAGCACAAGTCTAAAGTTTGTCCTATGTAGATAGATAGAATACGCCGAAACTGCCACCGCCGCCGCGAACGCGAACTCCTGCTTGGTGATCGCAGCGAGACCAATAAAGATGCCTGTGATCAACAGGTCCGCTCTCTTTCGACTTTCAGCGTAGCGGATCGTGAAAAAAACCGCCGCCAGTGCAAAGATCGCCGCGTGCAGCCCCGCAAACGAATAAGGCAGCACCAGACTGCCCGCCGGCTTGAACGACATCACGACAATGAGCGCCGCCGCGATTGACGCACCCGCCGGCGACATCAGCTTCCGGGCGATCTTGTAGCAAATAAACGTGAGCAGCGCCGTAAACACGATCCCGCTGAAAGCCAGAGTATCCAGATGCACCCCAAATACCGTGTAAATCAGGGCATTGAAATACGGCGAGAATGGAGGGTATAGATAGTGAATATCGCGATAGAGCAATTCGCCGTTCATCAGACGCAGCGGCAGGTCCGTTTCGCGCCCAATGTCCACGATCATCGAAGTCCACCGCCGCCACGAGACCCCAAGCATCGCGACAAACGCCGCCACCACAAAAAGCTGCGGACGAAGCATGGAATTGAACCTTGGCGCAAAAGTCATTTAGTAACGGCAATGAGCGAAATTCCATCCATCGTCGCACAATAACAGGCCCGACAGAAACTCTGTGCTTTCTCGCGTCTCCGCGTCACTGCGTCTCTGCGGGAAATCTTCTCTTCTCTCGGCGTCACACTGTCTCGCCATCACAGCGTCCCCGCGTCTCCCCGTCTTCTCCCCTCTGTGATACCCTTTTGTTTCGATCAAAGATGCAGGAAGCTGAATCATCTACAACCACGCTTCCGGCAGAATGCCCCTGCCTCTCTGTCGTTATGCCCGCGTACAACGAAGAGGCGACTCTCGCGGCGATCGTAGAAAGGGTCATGAAGGTCCCGCACCTGCTCGAATTAATAATTGTTGATGACTTCTCGACCGACCGAACGCCCGCCATCGCACAGCAGCTTGCGGATCGGTACCCGCAGATCCGATATATCCGTCATAAACAAAACGGCGGTAAGACCGAGGCCCTCAAGACAGGATTTGCGTTGACGCGAGGCGAAGTCGTGATCGTGCAGGACGCCGACCTCGAATACGACCCGACCGAGATCGCCGATGTCATCGCCCCGATCATCCAGGGCCACGCTGATGTCTGTTTCGGCTCGCGTTTCATCGTCAAAAAGACCGCCCGCATTCTCTACTTCACGCATTACCTGGCAAATAAGACGCTCACCTTCATCTCCAACTGCCTCACCAATCTCAACATGAGCGATATCGAGACCTGTTACAAGGCCTTTCGCGGTGAGATCATTCGAAATATGGTCATCACGTCGCGGGGTTTCGGATTCGAGGTCGAGGCTGCTGCCAAGGTCGCCAAATTAAAATGCGCGGTCTACGAAGTGCCGATCAGCTACTACGGCCGGACATATGACGAAGGCAAAAAGATTGGCTTCAGCGATGGCGTCGCCGCCCTCATCTATATCGTTAAATACAATCTGCTGGTCAGCCGTAAAAGTTCATTTGATCCATCGTTTCACACGCTGCCTAAACGCCAGCCGCACCTGCTCCGTGCCGACCTGAATGACTGATAACCCCGTCTACATCGGCAAAGACCTCGAAGCGATGTCCTTCGCGGTCAATTATCACCGCTGGATCCTCGACGAATTCAGGCCGAATCTCGGCGAAAACATCGTCGAGGTCGGTGCCGGCACGGGCAACTTCTCCCGGCTCCTGCTGGCCGAGTCACCCCGCAAATTGTCGCTCGTCGAGCCGTCCGAAATGTTCCAGCATCTCGAACGCAATATCTCCACCATCGAAACCACAACCGACGTCTCTCTATATCACTCGATATTCCGCAACGCAGCCGAAACGATCGCCGCAAAGGCCCGGCCCGATACGATCATTTACATCAACGTCCTCGAACATATCGAAGATGACCTCGCCGAATTGCAGACCATCCACCAGACCCTCGCCGAGGGCGGAAACTGCCTCATCTTCGTCCCCGCTCTCCAGGCTCTCTACGGCGATTTCGATCGCAAGGTCGGCCATTTTAGGCGCTACGCCAAACGCGAGCTCGAAGAAAAATGCCGTACCGCCGGTTTTTACATCGTGCGATCCGACTACTTCGACCTCGCCGGCATCATCCCCTGGTTCATCAAATACCGCATCCTACGCTCCGACGACCTATCCCCCTCCGCCGTCACCCTATACGACAAACTAGCCGTCCCCATCGTCAAAAAACTAGAATCCCTCATCAAAGCCCCCCTAGGCAAAAACGTGCTGATGGTCATAAGAAAAGGCCATATAATTGACTGATGTTTCTACTCCGCAATTCGCAATCAATTGCCTCGGCAATCTGCACTTTACTCAAGATCTCCCGCTAACTGTGCAGTTTTGTGAAACGATGTTATATTCGGCCGCCGCTGGAAAATAACCGACACTAGCCGGATCGCCTTGATAAGCGCTGACGCATTAGGCATGCCCCTGCCTCAAGCACAAGCCGCTGCCGAACGAAGCAAATCGAAAGGCGAGAATAACGAAAGTTGATAGATAAAGGGCTGGATCGAACCGGCCCTTTTACTTTGCCCAGTTAAGGCATCGGCTTACCGCCTCATGCCATCGATCCAGAGCCGCTTCGGCATTGCTCTTTGACATTTGTGGTTCGAACCTTCGGTCCGATTGCCAATGGCTAGCCAATTCGTCTTTTGAGCTCCAATAGCCAGTGGCGAGACCGGCAAGGTAAGCGGCACCGAGGGCAGTCGTTTCGGCGGTCTTTGATCTGACGACCGGTATTTGAAGGATATCGGCTTGAAATTGAAGGAGGGCGTCGTTACATGTGGCCCCGCCATCGACACGCAGCTCGTTGACTTGCCGGTGCGAATCGGAATTCATCGCCGTCAACAGGTCGGACGTTTGAAAAGCTATCGATTCAATTGCGGCCCGAGCTAAATGGGCTCTCCCGGTCCCACGGGTCAATCCAATGATCATGCCCCTCGCCTCCTGGTCCCAATACGGAGCACCGAGGCCAGCTAGAGCAGGAACGAAAAAGACGCCTCCGTTATCAGTGGCCGACGCCGCCAGTGCCTCTACATCCGACGATCTCTCGATAATACCGAGAGCATCGCGAAGCCATTGGATAACGGCCCCGCCGATAAAGACGCTGCCCTCGAGGGCGTACTCGGTTTGGCCGTCGATATTCCAGCCGATCGTTGAAAGCAGCCGGTTTTCGGAAGCGACGGGCTTTTCGCCAACATTCTGCAGCATAAAGCAGCCGGTGCCGTAAGTATTCTTGGTCGAACCCTTATCAAAGCAGGCTTGGCCGAATAGTGCCGCTTGCTGATCACCCGCTATGCCCGCGATCGGTATGCCCCGCAATTCGGCCGGCCCTTCGATCTCGGCAAAGACCTCCGACGACGAACGGACCTCGGCCAATATCGCCCGCGGCGCACCAAAGATCTTTGACAATTCATCATCCCATTCGAGCGTATTTATATTGAACAGCATCGTGCGGGAGGCGTTCGATTGGTCGGTCACATGGCATCGTCCATTCGTTAATTTCCAGACGAGCCACGTATCGACAGTGCCGAAAGCGAGATCACCGGCTTCGGCCTTTTCACGTGCTCCGGAAATATTGTCGAGCAGCCATTTGATCTTGCTAGCGCTGAAATAGGCGTCGGTTTGGAGGCCGGTCTTGGATTTGATCAGATCGCCGTGACGCGATCGAATCTCATTGCACATCTCGGATGTACGCCGGTCCTGCCAGACGACAGCGTTGTGTATCGGCCGGCCGGTAGTGCGATCCCAAAGGATCGTGGTCTCGCGCTGATTTGTGATACCGACCGCAGCGATATCCGAGGCTTTTAGATCCGCCTTTTGCATGGCCTCGACAGCGGTTTCGATCTGAGAACTCCAAATCTCAGCCGGATCGTGCTCGACCCAGCCGCTTTGCGGGTAGATCTGTGTATATTCCCGCTGGCCGGTTGATACAATGCTGCCCTCGCGATCAAAGATGATCGAGCGGCTGCTGGTAGTTCCCTGATCGAGAGCGAGGATGTATCTCATTA
>JBGTCF010000023.1:0-2811 GCA_041748975.1 Pyrinomonadaceae bacterium
GATGAGATCCGCCAGCTCATAAACGTGTCGCAGGCAAGCGGCCACCTTAATCAGGAAGAAAAAGCTCTGATCAACAAGATCTTCGATTTTTCTGAAACGACGGTCAAAGAGGCGATGATCCCGCGAACTGAAATAGTGGCGATCCCGGAGAATATTTCTATCGACGAGATGTTTAAGGCATTCGGGGAGAGCGGGTATTCGCGGCTTCCGGTCTACCGCGAGTCGCTTGATGACATCGCCGGTGTACTGCACAGTAAGGATCTCGTCGGTTACGTTCGCCGGCCTAAGGCCTTTAAGCTTGCTGATGTGATCCATAAACCCATTTATGTTGTCGATACAGCGCGTCTTGAGGACGTGCTGCGGCAGATGCAAAATGAAAAATTTCACTTTGGTTTTGTCGTCGATGAGCATGGCGGCGTAGAGGGGATCATTACGCTCGAAGACCTGCTCGAAGAGATCGTTGGTGAGATCTCGGACGAGCATGACGTCGAGGTAAACGAACAAATCAACGAGCAGCCTGACGGAGCGTATCTGCTGGATGGCGGGCTGGCTGTTCGTGATCTTAACAGGCGCCTCGAGCTTCACCTGCCTATCTCTGAAGGTTATACGACGATCGCCGGCTTTTTAATGGCCGAGGCCGGACAGCTTCTTGAGGAAGGACAAACTGTGCAGTTCAATGGCCATATGTTTAAGGTCGAAAAGGTTAATAAACATCGTATCAAGCAGGTCCGGATGGAAATAACCGGTTCGTAGCGGCCCCTGTTGATGTTCGATCTAATTTACAATGTTCTGACCTACAACAGAGTAGAAATGGCCTCCGACAGTATTTCGCAGTTGATGAGCCATCAACGAAACAATACTTTGTTAGACGTCATTGATGATTGCAGCACTGAGGATATTTCGCTTTTGAGATCCTTAGTTTCCAATCCGCCCGATTCCCGAAATATTCAGCAGCGGCTGACGATAAACGAACGAAATCTGGGCGTGGAGATCAATAACATATGCCGACTAAATGATGACGTTTACGATAAGCAGGAATTCGTTTATCTAGCCGATAATGACGCTGCCTACAGCAAACGGTTTGATCGTGAGCTGCAAAAGTTAAGACAAATGATGCAAAATGATTCAAATATCTTTGCGTCGACATTATTCAATGTACACAATGCCTGGCACCTGGAAACCGAAGATTATGGGGACGAACATGTTTGTAAGACCTCGTTTGGCGGGATTTCGATACTGATTCGAGCCAAAGACTTCGGCGATGCGATGGACTTTTATCTATCTCCGGACTACTTAGGGATCAAAGGTTGGGATTGGGCGGTCTGCCATTTTGCTAGAATGCAAAACAAAAGAATGGTGGCCTCAAAAACGAGCTATGTTCAGCATATCGGCTCAAACGGAGTACATGTGAACGTCGATATTGCAGACAACTTCGTAGAATAGAAGAATGAGATCTGATAGATCTGAGGTAGAGAAATGAGCTTTATAGAACAGGTGTGGGCACGCGAGGTGATGGATTCGAGGGGCAATCCCACCATCGAGGCAGAGGTGATTCTTGAGGACGGAACGCAGGGCCGCGCAGCGGTACCGAGCGGAGCATCAACCGGCGAGAACGAAGCCGTTGAGCTGCGTGACGGTGATGCAGGCCGCTACTTGGGCAAAGGTGTTCTGACCGCCGTGAAGAACGTAAATGACACCATCGGCCGTGAACTCGAGGGCCTGGATTGCCTTGACCAAACACTTATCGACCAGACGATGATCGATCTCGACGGGACCGAGATCAAATCAAAGCTCGGCGCCAACGCGATCCTCGCCGTTTCGCTCGCCAACGCCCGAGCCGCCGCCGCCATACAGGAGATGCCGCTTTACCGATACATCGGCGGCACGAACGCCAAAACGCTGCCGGTGCCGATGATGAACATTCTAAATGGCGGTGCTCACGCTGATAACAACGTGGATTTTCAGGAATTTATGGTCATGCCCGTCGGAGCCGAGAGCTTTAGCGAGGCATTGCGGTGCGGGGCCGAGATCTTTCACAATCTAAAGAACGTGCTCAAGTCACGCGGCTATTCGACCAGCGTCGGTGACGAAGGCGGTTTTGCTCCTAACCTAAAATCGAACGAGGAGGCCGTCGAATCCATCCTCGAAGCCATCGAAAATGCCGGATACAAGGCCGGCGACGATGTGATGATCGCCCTCGACCCGGCGGCAAGCGAATTTTTTGACGGGACCCATTACGTCTTCAAAAAGAGCGATAACCGCAAACTAACGCCCGGTGAAATGGCCGCTTATTGGGCAGACTGGTGCGAAAAATACCCGATCATCTCGCTCGAGGATGGAATGGCGGAGAATGACTGGGACGGATGGAAAAATATCACCGAGCGGGTCGGGGATAAGGTCCAGCTTGTCGGCGACGATCTATTTGTAACAAACGTCAAGTTCCTGCAGCGGGGCATCGACGAGGGTGCAGCAAATTCGATCCTGATAAAGGTCAACCAGATCGGCACCCTGACAGAAACGCTCGACGCTATCGAGCTTGCCCGGACCAATAATATGACGGCCGTGATCTCACATCGATCAGGCGAGACCGAAGATTCATTTATAGCCGATCTCGCCGTCGCGACCAACGCGGGCCAAATCAAAACCGGCAGCCTCTGCCGCTCAGACCGCATCGCAAAATACAATCAGCTTCTGCGAATCGAAGAAGACCTCGGCGAATCGGCGAAATATCCAGGCCGTAAAGCGTTCTACCAGATCGCTGGCTAGCAATAAACTTCCTGACCGTAAACGGATGAAAATTCAACGAGACGG
>JBGTCF010000024.1:0-8936 GCA_041748975.1 Pyrinomonadaceae bacterium
TTGCGTTTTCTGAGCCCATCCAGAACAGTCTGATAATTTTCGGGCTTGGAAAAATTCTTGTTGACATCCGCCATGTTGGCCGGATCGATCGATTCCATTCCGATAAAGATCCATCGCCCGCCTGCCTCGGCGATCAGGTCGACCAATTCTTCATCTGCGAGCAAATTTGCGCTAATTTGTGCAACCCATGGCAAGGTGGCTCCGGCCGCGATCATGTCTCGCAACAAGCCTTTAAGACGTTTCTTGTTAATAGCCAGATTGTCGTCGATAAAAAAGACGGCCATCTGGCCCTTCTCTTTCTTGGCCCGTGCCTTCAATCTTAAAAGTTCCTCAACCACGCTCTCGTTAGACCGAAATCGTATAGAATCCCCAAAAAAACCTGTAACAGTGCAAAACTCGCAGCCATAAGGGCACCCGCGTCCGGTCTCGATCGGAACCACAAAAAACTTGCCCCATCCCTCGCCCATCCGTGACATCACCGGCCGCAGGAACTTCGGTACGAGTGAGAATTGATCAAGGTCAAGCGTCTCCCACGGAATATGGGGGTACGGTTGCAAGCTGGGCTTGAAGTCATTGCCTTTTTCGTCAACTTTCGGCTGATAGGTTTCCTTAAGTTCGCCCTTTGCAGCGTCCTCGACGATCTGGGCCCAGTACTCATCGGCCTCTCCCAGCGCGACTGCGTCAGCATGTCGAGGTCCGCCATCTTTCCCTAGGGCTTCGTCAGGGCATTCGGTCACATGCGGACCGCCCATTACGACTTTAAAACCGGCCTCACGAAGGGCGTCAGCCACAAGATAGGCACGGGCCACCATACGGGTCATCGCTCCGATACCGACCAAGCCGATATTCTCATCTTTACAGAATTGAACCAACTGCGGCCGCGTCATCGCCTTTGCGTTACCATCGATGAGGATCACCTCATGCTCCTTTGGCGTAAGAGACTGAAGGAGAAACATCCAAAGATGCGGCATGAAATTCCGCGTAATACCGTTATCTGGGTTGTATAATAAGATCTTCATTGATCGTCAAAGGCGAGATGCTCGGAACCAAATCTCACGCTCCCGTGGTAAACCGACTCATAACTAAATTGATTGGCCGCTTAATTGACCCCAATATTGTCTCACCTTTGTACCGAATTGCCTATGTCAAAGCCATTATCATCTCTAAAGACGGAGTTGTTTGCAAGGCGCAAGTCTAGTGCACCGCGAAGCGGTTTGTTGTTGATATCGTTTGACAAAAAGGATTCGATCATTTTTTTGTTATTGGATCTGTCTGAAATTACGTGGTTCAGACATCGAGTAAAGCCCATGCGGCCCACTCTCTCATCTCTTCGGGCATATAGCGAAGCAGTGTTTGTCCCAGCTCCATTATCCAGCTAGTTTGACCAGAAGCTTTCTCGCGGCAGCCGTTGGCCACCTTCTTGGGATTCTTCTTCACCAGCCGCTTGTAGAAGATCTTCAGGCTCGCATCCGTTCGACAAGCAATCTGAGCGGCCAGCCCAAGGTGATATCGAAGAAGCCTGGAGCCCCCTTTGCTGATCCCTCCAAACCTGACACGTCCGGCACTGGATCGCTCTAGGCTTTGGGCTTTGACGTTGGCCTTTGGGCTTTTGACTTTGGGCCATGAACCCTTGAACCTCAAACTTTGAACTTACCACCCGCTCAAGCCCAGTAGTTGCGGTCGAGGGAGCGGTAGTTGATGGCTTCGCTTATATGTTCGGGCTGGATGTTTTCGCTCCCGGCGAGGTCGGCGATAGTGCGTGAGACTTTGAGGATTCGGTCGTGGGCGCGGGCTGAGAGGCCCTGGCGGAGCATCGCTTTTTCGAGCAGTGATTCGCTGTCGGCGTCGAGGGCGCAGTGGGTGCGGATCTGCTTGGGGGCCATTGCTGAGTTGGAATAAATGCCGCCGTTTTTGCGGCCGAGAGTGTCCGCGTTCCGACCGCCGTCGCCGTCGAAGCGGGCTAGCTGTATCTCACGGGCACGGATCACGCGTTCGCGTATCTCGTCTGAGCTGTCGCCCTGCGGCGTGCCGCGGCCGCGGAGCTCGTTGAACTTCACAGCCGGCACGTCGATATGGATATCGATCCTGTCCATCAACGGGCCCGAGATCTTGCCGACATAGCGTTGGATCTGCATCGGCGAGCATTTGCATTGGCGGGTTGAGCCGAAGTAGCCGCACGGGCACGGATTCATCGATGCAACAAGGGTGAAGTTTGACGGAAACGTCAGCGATGTCGCGGCCCTCGAGATCGTGACCGTCTTATCCTCCATCGGCTGGCGAAGCACCTCGAGAACGCTGCGGTCGAATTCGGGCAGCTCATCGAGAAATAGCACTCCGAGATGGGCGAGGGAAACTTCGCCCGGCTTCGGTATCGAACCGCCGCCGATCAGGCCCGCCTGCGATACCGTGTGATGCGGCGATTTGAAAGGCCGCTCTACAACCAGGCCCGACTTCCCTGTCAGCCCGGCGACCGAATGGATCCTTGTGATCTCGATTGCTTCGTCAAATTCGAGCGGCGGCAATATCGTCGGCAAACGCTTGGCAAGCATCGTCTTGCCCGATCCCGGCGGGCCGATGAACAGGATGTTATGCCCGCCCGCACTGGCTACCTCGAGGGCCCGCTTTGCCGTCTGCTGCCCTCGAACTTCGTTAAAATCAGCACGGTAATTACTGCTGCGTGATTTAAGCGTCGAAATGTCCAGCTTTAGCGGTGTGACTTTAGTCGCGGCACCGAGCTGCAGGTCCTGCACAAGTTCCGCGGCCGTTCGCAGGTCCTTGACCGGAAATACGTTGACATCGGTCACAACGGCGGCCTCCGTGGCATTCTCCTCGGGCAGCAGGAGATTCCTGATCCCGATCTCACGTGCTTTGAGCGCGATCGACAGTGCCCCACGAACAGGCCGAACGCGGCCATCGAGGGACAACTCGCCAACGCTCATCGTATCCTGGAGATTTTCGATCCCGAGGTCGCCCGCGGCTCCGAGAATGCCCAATGCTATCGGCAGATCGAACGCCGCTCCTTCTTTGCGGACATCCGCCGGGGCGAGATTTATCGTGGTCTTATGGAACGGGAAAAAATACTGGCTGTTGGTGATCGCTGCCCTTACCCGCTCACGCGATTCGCGGATGGCCGTGTCGGGCAAGCCGACAATACTAAAGGGCGGAGCGATATCCGCTTCTTTAGGAACAGGCTGCAGATTTACCTCAATATCGACTATCAGGGCGTCGATACCGTAAACGGTCGCCGATTGCGAGAGGAAAAGCATATTCCGTAAATTGGGCTGTAGAGCAAGCAGATTTTAGCGTATTTATATAAGGAATTGAAAGTTTGACGGCACTCGTATTATTAGAATACTGAAACCACGACGGCATTTCGTTCGATACTGTTTGGTGTTAGTGTTTGAAAGTTTTGTATTATTACTAGATATTCGGCATCTAACTTTTTCCGGATCCGTACTGTATATGAAGAAAATATTAGAAAATCTGGCACTCTTTGCGATTCTGACGATCGCATTTTCGGCATTGACCGGATGTAGCGATTCGAGCAATACAAACGTCGCGTCAACACCCGTGAATGCAAATACCAAAGCCGCGGTAAATAAGGGCACGCCTTTGCCGTCGATTCTTGCACAGGCCGATTTTGAGCTGCTGGACGGAACAAAGTTCAAGCTCGTGGACCATAAGGGCAAGGTGCTGCTCGTAAATATCTGGGGTACATGGTGTGGCCCGTGCCGTGCGGAGATGCCTCATCTCGTCGAAATGCAGGACAAATTCAAGGATCAAGGCTTTGAAGTGATCGGATTGAACATCGGAGACGGCATCGGCGGTGAAGAGTCGAACGAACTGATAGAGCCGTTTGTCGAAAAGATGAAGCTGAATTACACGATCGCTCGCAGCCGTGACGAGTCGACAGCGAAGTTTTTCAAAGTTACCCAATTACAAGGGGTGCCTCAGACTTTGCTGATCGATCGTGAGGGCAACCTGAGAAATATTTTTCACGGGGGCGGAAATAAAGTTATCGAATCGATGCATCAGTTCGTTGACAAGACCATGGCTGAATAAGGCTTAGGTTGCAGTCAGGTCCCCGATCTGCGGCTCGACAAGTATCGTCTTAAAACTCGAAAGGCTCACTAGCCCTGGAGCAGCTTTCCTTGGTTTATTGACAAATTTCCTCTGTGTATATCGAACCGCGGCTTTTGGCAATTCTCTCGCATCACTGTAAAACGCCGCCAGTCGGGCCGCCTCTATCAGCGTTTTTGCTGGAATATCCTTTTTACCCGGGTTTCTCACAATAACGTGCGAGCCGGGGTAATCGGCGGCATGCAGCCATGTATCCATCGAACGAGCGACGCGGAACGTCAAGAAATCATTATCGACCGCTTTCTTCCCGACGAGGATCTCAAATCCATCACTTGAAATAAATCGTCTCGCACCGCGAACCTCGGCCAACTCTTTTTTCACCTTGGCCTTGGGCATCGGCGGTTTCTTTGCCGGCAGAAAATCTGCTAAGGTTTGCTCATCCCGGGCTAGGATCGCGGCTTCGAGATCAGACATCCTCGATCGAAGCGAGGCGATCTCCAAATTCACAGTATCGAGTCTGGCCGAAATGGCGGCAACCCCGTTTCGGGCCTTTGTATATCGCTTGAAATAGGTCTCGGCGGTATCGGATGGAGAGGCGTTTTGATCCACGGGCACCTCCACGTCGGGCATGTCGCCGTCGAAATAATCGGTGACGATCATCTTGTCACCTTCCCGGCGGATATTTCCCATATTTGCCAGCAGCAGGTCGCCGTAACGCTTCCATTTGCCCGGTTCGCCGTGCTTGAGGAGGTCATTTTCGAGATTTTTTATCAGCTTGACCCGCTTTTGGATCTCGTTATTTAACGTACGCCGCGCCGCTACGGCCAAACGGTCAAATTTCTCAGCCGATTCTCTCGATCTGCTTTCGGAATCGAGAAGATCGGACAAAGATCCATCTATGTTCCCTGATACTTCGTCAGACGTGACGACTTCATCGATCGGAGGTGCATACTTTTCCCCGACCTTCTGCCCCGGCTCCGTCCCGGCTTTGCCGCTTTCTATTACTATGTCGTCATCGTTCAGCACAAACAGATTCGGCCGATGCCGTCCAAGCTGGATCGCGAGTGAGACAACATCCCCGTGAACATCTCTAAAATCGAATCGAATAGCCTTACTTCCCGCGATCCTCGAAACCCCAACAAACTCCATGCCGAACAACAGCTTTTTTAGATCGATTGCAAAAGGAGTTTGATGAACCGCGGCCCGCTCCAGATCTTTGAGCCGCCTGCGAATCAAGTACGTCGCGCCGAGTCGTGGCCCGAAACTAATGAAAAGATACCTACCTGAATGTGGAAAAAAGTCGATAGCCAATGACATCGGATCTATTTGGAAAACCTTTCCAAATCGCAGACCGGCGAGTTCGTCAGCGATCTCGGTCCTTAACTGTTCTATTTCCGTTTCGGTCACGACGTCAAGTGTATGCACAAAATATCAAAGCCCAAAGCCGAAAGCCTTGGGCCATGAATTTCTAAAGATATCAGGAAATTAAAATTCGCGGACTAATATCGTCCCTGAAATCAGGTCATGAATGGCACGCTTTTCTTCGTTAAATAGAAGCGTTATGAAACCTGCCCCGGCAAACGTGAGCGATAAAAGAAACATGGACGAGCTGATCGCAGATTGGCGAAGCGTCGGGTATTCATTGTCCACCGCGTCGACCAGTTCAAGCGAAAAGAGCTTCATCCCTGCCGTTTTGCCAAAAAAACCGAGGCACGCCGTCATATACACAAAAAGCACAACGGCGGTCGTGCCAACCAGCGTTAGCAGTCCGGACCACGTCATCCACTCTAAACCAGCAAAAACCAACGGTGAAAGGAGGAGCATACTTGCGAATACGCCGATGATCAGATCGAATAGTCCGGCACCAAACCTCATCGAAAACGGAGCCAGATCCTCAATATCCTCGGTCTCTTCGACCGGCCACTCGGATTCTACCGAGTCATTTTTTTCTACTGTGATGCGTATCCGCTTTATTTCAGGCTCTTCAACGACGGGAGCATCAGATCGCTGTGGTGCGGGACGAGCATCGTAAGTTTCGACTGTCGGCCCCGGAATTTCGATCCTCGGCAATTTGTTCGTATCCCGTTTTAGCACTGCCGGAGCTGCGGCTTCAACAAGTATCGGCTTGGAAACTGCGGGCAGCGGAGCCCTTTCAACCGCGATCGCGGTACCGGTAGTGGGCACAACGCCGAACGGGCGCGACTGTTCGGCCTTGATACCGATTTTTGCTTTAGGCGATACGTCCGGCTCGAGAAACGTTTTTCGCGATTCGGCAATTCGACGGATCGCATTAGCCACGCGCGGATCAGCAATAATTTCCTGGCTTTCAGCAACTGCCGGCTCCGACGCTTTTCGCCCTTCACGTGTAAAATTAGTCGCGGCCAGCGGTTGCCGCTCGCCGCCCGTTGAGTTTTGCACACCCTTTCTCTGCTGGACCGCATTCTGCAGTTGAAGCCGCCAATCGGGGATCGCTTTGTTTTTATGTTGAAATTCGACAAGCGTAGGACTGGTTTTCATCGCGGAGAGTCCGTTCGTCTGAATACGTTTCGGCGGCGCCAACGGAGGCGTGACGCTTGCTTGCTGATATGCGGGCATCGGAGCAATTGTCCGCTCCTTTTGCTGCGGAGCAAAAGCGGATGAACCTGCTGTTATCTTGCTTTGCATTTCTTCACGAACAGTGTCATTCATCATGGCACCGCAAGATGGACAGATTGAAAGGGTGGGGGCCAGACTGCGTTTGCACACCGGACAGTTCATAGGCTTATACTCGGGTTTAATTGAGAAACGTGGAGCTAAGAAATCGAAAACTACGTGATAATATCAAGATTAACTTTAAGTCGTCAATAGTAAACTGTAGAAAACACTTAAATACTATTTCAATCGCTGCTTGTGGAAAAAATGTGGAAAATGCCCGCTCACAATCGCTGACGGCCAGGAAATCCAGCACCCACCTCGTGCCACCATTTGATCTGGTCGCCATCGCCATCCTGCCAGCATAGATAGACGACACGATCGCCTCGCAGGCTTGGAAAATCGATTAGCCCACGGTTGTGATCTTTTAACTCAATTCCGATCTCGTGAAGTTCGCTCGTGAGCTTACCGACTGTATATAAAGTGTTTACATACGTGGTCCCGCCCACCATCCCGCCTCCAAAATTTGACGCGCCCGCGGCCGCTCTCGCATCACCGCGGAGATCCTCGATGACGGAATACCGTCGTCTTATCTCAGCCAATTTCGGAATGATTACCGGCAAGGTTCCGTTGGCCTCGTCGATAGTAAACAGTTTCATCGCTCGTCTCTGACGCGGACCAGTTCGGCTATCTCGTTCGCATCGACATCTTCCAGTTCCGCGTCAAAAGGCACCGCTCGCGGAAGGGCCGACTTATATTCATCGCGAAAACCGCCTCGGCTGCCGGGATCCGATATTTCTCCTGCCGGCACGAAAGAGGGCACATCGTAATCGCCGGTTTGAGAGCTGTCTTTTCGTATGAGGTCGGCAATATCCCCGAGGTCTATAAAAAAATCGCCCACGTCGATCAATCGCGGCGCGGTATTCGAACGAAAACCCGCGACCTCTACCCTGCAGCCCTTGTATGCGACGGCGTTGATCGCGTATACAAAATCCTCGTCGCCCGAGACCAGGACCGCAGTGTCATAACGGCCGGCGAGGCTCAGCATGTCGACCGCGATCTCGACATCGAGGTTGGCTTTTCTGGTCCCATCGTAAAAGGTCTTTAGTTCCTTCTGGACGACGCGAAATCCATTTCGCCGCATCCACAGCAGGAAGCCTTGCTGCCGCTCCGCTCCGACATCGACACCAGTGTAAAAGAAGGCACGAAGAAGCCTTCCATCGCCGAGGAACAGGCGAAGCAGCTTATTGTAATCAATATCTATATTGTGAAATCGGGCCGCGTGAAACAGGTTGTTACCGTCTATAAAAACGGCAACGCGCCCGCGATGCCCAAACTGCCACGATGAGTTTGTAGTCGTATCGAACTGCATTTCCAGTACCTCTATATTCCAGTCTTGAGGCTTGATCTCCGAAGAGAAAAGGTACCTGCAGGCGGTGTGAACGAAATGCGGTTGTTAAATCAGATCCTGATAACTTAACTAATTCTTTCGGAATATCGACTTATGTAATTGATATACTTTTAAATAGATCTCTAACCCGCTTGACCTTATCTTCTTTCTGGAAATCGTCTCAGACATTAGTTTGCCCTCATCCTCAGGAACGGTCAAGCAATTTTGCGTCCAAAATGATAAAATCGCGTAATTACAGGCCGCTCCATATGGCTGAAGAAAACGAAAACACACATAACGCAACGTCTGGTTTCGACCCGTCAATACAATCAGAAAAGCTGGCTTTCGATCCTCAACAGTTGGTCAAGTGCCAGTCATGCAGCCGAAACAACCCGCCCAATCGGCTTGCGTGCCTTTATTGTGGTTCGGTACTCAATGTTGAGCCGCTTGCCGCCGAGAACATCAAGCCCGGTTTGCGAAAACCAGATGTTTGGGGGGCCGGGTACAATCTAATTTCAAAACCACTTTCAAATTTAAGCACCGTTAACGCCGCCGGGGCAGCCAAGTTACTATCCCTCGAATTGGCCGTATTAGAAAGCATTTTGAGCACATCCTTGCCGCTGCCTATAGGGCGTTATCAAAGTGAGAATGATGCTGAAGCGGTCAGGAAGTTACTGGCGGGGCATGGTCTTCAAACAGTGATCGTCGGCGATCAGGCGTTGTCCGAAGAGAAACCGCCGATCAGACTTGCCGGTGTTTACTTTTTAGATACCCAAATTGCATTTATTGCCTTTAATTCGCAGGAAGAATACGTGATCCCCATCGCCGATATTAT
>JBGTCF010000025.1:0-18204 GCA_041748975.1 Pyrinomonadaceae bacterium
CGAAGAGGCAAAGGCGGGTTTGGCCGAGGGCGGTATACCTATCGGCGCGGCATTATTCGACGGCGAGGGAAACCTGCTCGGACGCGGCCATAACCGGCGGGTGCAGGAGGGCGATCCATCGATCCACGGCGAGACCGACGCATTTCGAAAAGCGGGACGCCAGCGCAGCTATCGCGACACGGTTATGGTCACCACGCTCGCACCCTGCTGGTACTGCAGCGGGCTTGTCCGACAATTTAATATCGGCACCGTCATCGTGGGCGAATCCCGCACTTTTCAGGGCGGGATCGACTGGCTGCGGGAGAACGGTGTAAAGGTGATCGATATGGATTCAGATGAATGCAGAGAGATGCTTGAAGAATTCATCCGCGAACAACCGGAGATCTGGAACGAGGACATCGGTGAAGACTAATTGGCAGACGAATTGGTCTGGTGAAATCGGTTTCGAAATGTAAAAATGGTTTATGAAGGATTTTCCTGAGCAGTGCCGGCGACAATTGGCCAGAAGCGTTAACGACCGCATAAAGTACGGTTTCTTTAGTGCTACAAACCGATACTTGACGATGCGAGATCCCGCTCGTTTGAAACCATGGCGGATTATCGTAACTGGGCAGATCAGAATTTGCCACGATACCTTGGATACAGGATAGCTTCGAAAGCCGATGGAAAATGAGCTGCGAGGATATTTCCATCCGCTACAGGCAAGGGAAGTAGCGGAGGCGTTCGGGCGATTTGAGGTCGAATACCTGTTTATTGGCAAGAGTGGCGCGATCCTTCTCGGCTTTCCGGGCGCGACGCAGGATGTCGATCTTTTCGTAAAAAAGTCGAAAGAAAACGGCCGTCGGAAGAGACAGCCGAGGACGGCAATCGAAATTGCCGTAGATGGAACAAGTAAAGAAGATAATAAATAAGATGTCAGATACTAAACAAGCGGTAATAATAAGCGCGGCGAGAACGCCGGTTGGTAAATTTCAGGGTTTATTGAAGGGATTTAAGGCGCCCGAACTCGGTGCGATCGCGATCAAAGAAGCGGTTAAACGTGCAGGCATCGAGGGCGAAAAGGTTGATGAGGTCATCATGGGCTGCGTCGTCCAGGCTGGGATCGGCCAAGCGCCTGCGAGACAGGCAGCAATCAAGGCAGGATTGCCACCCGAAGTTTCGGCGTTGACCGTCAACATGGTCTGCGGTTCGGGCCTCCGGGCTGTTGCCCTGGCTTCGCAGGCGATCCAACTCGGCGATGCCGAATATGTTGTTGCGGGCGGTATGGAATCAATGTCGAATATTCCCTACGCCCTACAGACCGCACGCGATGGCTTTCGGATGGGAAACCAGGTCGCCACCGACCTTATGATCCATGACGGATTGTGGTGCCCATTCGAGGACTGGCACATGGGTAATACAGGCGAGGTTGTGGCGGAAAAATACCAGATAAATCGGGAAGCGCAGGATGATTTTGCCTTCAACTCGCATCGCAAGGCCCACGAGGCCCGCGAAGCCGGCTTTTTTGCCGACGAGATCGTCCCCGTCGAGATACCACAGAAAAAAGGCGATCCTATCATTCTGGATTATGACGAGCCGGTTCGGCCCGATACGACCACGGAGAGCCTCGGCAAGCTAAAGCCGGCATTTAAAAAAGACGGCGGAACGGTCACAGCCGGCAACGCTCCCGGGGTAAACGACGGTGCTTCTGCTCTTGTTGTGACATCCGCCGGAAATGCAGAATCGATGGGCGTCGAACCTCTCGGCAGGATCGTCGCCTCGGCCACTTCGGGCATCGAACCAAAATACATTATGATGGCTCCCGTGCGGGGCGTGCAGAATGTCCTCGCCAAAGCGGGCTGGGAAATGTCATCGGTCGATCTGTTCGAACTGAACGAAGCCTTCTCGGTACAGGCTCTAGGCGTTATGAAAGAACTTGGGCTCGACATGGACCGCGTCAATGTAAACGGCGGTGCGGTGGCCCTCGGTCATGCGATCGGCAATTCGGGCGGGCGGATCCTTACGACTCTGCTATATGAAATGAAACGGCGCGGCGTAAAACGTGGTGTTGCCGCCCTATGTCTTGGCGGAGGAAATTCGGTCGCGATGGCTGTGGAAAGGGGTTGACTGGAACGCGGGCGTACCCGACGGCAGACGTTGCGAAGCAACATAGCTGGCAGCGCACCAAAACTATGAACTTCCCATTTGCGGTTGACGTAATTTTCATTAGAATTACGACTACCGCAAATTAATTGGAGGTGACCCCTTATGACTGCACAAGAACATAATAATCTACTCGGGATCTTCATTCTAATTCAGGGTGGGCTTACTGTTTTCGTCGGAGTGTTGCTCCTTCTGATCTACGGCGGGATGGGCGTGGCCCTAATGGGCGCAGGGCCTGATCAGGAGGCGAAGTTTGCCGGCGGAATTATATTCGTAATAGGTATAGTTTGCGCCGTTGTGGTCGTCGCCTTTTCAGCCTTGTACTTTTACACCGGCATTAAGATACGCAAAGAGCAAAGCATCGGCAGGACGCTGGGCTTAATCGTCAGTGTGCTATCGCTATTCAGCTTCCCGCTTGGCACTGCCCTCAGCGTGTACGGGCTGTGGTTCTTCCTTGGCGACCTCGGCAAGGGGCTCTATCTGGGAGCTGCGGGTAATGGAAACCCCTTTACTCAGGTTCCGCCCCCGCCGAATAGTTGGCAGTGATATGCGAACCGCACTATTGACACATTTGACCGCTCCTGTATAGATTCCGGTCCCGAATGACCCACTAATTCACGAATTCTCCTATTCGTGCATTAGTGGCTTTTTCTTCATCATTCATGGGGTCCGATTGGTTGTCTTACGGTCCAATTTCCGATAGATTCATAGTTTCGTTTTTTCATTCTGATAAAAAGAGGAAACCTATAATAAATGAGTGAACTAATCGGTGTAATTGGTGCAGGAACCATGGGTAACGGTATTGCGCAGACGGCGGCATCGTCGGGTATGAACGTCGTATTCTGCGATATCTCTGACGAAGCTGTAGAAAAGGGCCTGGCAAATGTAAGCAAAAGCCTTGACCGCTTTGTTAAGAAAGAGACGATGACCGAGGACCAAAAGAATGAAGTGCTCGGACGGATCAAAACAACAGCAGCCCTCGAGGACCTTGAGGACTGCTCTCTCGTCGTCGAGGCAGCAACCGAGAATTTTGACATCAAGAAACAGATCTTCGAAAAGCTTGATTCGATTACGGGTTCCGATGCAATTCTTTCGTCAAATACCTCTTCGATCTCGATCACAAAGATAGCTGCGGTCACCAAACGCCCTGACAAAGTGATCGGAATGCATTTCTTCAACCCGGTCCCGCTTATGAAACTGGTTGAAGTGATCCGCGGAATTGCAACATCTGATGAGACTTATGCTACTGTAAAAGAGCTTTCCGAAAGACTCGGAAAGGTCCCGGTCGAGTGCAACGATTCTCCCGGCTTTGTATCGAACCGCGTTTTGATGCCGATGATCAATGAGGCCGTTTTTGCTCTGCATGAGGGCGTTGCCACCCGCGAATCGATCGACGAGATCATGAAACTCGGCATGAACCACCCGATGGGCCCGCTCACTTTAGCAGATTTTATCGGCCTGGACGTGTGCCTCGCCATTCTCAATGTGATGCACGAAGGCCTCGGCGATCCCAAATACCGGCCCTGCCCGCTGCTCAAAAAATATGTCGACGCCGGCTGGCTGGGGCGTAAGAGCGGCCGCGGCTTTTATGAGTACGCCTGATGATGGTACCTTCCCGCGGCGACATTGAAACCCGCGTGTGACGCCTTTCGTACAACGATGAAAAGTGAAATTTCGTCCAAACACATACTCTCCGACATCATTATGAAAAAGATACTACTTGTTTTTCTTCTTGGCCTGATCCTTTTTTCAGCGGCGCTTGCGCAAGTAAAGGTCGCCCCACTTGATCTAACGGAACGCACACTCAGCAACGGAATGAGGGTCGTCACGCACCGAGATACCTCAAACCCGACCGTTTCGATTCACGTCTGGTATGACGTCGGCGGAAAAAATGACCCGCCTGGCCGGTCGGGCTTTGCCCATATGTTCGAGCATATGATGTTCAAGGCGACAAAGAATATGCCGGACGAAAAAATGGACCGGCTGACCGAGGATGTAGGCGGATTTAACAACGCTTCGACCTGGCCAGACTATACGAATTATTACGAGGTCGTCCCGTCGAACCATCTCGAATCAATCCTTTGGGCCGAGGGCGACAGAATGGTCAATCTTAACGTTGACGAAAAGAATTTCGCTTCGGAACGCGAGGTTGTAAAAGAAGAATATCGTCAGGGTATACTCGCTCCGCCATACGGAAAACTCTTCTGGCTGCTCGACGATATAACTTTTCAAAAGCACCCATATCGCCGCGGCGTGATTGGAAATCTCGAGGAATTAAGCGCGGCTACCCGCGAGGATGCCGAGAAGTTTTACCGGACTTTTTATCGCCCCGATAATGCTGTTTTGATCGTAGTCGGCGACTTTGACCAAAAAGAACTTGACGGCTGGATCGATAGATATTTTGGCAGCATCCCTAAACCGACCGGCTCCATACCGCGTGTCACCGAAGTAGAACCCGAATGGACCACCGAACGGCGATTTAACGAGACGGGACCTCGAGTTCCGTTTCCCGCTACAGCGATCGTATATCGTGCGCCGAGGACTACGAGCCCTGATATCCCGGCCCTTCGACTTGCGGCTTCGATCGTGTCTGACGGTGAAAGCTCAAGACTCTATCAATCCTTGGTTCGTAACCTAAAGATCTCGCAGCAGGCATTTTTTGACCTGGAATTAAACACAGAAGGTGGCCGCATGTCACTGATCGCCATCGGCTCACAGGACGGCACTTCGGAGAATCTGGAAAAAGCCCTGCTGGCTGAGCTTAAGAAAATACAGGATAGCGGGGTAACCGCTAAAGAACTTGAAAAGGCCAAGAACCAACTCATTGCCGGAGCGGTTCGCGCTCGCGAAACGAATGACGGTAAAGCCATCGCTATCGAACGTGCCATCGCGTATCAGGGCGATCCGAAAGCCGTCAACAGGGAAGTAGCCCAACTTCAGGCTGTCACCGCGGCAGATATTCAGCGGGTTATGAAGCAGTATTTCAAGGATAATAACCGTGTGGTCATCTATTACAGCCAAGCAAAGAAGGCGGAGGACAAAAGCAATGAAAACCAATAAGACTCTTCACATTTCTTTCCTGATTGTCGTTGCGATCGTCAGCCAGTTAACGCTTAGTGTAAATTCGCAGGTCCCGGTGCCGACTCCGGGCAAGCCTCGTACCGTGTCCGTTCCAGCCGTCAAGGAGATCAAACTCAAGAACGGCCTTACCGTGGCGGTCGTCGAACGCACAGCGATGCCGCTGGTTACAGTGCAGCTTCTAGTGAAAAAGGGTTCCGGAGCGGAACCAATAGAAAAGGCCGGTTTGGCGAACCTGACCGCCTCGATGCTCACAAAGGGAACAAAGACCCGTTCTGCAACCCAGATCGCCGAAGAAATGGAATTCCTCGGCGGCTCGATCTTCTCATTCGCCGGCTGGCAGAATTCGGCCGCCGGGATGTCGATAACCTCGGATAAATTCGATGCGTCAATGGCAATATTCGCTGACGTAGTCCGAAACCCTGTCTTTGCTCAGGCAGAGCTCGATCTCGAGAAATCTCAGGCCCTTGACGGCCTGACGGCAAACCTCTCACAGCCGGGCTTTTTGGCTAATTATGTTGCGAGCACATATAGCTATAGAGAGCATCCGACCGGTGGGACATTGGCAAGCATAAACTCGATCTCAAAGGCTGACATTGCCGCCTTTTATACAAAGAATTACCGTCCGCAGGACTCAATTCTGATCTTGGTGGGCGATATATCGCCGGAGAAGGCCACTGCTTCTGCCGAAAAGCACTTTGGCAGCTGGACCGGTATTGACGGCGGCACTATGGGACCTATCATTTCGGGCGGAGGGGGCACCGGGGAGGGAAAGTCGTTAATAAAGAGATTTCTTGTTGTCGACATGCCGAACTCCGGTCAAGCATCGGTGAACTTTGTTAAACCCATCAACCGAATCGGACGTGGAGGAAAGGAATATTATGCTGCATCTCTGCTCAATTCACTTCTCGGCGGCGGTTATTCATCGCGGCTGAACCAGGAGATCCGCATCAAACGGGGCTTAAGCTACGGTGCCGGCAGCAGTTTCGCTTGGCGTCCGTATCGGACAAACTTCGGAGCTAGGGCCCAGACAAAAGACGAATCGGCAGCCGAGGTCGCAGAATTGATATTGGCCGAGATAAAGCGGCTCGGCGAAGGTGTGGCAACGGATGCAGAACTTTCACCTAGAAAGTCCGTCCTCACAGGTGGCTTTGGCCGGAACCTTGAAACAAATCAGGGTATCGCCGGTGCTTTGGGCGACCTTTACGCTTTCGGCATTCCGACGTCCGAACTAAACGCTTATATGAACAATGTCAACAGCGTACAGAATGCAGACGTACGGGCTTTTGCGTCTTCAAATCTACTCGGGGGTGATGTCATTATCGTCGGCGATTACGCCAAATTCAAAGACGATCTCGCCAAACGCTTTCCAAACGTGAAGGTCGAGATCGTAAAAGCCTCGGAGTTCCAGTCGAGCAGCGCTCAATAACAGACACCATCATTACCGTCGCGGCTACGCCCGGCCCGCGAAAGCTGATAAATTAGTATCAGTCATTTCGCGGCCGGGTATTTTTCTCGACGATATTCTTCATGCACACTAATTTGCGTTCATTCATCGACGTTCTCCGACGGGAAGGCGAGATCGTAGAGGTTTCAGCAACCGTGGACCCGTATCTGGAGATCGCCGAGATCCACCGCCGGGTAATCGAGGATGAAGGAAAAGCCCTGTTATTTAGGAATGTAAAAGGTTCGGGGTTTCCGGTAATAACAAATCTATTCGGCACGCGAAAGCGGATCGATCTTGCCTTCGGTTCCAAGCCCCTCGATTTTGTAAAACGAGCCGTGCATGCGGCCGAGAATCTTCTGCCGCCAAAGCTCGGGAAACTGTGGGAATATCGCGACCTCGCCGTTTCGGCCGCGAAGTTCGGAACAAAACAGACGCGCAGGGCACCGGTTCTCGAAGCACGCCAACCGACAGTCGATCTGGAAAAATTGCCGCTTCTCCAGCTTTGGCACGAGGACGGCGGGCACTTCGTGACCCTGCCGCTCGTCTACACAGAAAGCCCGACCTCCGGCAAGCCGAACCTCGGTATGTACCGGATGCAGCGGTATGACACCACCTCAACCGGCATGCACTGGCAGATCGGCAAGGGCGGCGGATTTCATTACTTTGAGGCTGAACGGAATAATAAACCTTTGCCGGTCACAGTGTTCCTGGGCGGACCACCTGCAATGATTCTCTCGGCTATTGCTCCTTTGCCCGAGGATGTTCCTGAGTTGATGCTCGCGTCCTTGCTGGCTGACGGCAAGATAAGGACCGCCGTTAATCCTCTTGGCAGGGACCGACACCGCCTCGTTGCCGAAGCTGAATTTGCCATCTGCGGCCATGTTCCTCCACTAGAAAAAAGGTCTGAAGGGCCTTTCGGTGATCATTACGGTTATTATTCGCTTGCACACGATTACCCGGTCTTTCAGGCCGAAGCCGTCTTTCATCGTAAAGACGCTATCTATCCGGCCACTGTCGTCGGCAAACCAAGGCAGGAAGATTTCTTTATCGGCGATTATTTGCAGGAACTGCTGTCACCGCTTTTCCCGCTAGTGATGCCTGCGGTGCGTGATTTGTGGAGCTATGGCGAAACGGGCTTTCATTCGCTGGCCGCGGCCGTCGTACGGGAACGGTATGGCCGTGAGGGACTCTCAGCCGGCTTCCGCATTCTTGGCGAAGGGCAGCTTGCTCTGACCAAATTCCTGTTGCTGACCGACTCGCCGCAGGACCTGCGTGATTTTAGATCGCTCTTCGAGCATATCCTTGCCCGTGTTGACTTCAGCCGCGATCTGTTCATCTTCAGCCAGACCGCGTTTGACACGCTCGACTATGCCAGCGGAAAGATCAATCACGGGAGCAAGGCCATTTTGATGGGAATGGGCGACGCAACGCGGGAACTCCCCCGCGAGTTTTCGGGTGAGCTGCCGAAGGGCATTCGCGAAGCCGAACCGTATTGCTCCGGCTGCCTTGTGATCGAGGGCGAGCCGTTCGCGGGCAAAGAGGATCTCGCCGACCGCGTTGCGAAGTGGAAGCCATTCGGCAACTGGCCGTTGGTCGTCATACACGACCGCATCGAGTTTGCACGATCGACAGAGAAATTCCTCTGGGCCACGTGGACACGTTTTGATCCGGCACGCGATATTTACGCCGCCGACTCGAACGTCAAGAACAACCACATTGGCTACACCGCCCCGGTTGTCATCGACGCCCGGATGAAGCCCTGGTACCCCGCCGAGGTAGAGCCTCGAGACGATATTGTCAAACTCGTCGATTCGAGATGGAAGGAGTATTTTCCCCGATGAAACTGGGAATGATTCGCTATCTCGTGCCTTTATTCGCGGCTGTTGGAGTGTCTCTCCTCGCCTATTCCTATTTCATCGAGCCCAACAGGTTAGTGGTTCGTCCGACCGAGATCGCGATCAGGGATCTTGATCCGGCTCTGGATGGTCTAAGGATCGTACTCATCAGCGATATTCACGGGGGCTCCAATGGCGTCACATTCGAGAAGCTCCTCGAAGTAACCGCGAGGGCGAACGAGCAGCAGGCAGACCTCGTCCTTCTTCTCGGTGATTTTGTCTCCGAGCTTCCGGGCTACCGTTCCTCCACAAGCCCGTTGAAAATGGAAATTGATCGCATCGCCGATGGGTTAGCCGGACTGAAAGGGAAGTTAGGAGTATTCGCGGTGCTCGGAAACCACGACGGAGGCAGCGGTTCCCGAGTTGCAGTCGAACTCAAACGCGCCGGTATTCGCGTTCTTGAGGACGAGGTCGCCGTCGTCACTTTCAACGGCAGGGAACTTCGCATTTTGGGCTTCAAGGACCATCTGGAGGCCGGCCACCGGTGGAAACGCCTTCCGCGGGACACACGGTCGCTCTTGAACGGAACGGGCAACGGAGACATCATTGCCCTACAGCACAGCCCCGATATCATGCCCATGATCACGGGCGAT
The DNA here is from genome assembly GCA_041748975.1 of Pyrinomonadaceae bacterium. Classification (GTDB taxonomy): domain Bacteria; phylum Acidobacteriota; class Blastocatellia; order Pyrinomonadales; family Pyrinomonadaceae; genus OLB17. The sequence goes on from JBGTCF010000025.1 coordinate 9,156, forward strand.
AATCTAATATCTCCCGAGCTAAGACTGGTACTGGCAGGTCACACTCACGGCGGGCAAGTATGGCTCCCAATTTTGGAACGGGTGATAATACCATCTAGCTACGGCCAAAAATATGCATATGGGCACATCCGAGAAAACGATGTTGACCTCTTTGTCACCGGCGGAATCGGCACGAGCATTCTGCCCCTTAGGTTCCTGGTCCCGCCGGAAATATCCGTGCTCACTTTACGCCCAGCCAACGATCTGCAACCTTGACCTAAACCATTAAACCCGGATTACGCATTAGCGTAGTGATCGGCTTTTGTGCCGCAAAGCGGGCCGCAGAAACACGGAGATTTGGCGGTTTTTTGCTTGAGAGTAACAAAAGTGTTTCTTGAGAGATAATTTGGTGCTGATCTTATCTCCGCGGCCTCAGCGTCTCTCTCCGTGATCTCTGCGTTGAAAAGCTGGTTGAATAGTAGGCGAGGCCCGTTTAACGCGGAGGTCGGGGAGTAAGACGTGGAGTTCGCCGGGAAAAACACACCTTGTTCGCCATAAAATACCTCTAATGCGTAATCTGGGTTAAACGATGCAATCGCAATTAATCAAGAACGGCATGTTCATATGATCCCGACGGAACCCACACTTCAATCAACGCAGAACCGGACGACAAACTTACCCTGGTTCGTTTCCGTTGCACCCGTACTTGACCTCGCCGGCTTTGGTGACGTTGTACCAGAATTTCTGCATGTCCCAGGCGGCGGTGGGGCAGCGTTCGGCGCAGAGGCCGCAGTGGAGGCAGACGTCCTCGTCTTTGGCCATGATGCGGCCGGTTTTGAGGCCGTCGGCGACGTAGATGTCTTGCGTCGGGTTGAGGGCCGGGACCTTTAGATTCTGGCGTAATTCGGGCTCCTCCAAATTTGCGGTGAACGTGATGCAGCTCGTCGGGCAGATGTCGACACAGGCGTCACACTCGATGCATTTTGGAGCGTCAAAGACCGTTTGAACGTCGCAGTTTAGACAGCGTTGGGCTTCCTCATAACCGGCGAGCGGATCGAAGCCTAGTTCGACCTCCTGCTTTCTATTTATCAACGTCTTTGTCTTTGGGGCTTGCGGAACGACAAGGCGGTCATATTCGTCGATCTCGCTGTCGTACGCCCATTCGTGGATACCCATCTTCTGGGAGACGAGATTTACCATCGGATGGAGCCTTTCAGTCAGCAGATTCTTGCCACTGCACAGCAGATCGATCGAGACCGCAGCCTGATGTCCGTGAGCGACGGCGGTGATCACGTTTTCGGGGCCGAAGGCCGCATCGCCGCCAAAGAAGACCTTCGGATTCGTGGACTGAAACGTCGTTTTATTAACAACGGGCATTTCCCATTTATCGAAGTCGATACCTATATTTCGCTCGATCCACGGAAAGGCGTTTTCCTGTCCGACTGCGATCAGGACGTCGTCTGCTGGGTAGAAAACGTCCGGCTCACCAGTCGGCACGAGGGTGCGTTTGCCGTTTTCATCATAAACCGCCTCGACTTTTTCGAATGTCATTCCGACGAGTCTGTACGGAACGCGGACACTCTTGTCCGCAGTCGCCCGTTCCTCCGGCGAGGTTGCCGTCGTTCCGTTATCGTGTTCACTGGCAACGGCGTCGTTCGCGTCGTGGCGACGCTCATTGCGGACAGGAGTGTCCGCGTTCCGTTCGACTACGAAACTCTTCGGTACGTGGTTATCAATAATCGGAATGTCCTCGTGCTGAGCATCTTCCTTTTCCCAGGGCGAGGCTTTCATTGTGGCGAACGGTGAGCGGACTATGACTTTGACGTCTTCGCCGCCCAGACGCCTCGCGGTGCGGCAGCAGTCCATCGCCGTGTTTCCGCCGCCAAGCACGATCACACGTTTGCCGATCGAATGAGTATGTTCGAATGCAACGCTGCCAAGCCAGTTGATGCCGATGTGAATATTATCGGCCCCTTCTTGCCGGCCCGGCAGATCCGGCAGATCGCGGCCTCGCGGAGCCCCGGTGCCGACAAAAACGGCGTCGTAATCTTTTTCAAGTATTTCTTGAAGTGATGAGACGTAATGCTTGAAATGCGTATGAATACCGAGATCCAAAATGTAGTCAACCTCTTCTTCGAGGACTCGTTCCGGCAGACGAAACGCCGGGATCTGACTCCGCATAAAACCTCCGCCCTTCAAATGTTCATCATAAAGATGTACTTCATAGCCAAGCGGCGCAAGGTCACGTGCGACTGTCAACGACGCCGGCCCAGCACCGATCAAGGCAACCTTCTTCCCGTTCGGCTTGAACGGAGCCTGGGGCATCAGGTGTTTGACTTCGTCCTTGTTGTCCGCCGCGACCCGCTTCAAGCGGCAGATCGCGACAGGTTCTTCGTCGATGCGTCCGCGACGGCACGCCGGTTCGCACGGCCGGTCACAGGTACGGCCCAAAATGCCGGGAAACACGTTCGAATCCCAGTTAATCATGTACGCCTCGGTATATTTACCCTCGGCGATCAGGCGAATGTACTCCGGCACGGGCGTGTGTGCCGGACAGGCGTACTGGCAGTCTACGACCTTGTGGAAATATTCGGGATCTTTTATGTCTGTTGGCTTCAAATCGTTATAGCAATTGTCTATATTGTGCGGAGTCGAAACCCTGTCGAACAAACGCGTTCACAGGAAAATGCTTCATAGAAATGATATACAATTCACAGCAGTTTACAAGCTCATATTTGATAATCGGGATCCAGACAATTATCGTCGCTCTGCCTGTTACCGAACGCAATTTTCCGGCCCTGGGTAGGTGTCGCTCATTACTGAGATAGCAGCCTCTTCCCTTTTTCATGCTCAGGCATTATCATGTTTCTGGCCGGGGGTGCCGGCCAGTTCCACAAAGTATCATTCCTAATGCTCGACACCTTCGCAGTCAAGGGAGTCTGACCGATATAAATGCCAAATTCTGAATTTGCGTCGTTTGAAGCACTAACAGGCCTTCCGGAATCTGTCGTGTACATTTTTGTCTTTGTGCTCGGCGCCGCGATCGGTAGTTTCCTCAATGTTGTCATTTACCGCGTGCCGAATGAGATGTCCATCGTGTTTCCAAATTCGGCATGTCCAAAGTGCAAGAAACCGATAGCGTTTTATGACAACATCCCGATCCTAAGCTGGTTAATACTTCGCGCACGGTGTCGCACTTGCGGAGAGCCGATCAACTGGCGTTATCCGGCCGTTGAACTTCTGACCGCGTCTGTTTTTTTGCTTACTTACTCGCAGATTGGTTTCACTGCCTTTTTACCGATCGCTTTGATTTTCGTTGCCGCTGTTATTTCTCTCATATTCATCGACGCGGAGCACATGATCCTGCCAAATGTGATCACGTATCCGCTATTGATATTCGCGCTCGTGGTTCGGGTCGCATACCCTCTTGCCTTTTCAGACAATTTCTTCTCGGATACGCTTTTCGCACCTATGAGCGGCATGTCTGGCCCGCCGTGGCTCGTGAGCTTTGCTGGTGCTGCGCTCGGGGCTCTGGTCGGCGGCGGGTCGCTTTGGCTTGTCGGAGCGGCGTGGAAACTGTTTCGGGGTGTGGATGCAATGGGTCTCGGCGACGTGAAAATGATGCTCGGGGTCGGCGCCCTGCTCGGATGGCGGCTGGCGATATTGACGATATTTCTCGGCGCCTTTTCGGGTGCCGTTATCGGTGCTGTCGTCGTGATGCGGCAAAAAGACCGGGATCTGCAGACCCAGATCCCATTCGGCATTTTTCTGGGGATCGGTTCGATCGTCGCCCTCCTATTCGGCGACAAGATGATCGCATGGTACCTCGGGCGTTTTGTTATGTGACCGCCGGCGTTTTTTGACAAGTATCGGAGCAATAGTACTGGCCTTTTACCTGGCGTGCTCGGTCCTGCGGCACCCAAACTCCGCATTTCGAGCAATTTACGAGCGCAACGGGCTGTGATCCCTGTCGCTCGCCAGGTTTAACAACTCCTTCCCGGATCTCTTTCAACGTCCGTGCCAGCCCGATCATTCCCGCTATCTGTTTGCGATAACGAAGCAACGTAAGTCCAAAAAGGAGCGCAAGGACGACGAGGATAAATAGGGCTTCTCGCATTAACTTGCACCGCCTTCGGCCCTTGCGATCTGTGTACTTAGCTCCTTGATCGCGGGATTAGCGGGATTCAGGCTCTTAAGTTTTTCAAGCGATGCCTTAGCGTCAGATATGCGATTCTGCCTGACATAAACCTGGACCAAAAACTGCATGGACCTTTCGTGACGGGGATTCTTGGTGCCGACTTTTTTTAGCTCCACCTCAGCCCGATCGTATTCTGGCGGTTCCTGCAAAAAATAGGTGAGCCCGAGATCTGTTTGCACATCGACATCATCCGGGCGGATCGCAAGTGCCTTTGCATAAGTCTCACGGGCTTTCTGAAAGCTGGCAGCGTCCTTTCTATAGAATCCGATATCAAATTCGGCATTGCCCAAGCCCACAACCACATCAAAATCGCGTGCGTTCAGGGAAATAGCACGGTCAAGCAGCAACCTTGCTTGTTCCAGAATATCGGCGTCCTGTCTCATTGCTCCGTAGCGGTATAATGCCAAACCAAGGTCTTTCTGAAACAAAAAATTCTCCGGGTTTTTGTCGGCCTCGGCGATCTTGGTTTTTATCTCCTCCGGGCTAAGAGTCGGCTCGACAGTGGCCCCGGTCATCGGCTGTGTTCCCGTGGCCGCTCCGTCATTCCGAGCCCTCAGCGACGCTATATCGGACCGGTTGAGATAGTTTGCGATAATGAATCCACTGATAAACCCCATCAGTCCTGCAATTATGATAAAAAGAACCGCTGTCTTTTTTTCCATGTGTTGATGTTACCAGAACCATTGGGCGCAAAAAAGGCGATGCCGAAATTCAAAAAGCACCGCCCAACCAAGATATATAAATCAGCTATTTTTTCTTCCCGTCGACCGGCACATAAGGCAGGTCCTCGGCACGTCGTCGGGTCGGAGGATCAGTAGCTCTGCGTCTGGGAATTGCCGATGTATCCCGGCGATCGACACTTCCGGCCGGTAAACCTTTGCCATGGACAGCTTCAACCAGAATTCGCGTAATTTCCTGCGAGAGGGTGCGATGCTCAGTAGCTGCGCGTCTCCGCAGCGACTCTTTCAATTCGTTCGGAACGTACGCGCCGATGAACACACCTTTCCTGTTTGCCATTAAAAATTAGTCTCCTTCTTAAATGAAACCTGAGATCGCCAGTGAGTGAAGCACGTCTGTAAGCCGAATTTTGTGCCCCGCCTAAGCGGGCAGTGATCATTCATCTAAGCCGTCCGTTACCGAAAAGCTTGAGCGGCCTACCCGGAAACGCCGCCAGAGATCGCTCTCAGGCACTGAGCGGGCAGCTCATATTGCGTTTCCCTATTTGGCCTTGCACCGCGAGGAGTTTACCTGGCCACTTCTGTTACCAGAAATGCCGGTGAGCTCTTACCTCACCGTTTCACCCGTGACCGAACGAATCCGGCCGGTATACTTTCTGTTGCACTTGTCGTCACTCCATAAAAATAGAGTGCCCGGATGTTATCCGGCTCGCTGCCCTATGGTGTTCGGACTTTCCTCTCCCGCGTCTTACGCAGCAGCGATCACCCGACGTACTTCACTACAAGGCTGGAAAAGTATAACAAAAAATGTTTTACAAACCAACGAATCGTTGTCGATGTTAGTTTCGGAGATCTATTATGTCCCCGGCCTCGATAGTCGGGTCGGCGATCTTACCGGTTTTTATCGCTTTAAGATCGAATTCCAGAGTGGTTAGTTTGCCGTCCCTATTCGTTCGGCGGATCATCGCTCTCTTTGGCTCGCCGTCGGAGTTACTGGCTTCGATCACGGCTTTAAGGAGTGTCAAGCCAAGTGTCAGGCGTTTCTCACCGGCGGCCACTCGTTTGCCCGTCACGTAATAAGCTGAGGGTGTCAAACCCTTCACGATCGTGAATTCTATGTTGCTGGCGGGATAAACCAATATATTGTCCGTTTGCGGATCGTTGAGATCGTACGTTAACGATTCGCCTTTCGCATTTGTTATTTTCACACTCGAGCTTGCCGGGTCCGTTATTGCTTCGGACCTGATAACGAAGAGGGGCACAGCCTCTCGCCGGAGGTATTTTTCGCCAGGATTTCCCACACTTCCTGAGACTGAGATCTTATGGCTTGCGTATTCCCGGATCGCAACCTCTACTTTCGGATCGGCGAAGAGTTTTATCGATCGGGTGAGTTTCGTATTTATATCTTCAACGGTCAGCCCATCCACATGGACATTTTCGCCCGCCAAAGGAAAATCGATGGTACCGTCAGTCCGGACCGTATAATAGGTTGAGCCGGATGACACATTCTTTAGACGGATGTGGAGCACATCATTGATCCCGACCTTATAGATCTCTGTCAGCGCCAGAGGCTTTGTTTCCTTGGTAGTGTATATCACTATCGGTTCAAATATTGCCGGCCGTTCTTCTGACTTACCCTGGCTTCTGATCGACGCTATTTCGCCCAAGGAGACTGCGCTTGATGCAGGCGCACCCATAGATCGGGAATTGCCAGCCGGGCTCGGCGCATAGGGGTTGTTTCGTCTTTCCTGCGACTGGCCTGTTATAACCATGGCCGCTGCGAAGAGGACTACCATTACACCGAACCGAGGAAAATTATATACAGGCTGAAATTTGTATTCGATCATTTAAAAGTCGATGTTGCGAGCATAGCAACAGCTCCAAAGAACTTGACGCTTAAATAAAGTCGCAAAGCCCAAAAAATTCTAGAAGTTTTGAGGGTTTATCGGTGTTTCGAAGATACCAGGCCAGGAGGAAAGAGACTGTCCCAATTTTCCTGATAGTATTCTCGCAGCTTTGTCTCAATTTCACCGGCAGTTTCGCACGATTTCAGGCTATAAACCAGAGCGGCCGCATCGCCCGCCGAAATGCCTGAAATAAGCTTAATGAGGGGTCGGATAGAGTTGGTATTAATACTGAGCTCACGCGCCCCGAGGCCTATGAGGACAGGTATATAGAACGGTGACCCTGCCATTTCCCCACATACTGTCGTCGGGATCCCGGCATTGGCAGCGGCCTCCAGGACGATCTTGATCGCCGACAAAACGGCCGGGTTAAGCGTCTGATACCATTCAGCAACCGTATCGTTATCGCGGTCGACTGCGAGAAGATACTGGACAAGGTCATTAGTGCCAAGACAAAGAAAATCAATGTGCTTCGCCATCTGGCCTACAGCGAGAACGGTCGACGGCACCTCGACCATGATCCCAATTCGAGGATCTTTGACGTTCATGCCATTGCTGATCATCTCCTGACGAACCGACGAGATCATCGATCTGGCCTGCAGGATATCATCGATATTGGAGATCATCGGCAGCACAATGTCGACCTTTCCAACGTTAGAGGCGAGTAAGATCGCTCTTATCTGCTCCCTAAAAAAGTTCGGTTTAGAGAGTCCTGCCCTAATAGCCCGAAGCCCGAGGGCCGGATTGCGTTCACTGGGAACTCCATCGTCCGAATCCTGCTCCGGTACTCCATCAAATGTCCTTATCGCGACCCCGAATTCACCGACTGCCCTCGCCATTTCAGAGTAGGCGGCCACTTGCTGATCCTCATCTGGCAAGACACCTTTATCAGAAATAAGCAGCTCTGAGCGATAAAGCCCGACGCCTCGTGCACCTAGGGCCTCTGAGGTCCGGTATATGGCTGGGTCTTCTGCATTCGTTCTTATAACGATCTCGACACCATCGTTTGTCGAGACGGCGGATGTATTGCGAATTTCGTTTGCCGATTCGACGAATGACTGGGTCGGGTATCCCGGCGGGCTGGATCCGTCTGCATCCAATAGCACCTCTCCGGAATCGCCATCGACAACCACAAGATCGCCCGTTTTGAGAAATTTCTCGACGTTTTTGATCCCTGTCACCATCGGCAATCGGAATTCCCGGGCAACGATGGACATATGGGATGTCCAGCCGCCGATCTCCGTTATCAGCCCGGCGGGACGGTGTTTGGCCAACTCGATTACTGCCGACGGCCGCATCTCGTGCGCGACAACTACTGTGTTTGGGTCGAGTGTCAGACTGGGGCGGCTGCCTTTCATCGCCCTTGTAATTCGGCTGGCAACATCCTCAATATCGAGATATTTATCTCTGAAATGAACATCGGCCAATGCAGCCTGTTTCGCTGAGTATTCCCCAAGCACGCTTTTGATAGCCCACTCGGCATTGACTCTCTGCGCCCGGATCACTGATTCCGCCCTTTCGACAATGGAAGACCCAAGTATCAACAAATGGAGGGAAAAAATCTCTGAGACCGGATGATCCTTATCTTGTGCCGGGGATTTGGAGAGTTCCAGAAGTTGACGTTTTGCAGTGTCAACAGCCAGACGAAATCGCCGGACCTCGTCTTCTACGTCCTTTTCAGCTAACTTTGAGCGGGGTTCCGGGCTTCGCCCCGTGGGAAGGAAAACCACATTTCCTTTACCTACGCCGTGGGAAACACCTAGGCCGACAAGGCGCCGAATACTCCTTTTAGCGTTTTTATCGGCCAATTGATCAATATTCTTCAAAATTACATCACCAGTTGAGGTTAATGAAAGGATCAATTGCCGAAACTGAAGCCGCCTCCGCTTCCCTGCGTCGGGAAAAAAGGTTTGAGCAGCCCGGCAAAGGCGGCCAGATTCCGGGTTTGAATGAGGATCTCACCGGGACCGGCGAATTCGGCGACCATGCCTTCACCGCTGAGGAAGCTTCTCAGATAACCGCTCTTCGCGGCCTTTCTGATGTTATATTGCATGTGGCCTTCCCACGCGACAAGATGGCCGGTGTCGATCACATACTGTTCACCCGGCCTGAGTCTTCGGCGATGAATGGCTCCGAATGACGAGACCAGTAATAGCCCCGTGCCAGAGATATTCAAAACAAACAAGCCCTCGCCCCCAAAAAACGACTTGGCACCCCCGAATTTCGTATCAACTACCAGAGAAGTGTCACCTGCCAGATATGAACTCGACTGAACCATGAATGTCTGATTC
>JBGTCF010000026.1:0-5230 GCA_041748975.1 Pyrinomonadaceae bacterium
CTGCCGAAGCCGTATGATAAAAAAGGCCTCGTGGGTGTGAATGTTAACACCGGCCGCGATGCGAGATATGCACTGGTCTCCGATCCCGACGAGATGTTTGTTACGGATGAAACGGCGAGCCTGCTTTATTCGGCGGATGGAAGTCGATTGCAGGCGTTTGATATTGTAAACAGGTAATTTGATCCCGAGACGCAAAGCTACTTGAGAAATTGATCAGCCTGCGCTCAAGCCGATTACCCTCGAAAAAATATGAAAACCAATTACTTGCTATTGCTTTCTCTGTGCCTCAGCGTCTCCGCTGTTCAGATCAACGCCCAAAAGAACTCAATGAAACCCGACCCCGAGGTTGCCAGAATGATCAAGGAGGTCTCGGCAAAGCGGATCGAGGCTGATATTCGCAAGCTTGTCAGTTTTGGTACGCGGAATACGTTGTCGGAGCAGGACAATCCGACCCGTGGAATCGGTGCGGCTCGGGATTGGCTATATGCCGAATTTCAGCGGATAAGCGCAGAATGCGGCGGATGCCTCGACGTGCAGAAACAGAGCTTTGTCCAGCCAAAGGCGGCACGCATTCCGGAGCCGACGACGCTGAGCAATGTTTTCGCCGTATTGAAGGGCACGACGGACCCGGACCGGATATATGTTGTTTCGGGCCATTACGATTCGATGTGCTCGTCGCCGACAGATGCGAAGTGTGATGCTCCGGGTGCGAATGACGACGCGTCGGGGACGGCGGTTTCGCTGGAGTTGGCTCGCGTGATGTCGAAGCGCAAATTCGATGCAACGATCGTTTTTATGGCCGTGCCAGGCGAAGAGCAGGGACTTCTTGGTGCCGCTCATTATGCCGAACAGGCCAAGGTCAACAAGATGAACATCGAGGGAATGTTCACAAATGACATCGTCGGCGGCGTGACGACCCATAAGAATTCGCAGTTTAGGAAAATGGTCCGTGTATTCAGCGAGGGCGTGCCTTCGGACGAGACTCCGCAGCAGGCGGCGACCCGACGAAGCGTCGGGGGCGAAAATGATTCGGCATCGCGTCAGCTCGCACGTTATGTAAAGGAGCAGTCGGATCGAAATTTAAAGGATTTTGGCGCGTGGATGATATATCGACGCGACCGATACGGCCGGGGCGGCGATCATATTCCATTCGTCGAACGCGGTTTTGCCGGCGTACGCTTTACCGAGCCGGATGAGGATTACACTCATCAGCACCAGAATGTGAGGACCGAGAACGGCAAATTTTTCGGCGATACAATCGATTATGTTGATTTTAATTACACCGCAGATGTCACTCGTGTCAACCTGATCGCTCTCGCAAGCCTCGCGTCGGCACCGGCAAAGCCTAAGAACGTCGGCATCGTCACTTCCGGTCTGACAAATGATACGGTCCTAAAATGGGATGCTAACACCGACGCCGATCTCGCTGGTTATGAAGTTGTCTGGCGCGACACGACCGCCGCGGAGTGGACCAATTCAGCATTCGTAGGAAACGTTACGACCTATACCGCAAAGGCCATGTCGAAAGATAATTTCTTTTTTGGGGTCCGGGCTGTTGATAAGGCCGGAAATAAAAGCCCTGTCGTATATCCGCGACCGATGCGTTAAAGTGCGGGATCATGAGAGGTGAATGGCATTTTCCTCAAGCAACCGCATACCGCGGTCGAGTTCATCCAATGCTGGGATTATCTCAAGAAATTCGACCAGCTCGATCCCTTTTAACGCTTGAGCATAGCTCAACGCCTCGTCGAAGTCTTCGAATACCGCACTGCCAAGCCATGCCAAAGCGGCGAGTTCCTGCTGCTCGAGCCGAGGGAGACTTAACACCGCTTCGCGGAGAGATTTTGCATTCGGGCCCGTTAGATCTAGTACGGCAACACCCTTTGGCTTGATGTTATTCTGAGCTTGTTGCCCGAGTACGACCTGAGCATTCAGCTCAAAGATCTGCCTGACTGTCGAATGAGATAGGTTAAGCGTCTTCGTCTGAGCCTCCGGAAAACAATCTCTAAACTTTCTAACTTACCGGAATATTAGGCCGAAAACGAAATCGAGTCTGTGCGCAACCGCACTAAAAAATCGCCTATCCGACGCGTAACTTTCAGCCTCAGCGCACAGCCTATACTCATTTTTCAGACTGCCCCGGAAATTCATTTGAGCATCAAAATGTGGTAAAAAGGTTATTGCCCCTTTTTCCAGTACGTCTGCTGTTGCTTTCCGGTTTTATCAATGAAGAAATTTTATCTGAGCTTTGCGGTATTGGCGTTGTTTGCCGTGTGGTTTGCCATTGACCTCGGACACCCGGCAGCAGCAAATGGAAACGCATCCCCGCTGGTCTCTCCAAATCTGGTTATCAGTCAGTTTCAGGCCGGCGGCACATCTAACGCTAACGACGAGTTCATAGAAATACATAACACGGCCTCGACAGCGGTCGATCTAAATGGCTATCGGGTTGTTTATCGCTCTCAGAACGGGGTTAACGACGTTACTTTCTTAGCATGGACATCGTCAACGATGCTTCAGCCGGGGCAGTTCTTTTTGATCGCCTCAACATCGTATACCGGTTCTCTCACTCCTGACGCGACATATAATAATTCTACGTGCCAGTGTGCGCTGGCGGCCGCTAATGGCGGGTTGGCTATCAGGCAAGGCCCTGCAAACACGGGTGCCGTTATCGACGCCGTCGGGTGGGGAACAGGCTCGAACATATTTTTCGAAGGGACTCGCACTACCGAGCCCGGAAACTCAAACAGTAAGATCCGTGTCGATCAGGGTTGCCAGGACACGGACAACAACGCCGCGGATTTTGCTACCCAATCGCCGTCGGCCCCGCAAAATACCGCCACTTCACCGGCTCTCTGCAGCGGCGGCTCGCCGACACTATTTGCTTCGATCGGAGCGAGTCCGACGACCGTGGCACCGGGCGGTACAACTCTAATAACCGTCAACGTGCAGCCGGCGACTGAGCCACCCTCGACCGGTATTACCGTAACGGGGAATTTCAGTAATCTCGGCGGCCCGACATCACAGGCTTTCTTCGACGACGGAACCAACGGCGATATAACGGCCGGCGATAATATTTTCTCGTTTCTGGCTACGGTGAGTGAAGGGACAACGGGCGGTACGTTTCCGGTTGCGGTTCAGGTATCTGATGCCCAGTCACGTACTGTAAATCTTAGCCAGAATATCACGGTCAATGCTCCGTATCCGGGCGAAGACCCGCTTGTTTTTGGCAATCCGAGCAACGCCACTACAGATGTCGCGAACGAAAATAATTATCTGATGGCTAAGCCACAGTACACGCTGTCGTACAATCGGTCAAAAGCGACGGCGAACTGGGTGGCGTGGCGGCTGGACAGTACGTGGATCGGGAATTCCGGAAGGCAGGACGACTTCCGGCCGGATACGACCCTGCCGGTCGGGTGGTATCAGGTGCTCGACTCTGATTATTCAGGGTCGGGTTATTCGCGCGGGCATATTGTGCCGTCAGGCGACCGCACGAGGTCGATCCCGGACAATTCGGCGACCTTCCTGATGACGAATATGATGCCACAGCTCTCGGCTAATAATGAGGGGCCATGGAACGATTTTGAGAACTATCTCCGCAGTTTGGCGAGCGGCGGAAATGAGATCTATATTATCTCAGGGCCGACCGGGAACCAGGGCCTGATAGCCGGCGGCAAGATCGTTGTGCCGCAATTCACCTGGAAGGTCGTATTGATACTTCCAAATGGCAACAATGATCTTGAGAGAGTTTCAAAAGCAACGCGAGCATTTGGGATCGTCGTTCCGAACTTTTCGCCGATCACCTCCAATGCGTGGCGAAACTATCGCGTTACGGTTGACGCCGTCGAAAACCTCACAGGGCATAATTTTTTCTCAGAGATTCTTAAAAATACCCAGGAACTCATAGAACGTAAACGGGATAAGCTCTAATGAAATACCGTCACAGCGGTGCCAGCCGCCTAAGAGATCTGGCTTTGATCGCGGTCGTATTTACAGCGGCGATATCTGCCTATGGCCAGAAAGAATATCCGATCAATGCCATTCAGGGCGATAAGAACGTTTCGCCGTACGAAAGGCAGGTCGTAAAGACCACCGGCATTGTCACGGCCCGCATCAGAAACGGATTTTTTATCCAAACGCCCGATGATAAAGCGGATGCCGATCCGGCCACGTCGGAGGGTGTCTTCGTGTTTACACGAACCGAACCAGCCGGTGAGGCAGCCGTCGGAAATCTCGTGACCGTTTCCGGAACGGTTACCGAATTTCGCCCGGCAGCCGCACCGCACAGCCTGCCGATCACTCAAATCACTATGCAAAGCGGCCGCGACCTGATCCAGGTAATATCGCGGGGCAATGAGCTGCCTAAGCCCATAACGCTATCGGCTGAACATTTTAGCCAAAAAGTGATCGACGAGCTGGAACGTTTTGAAGGGATGCGGGTTGCGGTAGCCGAGATGATCGTGGTGCAGCCGACGGGCGGACGCGTCGACCTGAAGAACGACCGGGCCGAATCGAACGGCGTATTCTACGGCGTCGTCAAGGGCCTTCCGAAACCATTCAGGCTGCCGGGATATGACCTTTACGATTACATTTTTCTGTCGGAGAAAGAAAAAGCCGAATTCAAGAAAGCTTATCCGAAGCTTCCTATCTTCACTTCGAACCCTCACAGGCTGCGTATCGAAAGCACGGCCCAGCTGGGGTCACAGGCGATCGATGTACCGGCCCAGACAGGGCTAAGGAACGTGGTCGGCGTGATGAATTACGCATTTCGCGCGTACGCGATCCTTACAGATCCGGGTACGAGGCCGTCGATCTCCAATACGATCACGCAGGTCAGCATGCCCCCGACGACGGATAACCAATTCTCGATCGCGGCGATGAATCTGGAAAACCTTTTCGACGATGAGGATGATCCAGCGATCCGCGAGGACATCGTCACAACCGAGGCATTTAACCGGCGGCTGCGGAAGATCTCGGCCGCAATGCGGATCCTAATGAACATGCCGGACGTGATCGGAGCAGTCGAGGTCGAAAACCTGTCGGCGCTCAAACGCCTTGCACAAAGAATAAATGCGGACGCCGAGGCGTCAGGTAAACCCAACCCGAAATACGAGGCCTATCTGATCGACGGAAATGACGGGCGCGGAATAGATGTCGGCTTTCTGGTCAAATCGTCCAAGGTAAAAGTGATCGAGGTCAGGCAGCTCGGAAAGGATGAGAAATATAA
>JBGTCF010000027.1:0-4365 GCA_041748975.1 Pyrinomonadaceae bacterium
TGCCGCCCGTATCGCTGAGCATTTCCTCGCTCTCGGCCACTCTGTAAACACAATCGACGGCGCACGGATCGACTTCGCCGATGGCTGGGGCCTTGTCCGGCCATCGAATACACAGGCGATCCTTGTGCTGCGTTTCGAGGCGAGTTCAGCCGATGCCCTCGCCGAGATCCGCTTAATCGTGGAAACGAGGGTGGCTCAGTTCATTGCTGAGATCAGTGTTTGACGAAACGCAAAAGAGAACCGCGATCCTGCCTGATGGCATAAGATCGCGGTTCTAGCCGAAAGTCATTTTTATTGATTCTTAACTGCTAACGCGGTCCGAACCCTGCTGTTTGACGAGTTTGTTGTATACGCCAAAAAGGAGAAGCGGTGCGACCCACTGGCCCACGAAATGCGATTTGTCCTTTTTACCGGTAAATTCGAAGAACGCCGAAACGCCCATAGCGGCGATCGAAGCCCACAGAAACGTATCCGACGGCAACTTGGCCGTTTGTTCTTCTATCGTGCGGGCAACGACGCCCTCGGAATGACGTTGTGGTTCCGACTGCTGTTTCTGCTGAAAGCCGCTGCCTGAGCTCTGCTGGGTGCTTCCATAGCTTGATCCGCTGCGTTGCGGCGAACCACCGCTCTGCGTCGAGCTGCCAAAACCCGCATTCTTGACGTTGTCATCTACTCCGTTACCCGTATTCTTTTCCGGTGTTGTTGTTTGATTCATAATTATTACTACCTCCACCTTGCTCTGTCGTCTATTGAATAATTGCATCCCGCCTGATAGCGGAACGAGATCCTCAGCGATCGGGGCCATTCGCGGTCCCGACCGATGAGTCCGTTAACAGAATACCTAAGCAGCAGGGAAGTAGATGTTCTCTGAAATACATTACGAGAATTCTTACAGAAAAAAGGGTATTTAAGACCGATCTGGACGCCGGCTAATTCTAGAAATACCAGTGAGGTTACATCTTCGCCCAGTCGCAAGCCGTGTGGACGTCAACCTTGACGGGTACTTTTGTTACGTAATGTTGGCCGGCGCGGATCATGGCGGATTCGAGGATGGCTGCAGTTTCCTCGGCGTTGGCGGAATCGCACTCGACGACGATCTCATCGTGAACGATGTTGACGAGGCGGGCGGAAGTATCCCGAATATCATCGTGGAGCAAGCGGATAGCGCGTTTTAGAATATCTGCCGAGGTGCCCTGGATCGGCATATTTTTGGCGTAACGCTGTGCCGCCCCGATCGAGCCGCGATCGCTGGCGTCAAAATTCATCCGGGCAAGGCGGCCGGAGCGCGTGCGGGCCGAGCGTTCGGTCAGTACGTCCTTCGAACGCATTCTTAGCCACTCGTCCAACCGCGGAAAAGTCGCAAAATACCGCCGCAGCGTGTTCTCGGCCTCTGATTGCGTGAGACCGGTCATCATCGCAAAGCGTGACGCCCCGATGCCGTAAACCACGCCGAAATTCAGCCGCTTTGCAAACGAACGCTGGTCTGCCGTGATGTTCTCCGGCCTTACGCCAAAGATCTGTGCCGCTGTCGTTGCATGAAAATCCTGCCCTGAAACAAAGGCGTCGATAAAATTCTTGTCCTCAGAAAAATCCGCGAGTATGCGAAGCTCGATCTGCGAATAATCGGCGATCACAAGAGTGCGGCCCTCCGGTGCGCAGAAGCATCGGCGGTATTCGGCCTCGTGCGGGATCTGCTGCAGGTTTGGCTTTGAGCACGAAAAGCGGCCGGTCGGAGCCCCGATCTGGCGAAAATCTGCATGGATACGGCCAGTAGCGGGCTCGATGAATTCAAGTATGTTCTCGCCAAAGCTCTGGCTCGCCTTCGCCACGCCGCGGTATTCGAGCAGCTTGCCGACGACCGGATATTTATCGGCCAGCGGTTGCAGCTCCCACGCACGCGTTGTATTCGGCACCGGAACGCCGAGGCCGACGAGTGCATCGGTCACCTGAGCCTGCGAGTCGAGATTTATCTCGGTCCGCCCGAATAGCGATGCCTGTGCAACTCCCGCCGCCAGCATGTCCTGCAGCTCATTTGCGTAAATGGCCTGCGCCCTAGTCACCTTTTCGAGCTGATCGCGCCACTTTGCCTTGTCGAGATAAAAGCCGTTCAGCTCCATCTCGGCGATCGGCATCACGGAGTCGTTTTCGAGATCAAGCACATCGCCGAGACAATCTGCCGCGATGCGCTCGTCGAGCTTTTCGCGGACTTCCGGCATGATCGCCGCATCGCGGGCCGCATATTCTATCTGTGAATGCGAAAGCTCGTTCGCCCCCCAATCGCTGACCTGTTGACTCTTATCGAGCGTCTGCCCAAGGAAAAATTGGACCACATCCGCCAGCCCATGCCGCCGCTCGCCCTCGCCCGCTGCGATCAATATGCTCGCCAAATACGTGTCGTAAACCGCCCCGACCTCAACACAGAGATGATGCCGGACCCACTTAGTATCAAACTTCGCATTATGCGCGATCTTTACCTGCTTCTTCGAAGCCAAAAGGTCCCTCAAAGGAGCAAGAGCAGGGCTATTCTTCAGCTGCAGCTCCCGCCCACTGCCCGCAGCCCACTGCCCACCCCCGAAGCCCCTGAGGTCCACGACCTTAGTATTCTTCCCATTCGAAAGCTGCACGAGCCGCAGCTCCCCGCGATAAGGGTCAAGCTCCGTCGTCTCAACGTCAAACCCAATATACGGCTCCTTCTCCAGCTCCTTACAAGCCTTCTTAAGTGATTCCGCATCGCTGATAAGTTGAAAATAGATCTCCATAAAAGGAAGGCACGAACATCAATTGTATCTGCGCCCGGGCACGGAATACAATTCGGTCCGACGCAAGGCGTTCGGCCCTGGCCTCCGACAGCCTTTTCCGCGAAACGCATCGCGAACATAAAGATCCTCTATATGTAGCTCCATCTCGCCGCGAAAACTGGAAATGCATGGGTAAAAGAGCAAAAATCCGGCGACGGACCCTTCAAGAAACGCAATAAGTCCCTCGACATTTGCATCCGGTCCGAACATTGCGGCATTTAACCTTTCTTCCGTAGTTTCGAAATAGTCGAGCAACTTCTGATGTTCGGCAAATTCCCGCAGCATCCCACAACTTCGCTCAGATCCCGTGCTTCGACTGATGGGATGGTTATTGGCATAAAAAATGCCGGACCCAATGATCGGGCCCGGCTCAGAATTAATCAGAAAGGCAAGATCAATTCCTTCTCCGCGCGGGTGTTGCTACCTTTTGCGGGGTCACGTTCTGCTCTTTCTTAAGATTGTCGATAAGAGCCACAGCGTCCGCCTTATATTTGTGAGCGTCCGGGGCGGCACTGGCAAACTGCTGGAGCAAGTTAGCTCCTTCTTGTAGCTTTGCTTTGTCGTCATTCATATATCCGAGATTGACCAGGCTCAACCCCGCTCCGGCCAGTGCGTCATGATCGTTCGGCGAAGTTTCCAGAATTTTCTTATAGGCCGCAATGGCATTGTCTGAATCACCCGCCACTCGGTAAAGGTCTGCAAAGATCAGATTCGCTTCGGCCTTCGCAGCCGCATCCTGTTCAGCTTTCAGGAATTCCGGGATCAATACTTTGGCGGCTTCGATCATTTCCGGCTCGACCTGCTCGGTTCGAACGGCAGTCCTAAAGATATCTCGGGAACCTCTTAGCGTGTTGGTCTTGGCGGACTCAAAGTTGTTCTTGTCAGTGATGTCAGATGCAGGCGCATTTTGAAGAACGGTCCAGGAACGCTTGTATCCGTTAGTCGCATCGAGCATATCCTTCCTGGCATTTCCGAGACCTGCCACTTTCTGAGCGACATCCTTCTCTTTAATGGCGGCGTTGTAATAATTTATTGCCCTCGCCAACAGTGCCGCGCCTCTATTGTTATGGAAAACCGGGGCGCTTCCCACATATTCGGGATCGACCGCGATGCCTTCGTCGTATTTGGCAATGGCCAAGTCATAGTTCTTAGCGTTAAAGGCCTCGTTGCCTTCCTTAATCGCTCGGCCGACAACCTCGTTAACTTTTTCCGCCTGCTTATTTTTGGATTCTATCTCTTTAACCTTTGCTTCGTATTCTGCCTGGGCCTTTTTCTGGTCCGCGGTCATTTCGGCTTTTTCTGCGGTTCCGGCCTTTGCCGCAGTGGCCCCCTGACGAACCTCATCCTCAGTTAAACGCGTTCCGTCACCCGGCTTAACGGTAATGAGCAGCCTTTCCTGGCCCGCCCTGACGTTAGGTAAAAAAGTAGGGGCAACGTTGGGCCCACTGACCGCCAGGAAGTATGTCGGGCCTACCTGTATTCCGGCGAAACTAAATTCACCTTTAGAATTAGTTTTGGCTGACGGAGCGCTGGCTTTGATGTCCATCCGAAAGGGTTCGACGAGAGC
>JBGTCF010000028.1:0-7409 GCA_041748975.1 Pyrinomonadaceae bacterium
GTATAGGTGTACTGAAGATTGAGAGTGTTGTTGTCGTTCAAAATGAAATCCGTGCGGCCAAAGAGTGCGGTCGGATTGTTGGTTCCCCGCTTCTCGCCCTCGAGAGCGGCGAGTTCGGACGGGATCGGCACTCCGGGCACATCCTGGAAATCGACAACAAACGGAACGCGTAGAATATTCTGCTCGAGGCTGAAGAAAAAGAATGCCCGGTCGCTGACGATCGGCCCGCCGACGGAACCCCCGAATTGACTCTGAGCATTATCGAGCTTTCGGTCGAACGCATTGGCCGACGTCAAACGCCGGTTGCGATTGAAGTAAAATGCTTCACCGCGGACGTTATTAGTGCCTGATTTGGTGACGACATTCACAAAGCCTGCATTGGTCCGCCCGATCTCGGCACTGGCACCTGAACGAACCACCTGAAACTCTCGAACGGCCGACTGCGGGAAGAAAAAGACCGATTCGTTACCGCCGCGTTGGTTACCCTGGATTGGATCATTGAAATCGGCTCCATCGATAGCGATGTTGGAGTTGATCGACCGCTGGCCCGCGATAATGAGGCCGCTACGGTCAGATTCTTGTACCACTGCAGGTGTTAGAGTTACAAACTCGGTAAAGTTGCGGCCGCGGACAGGCAGATCCGAGACTAGTCTTTCGGTAATCAGGGCTCCGGTCGTCGCTGAATCAGAAGCGATCAGGTCGCTTCCGGCAGCTACATCGACCTGCGCCGTCACTGCTGAGGGCTGCATGGTCATCGTTATATTGGTGGTTTCGCCGACCTGCAGCTGGACGTTATTCTGAACAGCATCAGCAAATCCGGACGCCTGGACGGAAACTGAATAACGGCCGACAGGCAGAACGCGGGCCGAAAAGCGCCCGCTGCCATCGCTGACCGCATTCCTTTCGAGCCCGGTTTCCAGGTTCCTGATCACCACTGCGGCCCCGGTGACGGCGCCTGCGTTCCCGTCGATTGTGCTTCCCTCGATAGCGGCGCTTCCCGATTCTGACTGCCCGAATGAGCCCAGAACCAATAACAGAGTTAATGAGAGAAGGGTTGTGGCCCTGGCCAATCTGCCTAGGCTCCCTGATCTTCGTGCGTATTTGCGGAACAATTTCATTATTTTCATCGGCTCCTGATTTTATAAAGCTGAATGGTAGATAAACAGCGAGGTTTCCCTGACAGCGTGCCGTCCCGGAATCCTCCTTGATAATCGATTTAAATGGTGTAGCAATTCGAAGGATATGGCGTCCGAGTTACAGCTTTGATACAGGAGTGTTAATTCTTCGTTAATTCGTTTTTAAACGGGTCTTGCGGTGACAAGATCCTGGCGTGTTTTTGTCTGTTCGCGGCCGACTCGCTATAATCAGAGATTCATTGATAAACATTTAAGAGGATAATATTTGTGGCTGAACAATTTGACGTAACAATTATCGGTGCTGGCCCCGGGGGCTATGTGGCGGCGGTGCGTGGAGCACAGCTCGGCTTAAGGGTCGCCATTATCGAAAAAGAGAAGGACGCCAAGCTCGGCGGCACGTGCGGCCTGCGCGGCTGCATTCCGACCAAGGCCCTATTGAATGCTGCCCATCTTTATCAGAAGGCCGGGCATTTTGAAGATTTCGGCTTGAAGGTTACTGGACTAGAATACGATTGGGCAGGCGTTCAGAAATACAAATCCGGCATCGTCGATAAAAATGCTGCGGGCGTGACCTACTTGATGAAAAAGAACAAGGTCACGGTCTACAACGGTTTTGGCCGTATCGTCGGTAAGGGAAAGGTCGAAATCGATCTGGCGGACGGCAAAAAAGACACGATCGAGACAAAAAACATCATCATCGCCACCGGTTCAGTGATCAAACCAATACCCGGCTTTGAGACCGACGGAAAGCAGGTTGTTAATTCCGACCATATTCTTGAACTGGAAAAGGTGCCTAAATCGATGATAGTCATGGGTTCCGGCGCCGTCGGCGTGGAATTTGCGAGCGTGTATGCGCGCTTCGGCTGCGAGACAACCGTAGTAGAGCTGTTAGACCGCATCGTGCCGATCGAGGACGCGGATGTGTCGAAGGAACTCGCCCGCTCATTCAAAAAGCAGGGTATAAAATGCGAAACAGGGATCAAGCTCGATAAACTTGAAAAGAGCAAAAAGGGCGTTAAAGTCTCGGGCAAAGACGCGAAAGGCACAGATGTAACATTCGAAGCCGAGATGCTGCTAGTTGCGGTCGGCAGGATGCCGCTGATCGAGAATATCGGCCTTGATAAAACGAAAGTCGTGGTAAACAAACGCGGCACGATCAAGGCTAATGAATATTGCGAAACGGACGAGCCGAACGTCTTCGCCATTGGCGACGTCATCGACACCGCATGGCTCGCGCATCTCGCTTCAAAAGAAGGCATTCTTGTGGTCGAAACGATCGCCGGCAAAAAGGTCGAGCCGATCAAGCCGAACCTCGTACCAAACTGCACCTACTGTGACCCCGAGGTCGCCAGCGTCGGCCTGACCGAAGCAAAGGCGAAAGAAGCCGGCTACGATGTAAAGATCGGAAAATTTCCGTTCTCGGCCTCGGGCAAGGCCCGCATACTCGGCGAGACGGACGGCTTTGTAAAGATCGTTGCCGAAACCAAATACGACGAGGTCCTCGGTGTCCATATCATCGGCCCCCACGCCACCGAGCTGCTCGCCGAATGCGTCGTTGCCATGGCCCTCGAAACAACGGCCGAAGAATTCGGCCGCATAATCCACGCCCACCCAACCGTCTCCGAAGCCATTATGGAAGCCGCCGAAGGCGTTCATGATCTGACGATACATTTGTAATTGACGCTGGTCAGTTATCAATGGCCGGTTGTCGGTAAAAATCCCGCGATCGGCCCTTTTTCTGTTGAAGGGGGTTTACATATATGTTAACCTTACGTGTGCGGGAGATCATCTTTTACAAAACTGAAAATGGTAAATGTCCCGTAGAAGAATTCCTCGACTCATTGACATCCAAGCAGGCTAAAAAAGTGACTTGGGTCATGTCATTGGTTGAAACAATTGAAACGGTACCGAAGCAGTATTTAAAGAAACTCGAATCATCCGATGGCATATGGGAGATACGGATCGATTTTGGGAGTGATACTTTTCGCCTGCTCGGGTTTATGCACAAGGGCAATTTGGTCATATTGACCAACGCATTTGCAAAGAAGTCTCAAAAGACACCATCGTCCGAGATAAAACTAGCCGAGCAACGGAAAATGGATCATTTGGAAAGAGGTTAGAATTATGAGCGATCTGAAAAAATATATCGAAAAAAGGAAAAAGAAGGACAAAGCGTTTGCCGCCGACTACGATAAAGGCTTTGAGAATTTTCGAATAGGGGCATTGCTGCGACAGGCTCGCGAGAATTCCGGCATAACTCAAGAGCAGGTTGCAGAAAAGCTACAGACGAACAAATCAGCGATCTCAAGAATCGAAAATCACTCCGAAGACATTCGTCTGTCAACGCTCCGCAAATATGCAAAAGCTCTGGGTAAAGAGATCAGATTGGAGATAGCTTAACAAGCCGCCCAAGGCGTGCATGATTACATTCATATATCGAGGTGATTAAACCTATGTACGGCATTACCGGGTTGAATCTAGATGAAATCATCGGATCCGAAGTACAGCAGATTTGCTGCGGTTGCTACGATGTTCAATTCCACTTTCAATCAGGAACACGGATCGGGGGGCAAGGCGACATAACGTTACTTGACCGCACAGGAGAAATCGGATGCTGGACCGAGGGCGCTAACTGGTCGAGCCTGGTTTTTCAAAAGCTGCTCAATATAAAGGTTACAAATTACTCGGTACCGAATGATCAATTGCTCCAGATTGAGTTCGACAACTGCTTGGTCTTGCAGATGCATGATAGCTCGGACCGATACGAAAGTTTTATGATTACAAAGCCCGATGGTGCAATGATAGTGGTTTAGCGATGCCCACCAAACAGACATCCTACCCAAAATCCAAGATCAAGATCCTACTGCTTGAGAATATTTCCGAGGCGGCGGTCGGTGAGCTTCGGGCCGGCGGGTATGCGGATGTGCAAAAGATGAACGGGGCATTAAGTGAGGCCGAGCTTTGCGCGGCGGTCAGAAATGTTCATCTGTTAGGTATTCGGTCAAAAACGCAGATCACGAAAAAGGTTGTCGACGCGGCAGAAAAGCTGCTTGCTATAGGGGCGTTTTGCATCGGCGTCAATCAGATCGATCTGTTATCCGCCACGAAAAATGGCATCGCGGTATTTAACGCCCCTTATTCGAATACCCGCTCGGTCGCCGAGCTTATCATCGGCCTTTGCGTGATGCTGATCCGCCGGATCCCGGACAAGAACGCTGCGGCGCATCGCGGGGAATGGCTAAAAGAATCTAAGGGCAGCTTTGAGCTGCGCGGAAAGACGATCGGCATCATCGGCTACGGCAATATCGGCTCGCAGGTGTCGACGATGGCCGAGGCGATGGGTATGCATGTGGTCTATTACGACATCGCGACCAAACTGCCGCATGGCAACGCAAAGCAGCTACGCGAATTGCACTTACTGCTAAAAGAATCCGATATCGTGACGCTGCACGTCCCCGCGGACAACACAACGCGAAATATGATCGACGCCGATGCGATCAAGGCAATGAAAAACGGTGCGATCCTGATCAATCACAGCCGCGGCGATGTCGTTGACCTCTGTGCTGTAGGTGACGCGATCCGATCGGGCAAGCTCTCGGGTGCAGCGGTCGATGTCTTTCCCGAGGAGCCCGAGAAAAACGGTGACTCCTTTTCATGCGATCTGCAGAATTTGCCAAATGTCATCCTGACGCCTCACGTTGGAGGCTCAACCGAAGAGGCCCAGGCCAACATCGGTCTAGATGTCACCTCAAAACTCATCAAGTATCTCGAACTCGGCACGAGCGAGGGTTCGCAGACCGTCCCTTCCGTCAGCCTTCCGCCGCAGGCAGGAACGCACCGGATACTGCATATTCACCGGAACATCCCGGGCGTGCTGGGCGAGATAAATTCCCGGCTATCAAAGGTCGGAATCAATATCACCGGCCAGTATCTCAAAACCAACGACGAGATTGGCTACGTGATCCTCGATGTAGAAAGCAAGATCTCGAAAGAAGCATTCGAGATACTCAAGAGCATCGAGGGAACTGTAAAGGCAAGGATGGTTTATTAGTCAGAACCGCGAGCGGTAGCGACCGGCCTCCTCGCGGAGTAATAGGGAACATCAATGTGGAACGATACCGAAATCCCCCTCGCATACCTCATCACATTCCGAACCTACGGAACCTGGCTGCACGGTGACATACGCGGTTCCGTCGACCGGTTTAACAATACGTACGGAACCCCGAGGGTCGAACATAAACCCTCAAGAAAGGACTTTGAGAAGACGCTGCTAAACCATCACCCGGTGATACTGAATGCGGCCATGCGTCGGTCGGTTGAGACGGCAATAAAGGAGACTTGCGAGAAACGGGGCTGGGGACTCTTTGCCGTGCATGTGCGGACTAATCACGCCCATTCCGTAATCTCATCCGGTTTATTGAATGGAAGCGTTATATTGAATGCACTTAAAGCGAATTCTTCGCGAGTCATGCGAGAAGCTGGTTGCTGGAGTCGCAGAACACTCCTTGGGTGAAGGGCGGGAGTAATCGGTATCTATGGAACGAGGAAAGTGTGCGAAGAGCGGTGGATTATGTGTTGTTCGGGCAAGGAGACGAACTTCCGGAGTTTCTTTGAAGAGAGAAACGGGTCAGAGACGCAGGAACGCGTTACGGCTCTCAGTTTGGATAATTGATTAAAATGTGGAAGTGCAGGAGGCCGGTCGCTACCGCTCCCGGTTCTGACAATTGCCGCGGGCCTTCCCGTGGAACCTTGGCCTGCGCCATACTAAGAAGATGGGCTATCAAACCTTCAAAAGCTACCTCCTAATCATGATACTCTGCTTACTTTGCTTTTCGGCTCAAGCCGTTTCCGCGCAGTGGATCAAGCAGTCCGTTGAAACCAAAGCTTCCTTCCGCGGGCTCTCGGTTGTCAGCGAAAATATCGTCTGGGCCAGCGGTACCGGCGGAACAGTCATCCGAACGATCGATGGAGGGAAGTCGTGGACCGTATTAGCCGTGCCGGGAGCTGAAAAGCTCGACTTTCGCGATATCGAAGCATTCGACGCAAATACGGCTTATATTTTGAGTATCGGCAACGGCGACGCTTCGCGAATCTATAAGACTATCGATGGCGGGGAAATTTGGAAGCTTCAGTTCACCAACAAAGATCCCCTCGCTTTCTTCGACGCCATCGCTTGTTGGGACAAAACTAACTGTATGGCGATGGCCGACCCGCTCAAAAATAAATATGTCCTTTTTGCTACAAAGGATGGTGAGGTCTGGAATGAGGTCGGTACCGACAAGATGGCGTTCGCCAAGGACGGCGAGGCTGCATTTGCCGCGAGCGGAACGTGCCTGATGGTGCAGGGAAAAGACAATGTTTTCCTGGTTTCCGGCGGTAAAGATGCCCGGGTTTTTCGCTCGGAGAACCGCGGATTGACATGGTTCGTCTCAAATACCCCGATCGTCAATGGCACATCGGGGAGCGGCATTTTCTCGATCGCGATGTATGACGCAAAGAATGGCGTTATCGTCGGCGGGAATTATGAGGCCCCGGCCGAAGGTCGGCGAAACCTGGCATTTACAACAGACGGCGGACGCACCTGGACGGCCGGAAGCGGATTAAACGGCTATCGGTCTGCCGTTGCCTACATCGACGCTGGGACCATAATCGCTGTCGGGACGAACGGGACCGATATTACTTTCGATGGCGGCAAAAGCTGGAAAAAGATCGGCAGCGAGAACCTTAACGCCGTCTCCGCCAAAGGTAAACGGGCAGTTTGGGCCGTCGGGCCCGCTGGCTGGGTAGTCCGGTTGAGTCCTTCTATAATTCAATAGTATGAAAATTCTCAAATATCCCATTTTGTTATTTTCTCTATTGCTCGTTAGCCCGGTCACCGGCTCAGGGCAAGTCGCGTTTTCGCCCAAAGAAGAGGTCGAAGCATCGGTGAGAAGCGTTCCGTGCCCTCAGAACGACCGTCTTGACGGGGTTCGGCGGTTATTTAAGGAAGCCGGAGCGACCGACGAAGAGATCCAGATCGAAAAGTTTGACAAAGACAAGATCTCAAACCTTGTCGTGCGAAAAAAAGGCACTACCGACGAGACGATCGTGATCGGGGCCCATTACGACCGCACAAATCTCGGCTGCGGCGTGGTCGACAATTGGACCGGGGTGACGATCGTTTCCCATATATACAAAACCCTCAAGCCGCTCACCACTAAGAAATCGTACATCTTCGTCGCTTTTGATCGGGAAGAAGAAGGGCTTCGCGGTTCGCACCAGATGGCAAAGGCA
>JBGTCF010000029.1:0-3400 GCA_041748975.1 Pyrinomonadaceae bacterium
ACAGGCGTAAAACTACCCGAGCGAAACAATAGTAAATCTTACCATTTTGCGAAGGATATAGACAGCGGAGAAATGCAATAAAACTCTATACTTTACGCCGGTTTTGCAGCTCCGTTTTCTATCGTAAAAACCGTGGCGGCAGAGCCAAATCTTTCGACAAAACTTTCCTTCGAAGTAGTGACAAAGGTTTGCGTCTTGCCGGCGAGATATTCGAGCAGTTTGCCGATCCTACGGTAATCAAGCTCGGCATCGATATCGTCGATCAGAAACAGTGGATATTCGCCACGTGTGGCATGAAAAACGGCGATATTTGCCAATTGCAGCAGGAGCAGAGAGCTACGCTGCTGGCCGGCTGAGCCAAATTTGCGAATGTCGTGCCCGTCAAATTTCAGCTCTATGTCGTCGCGATGCGTGCCAATTAAAGCATGGCCTGCAACCACCTCGGCCTGGACGCGAAGTGCAAGACGCTCGGAAATGCCCGATTGATAATGATCCAGATCGACCTTACCCTCGAGTGACGAGAGGTACCGGACAGTGAGTTCTTCGCGGCCGAAAAGCCTTTTCTCGAGGATCTCGTTTATTCGTTCGACAAAACGAACGCGGGCCCGATGAACCTTTGCCGATAACGCTGCGAGCTGTATGTTCCACGGTCCGAGAGCATCGCGGACTTGCTCGATACCGGTTTCGCGGTCGCGGGCCGCCTGAAGCAGGGCATTTTTCTGCTTGATGACTCGGTTATAGTCAGCTATGACCTGGACGAATGGCGGGTGAAGGGAAACGATGCCTGCGTCGAGAAATCGGCGACGCGAATCTGGATTACCTCGTACGACCTCAAGTTCGTCTGCGTTGAATACAACGGCATGAAGCTGGCCCAGATAACGCTGCACGACCTCCTTTTTGTCGTTTACGAGCAGTGTCTTAGTATTTCCCTGAACGACAACACTAAGACTGCGGGTTATTTCCGGCGATTCGCGGACGCTACCGCGAACTACCAGGGAATCCTCTCCAAACGCAATCGCCTCCTGTAGCTTGGCGGTCCGAAACGACCGAGCCGAAGCCAGCACGCCGATCGCCTCCAGCCAGTTTGTTTTGCCCTGGCCGTTCTCCCCAACGAGGATATTCAGTCCGCTTCCGAAAGTAATTTTTCCGGACAGATTACGGAAATTGAGGGCGTCAATTGATTCCAATAGCACAGCGGCGATTTTAACATAGCGTTTGTGATGGCGTTTGGGATAGACTTATGTCCGGGATCAATAGTGAGAGATCCTACCTTTCTGGAATCCGTTTCGATTTAACAATCTAGTTTAAACAGTGTTGTGCTTTCTGGTACAACTTGATTCTTTCTCTATTCACTAAAAAACCATGCGTTATTTACTAATTGTAATTTTGGTCTCTGCATTTTCCTCTGCCGCTCTCGCTCAGACCCGGCAGGCGGAAGTTTTTACTTCTATAGATCTGAACGGCAAAACCGTCGATCTGAATGCCCTAAAAGGTAAAGTCGTTCTGCTGACTTTCTGGTCGACGCGTTGCGCCATTTGTCATACCGAGATCCCAAAGCTCAATCGTATGGCCGCGGGATATGCTGATTCGGAAGTAGTTTTCCTTGCCGCTACGATGGAAAATGAGGAAAAGGTCGAAACCTATCTCAAGCGTAATCCATTTCATTTCGACATCCTCCCCAACAGCTTTGGCCTCGTCCTCAAGTATGCTCGAAAGGACGGAAAAGGCAACGTGGCGATGGGATTTCCCGCCTACTTCCTCATCGATCAAGACGGAAAGATAGAATATCAATCAAACGGGTGGGACCAGGCGAAACCGCTGGACGCCGCCATCAATAAGCTCAGATCGAAGCGTTAGAACCTACTTTCGGTAGCCTCCATTTGACGGAAGTGCGAAAGTTAGCGTGTATATCCCGCGCTCTGCAAGCCCGCGAAGATTTGTCTAACATTCGGCTATCAGGTATATTTTGAATTCGGCTCTCGCACGTGTGGAGAGGTAGCCTAATTGGTAAGGCAGTAGTCTTGAAAACTACCGCGCGTAAGCGCTTGCAGGTTCGAGTCCTGTCCTCTCCGCCACACGATCACCTACTCCTGAATTTCTTTCTAATATATTAACTGGCAGCTCGTGCAATGCGGGGCTAATGGGAATCGCGCGCGCTCTCTTTATTGCAGAGTGGATTTTATTGCGAATTTTTGCCATTCGGTTTATGCTTGAAATGAATGGGCATTCATTCAGCAAAATTGCAGTATACAAATGCATTCACCGGTAATGAAGAAGAATCAAAGATCGGTCGGTGTCGTGACCGATAAGCGGGCGGCCATACTTCGCGCCGCGATAAAAGTATTTGCCCGGAATGGATACTTTAGTTCGAAAGTGTCAGACGTGGCTGGTGAAGCTCGGATAGCGGACGGCACCGTGTACCTTTATTTCAAGAGCAAGGATGAAATACTGCATTCCATCTTTGACCAGGCAATGGCTGAGTTTATTGAGGAAGGAAAGCGCGAAATTGCACTGATAGCGGAGCCCGCCGATCGATTAAGACGGATAGCGGAGCTGCATCTCAAACGTTTGAGCGATGACCGCGACCTGGCGATAGTTTTTCAGGTGGAGCTGCGCGGCTCGACCAAGCATATGCGGGAATTTTCTGCCGCAGGATTTGGCGATTATCTCGATATCATCCGGAAAACGATAACGGATGGCCAGGCCGCGGGCGATTTTCGCGATGACATAAAGCCTATCGTCGCGGCAAAGATATTATACGGGGCACTCGATGAAATGGTAACGAACTGGGTTTTGTCTGAGAAAACTTATCCGCTGGAGCCGTTGGCCGGTGAGGTTCTTAAGATCTTCCTCGGAGGTATTCGGGCAAAATGATTCAGGCACGAGAAAATTTGGCCGACACTGCGGGCCAAGCTATTTACGGTGATCTTCTTAATTCGGATCCTGCGACGATCCCCGATCTTTTTATGAGATCGGCGGCCGAATTTGATCTTCCCGATGCCTTGAATTTCAAGAAAGACGGGGAATGGAGGAGTATATCCTCCCGGCTGATGGTCGAACGGGCAGGGCGAATAGCCCTCGGGCTTTATTCACTCGGGCTAAGGAATGGCGACCGTGCCGCCATTCTTGCCGCGAATTCGCCTGAATGGACGCTGGCGGATGCCGGTTGTCAATTTGCGGGCGTTGTCGATGTGCCCATCTACACAACACTCGCCCCCGACGCGGTCAGATACATTATCGATGATTCGGAGGCTCGCATTCTGTTCATTCAGAATCGTGAAATGTTTGAACGTATTCGATCGGCGATCGGCGAATGTCGATCTATGGAGCATTTCGTGTTTTTCGAAAGCGGAGATGCGGGCGGACCGAGCACACTTTCTTTAGCCGATCTCGAAGAACA
>JBGTCF010000030.1:0-4821 GCA_041748975.1 Pyrinomonadaceae bacterium
GAACCCGCGACCTCCAACGTGACAGGCTGGCGTTCTAACCAACTGAACTACGACCCCGCAAGAGTGGTGGGCACGAAGGGACTCGAACCCCTAACTTCCTCCTTGTAAGGGAGGCTGTCTACCAATTGACGTACGTGCCCAAAGACCAACAAAATCGAGAAATTTATTGCACGCGTGCCCCACGAAATGTCAAAAAACCTCGCATCATCGAAAAATGAGCGAACCTTAATCCTAGGAAAGAGGTCAACTCTTGTCAAGCCGAACATTATCTTCGATTGCGAATCAAAAGTTTCGCGCCATTTGGGATCGGCGAGCATCTATTGGTTCTTTGCCTGGTTCGTTTTATTTTGTGGCAGAGAAAATCTGTTACTCTTTATTTAAGAGATGAATAAGTTAATACAAAAAAGCTATCAATCGAAACTCGCTGTGGAAGAGGGTTATGTCACTTCCCGCGGCGGTTCACTGCGCATAGCTCTCTGCTATCCGAACACCCATTCGATCGGAATGGCCAATCTCGGACTGCATACGATGTATGAGCTTTTCAATTCGATCCCGGACGTCGTCTGCGAACGGGTGTTCCTGCCCGACAAGGCCGAACTCGCCGAATACGAGAAAACGGGCATCCCATTGATGTCTCTCGAAACGCAGTCACGGGTCAAGTCGTTTGATGTTGTTGCCTTTTCGATCTCGTTCGAGACCGACTATCTAAACATGGCTAGGATGCTCCAGCTCTCGGATATTCCGGTCTGGTCGAAGGAACGCAGCGAGAAACATCCCCTCATCATTATGGGCGGTGCGGCATCATTTCTAAACCCGGAACCGATCGCAGATTTTACCGATGTTATTGCTGTTGGCGAAGGAGAAATACTCGCCTTCCAACTCGTCGATGCGATCATGGAGGGCGAATCCCGCGAGGATACACTCCTAAATCTCGCACGTATCGGCCGTGGATTCTACGTGCCGACGCTCTATGATGTGATCTACAACGATGACGGCACCGTGTTCGATTACATCCCGACGAGTGCCGGCGTGCCGAAGCGTGTTGGACGGGCGCTGGCCGCGGTCAACCCTAAAGAGGGCACGCTGCGTCGTGCGTTGAAGCGTGGCGAGACCGAACTGGCGGAATTTCTCGTCAATCAGGACACTTTCTGCCCATCGACAGCGATTTGGTCGCCGGGGGCCGAAATGGGCGATCGCCTCCTTGTCGAGATCTCCCGCGGATGTTCGCAAGGATGCCGGTTCTGTTGGGCAGGTTATAACTATTATCCGCCGCGTGTCGTACCCGCCAAGGACATTCTTGCCAAGGCCCGCGAATGGCGTTCGAAGACGGATAAGATCGGTCTCGTATCAACGGCGGTTTGCGATCACCCCGAGATCTCGACCATCCTGCGTGAGCTAAGAGCGATGGATTACCGGATCTCGGTTTCCAGCCTGCGGCTTGACCAGATCTCGGACGAACTGCTTGACGCTCTTGTGGCGTCCCGCGATCAACAAATTGCGGTTGCACCGGAAACAGGTTCCGATCGCCTCCGCCGCGTTATAAACAAGAATCTTACCAATGACGAGATCGTCGATATCTGCGGGGCGGTTTTCGACCGCGGAATGCTCACCGTCAAGCTCTATATGATGGTCGGGCTGCCGACCGAGACGCCGGAAGACCTCGATGAGATGTTCGTCCTGGTTGAGCGTATAAAAGACCGCATGCTGGAGGCTGGGAAGCGTTTTGGGCTTGCGGGCAAGATAATTCCTTCGCTGAATGGTTTCGTTCCCAAGCCGAATACACCGCTCCAATGGGACGCGATTTGCGGAGAAAAAGAGCTGAAGCAGCGTATCAAATACGTCTGCAAGGGCCTGAGCAAGATTCCAAATGTTGAAGTGCGATACATGTCGGCCCGCATCGCCCACGAACAGGCGCTTTTCTCATCCGGTGACCGGACGATAGGCAAAGTTATCGATCTTGCCGCACGCCGAGGCGGCGACCTGAACAGGGCCCTTCGCGAAACAGGCATCGACCCCGCTCTTCACACCTCGCGGGACAGAAGTTACGATGAGTTTCTTCCGTGGACGATCGTCGATTCGGGATTGTCTTTTGAGTTTTTGAAAACCGAGCACGAAAAAGCTTTGGAATCGCTCTCAAGCCTGCCGTGCCCAGCGGTCGAGAAATGCACGACATGCGGCGTCTGCCCGTCCACATGGCTGGCCGACGCCCCGGAAGCTTTGATCCAGATACAGCCGCTCAAGATCCAACAGGCGCTTGCCGCTGCCGTCTAATTTATTGCTTTAACAGAAATCCAGTAGGCGTCGCGGTGTGGTCGAAAACGTAATTGTATTTATAAATGCCAAAAGGCAGAATGTTTACTTGCTTCGTATAAACAACATGTGCGGTTAACGCATTGCCCTTCTGCTTGACCTCGACAATCGCTTCGGGCGGTATATCATTAAGCTGTATGGCCTTTGCTATCCGGGCTTTTACATTGTCGACGGGGTTTACCTTTCCCGGCAGAGCCATGCCCTGCAGCACTGCGGTCTGCATATCGGTCCTCAGACTTTCAGCGGAATACGCAACCGGAACATAGTTGTAACCGGCATGGGCAATAAGGAAAAGAACCACAAGTATCAATAAAAACTTGACACCCGCACCGCCTCGCTCAGCGTCGCGTTTTTCTATATATTCTTTCATTTGTTTTGCCCTCGAGAAGTTTAAGAGAAATTATGACCATTTTGCCATGAACTGTTTCAAAACCGTCTTGATCGCCGCGGGTGGGATGTATCGTTCGGAAACTATCACCGGATTTCCGATGCCTTTCAGCAAAATCAGTTGGAGTGATCCGGAAACATTCTTCTTATCGAGTTTGAAAGTTTCCAGAATAAGGTCAGGGTCTATGCCGGACAACGACGGTAATGGACCGACGCTGCGAACAACGCCGTTCAACAATTCTACATCTTTCTTGCTGCAAAGAGCAAGAGATTTCGACAGCTCCGCCGCGAAGAGGATGCCGTAGCCAACGGCCTCGCCATGCTTAAAATATGTATAATCCGTCACCTTTTCGAGCGCGTGAGCGAAGGTATGACCGAAATTCAGGATCTTCCTGGACCGGCGGTCGGTGCGGTCCGGCGATTCGTGAGCGTCTTCGATCACAATCTCGGCCTTAAGGCCGACCTGCGTGGCGATCAAGGTGGCCAAAAGCGTGTGGAAATGCTCGTTGCCAAATTCTTTTGGAAAATCACGCGGCGGATAATGAGTGAGAAGAGCCTGAACCGGTGCCATCTGCTTTGGCCCACCGATCGCTCCGTGCTTTATTGCTTCGCAAAGACCGGCGGCTACCTCTCTTTGCGGAAGGGTCCGGAGAGTGGATGTGTCGATCAGAACGCCCCGCGGCTGACGAAATGCTCCGATCAAATTCTTGCCAAAGCCGGAGTTGATCCCCGTCTTTCCACCGACGGACGAATCGATCATCGCGAGCAGCGTTGTCGGTATTTGCAGAAAATCTACGCCGCGCAGGTAAATAGCGGAAACAAATCCCGCAAGATCGCCAACTACTCCGCCGCCCAATGCGACGATCACGGACGACCTCGTCATCCGCTCCCTGGAGAGAAAATCCAGGGTGGCTTCAGCAGTCTTCCACGTCTTAAAACTTTCACCGTCACCGATCAAAAAAGGCTCGACTTCAAACCCGGCACTTCGCAAGCTCTCAACGGTTGCTCCGCCGTAATGGCCGAACACCGTCGAATTCGAAACCAGCGCGATCCTCGCGGCCCTGGGCCCGATACATTTTCTGGCCCATTTGCCCGAGGCGGCCAAAAGGTCCTTGCCGATTACGACCTGATACTTGGTAGGGGTGGCCGGCAGGTCGATTTGTACGGAAGTTGGGGTCATAGACCAAGATTCTATCCCAGGGATACACCGATCACTTTAGCTAGTTGTTGGGCCTGGGCCTCAATGCCGGCCTGGTCTTTGCCTTCGATCATCACGCGAGCTAGTTTTTCGGTTCCGGAATACCGTAGCAAGAGTCGCCCCTCACCATCAAGTTCGCCTTCAACCCGTTTCGCGGCCGCGGCGATCTCAGGGACATTCTCAAATGGGAGCTTTTCTTTAACAGGAATGTTCAGCAGTATCTGCGGATACCTCGAGAAACCGTCAGTGGCCCGGGAAAGCGGCACGTCCTTCTCTCGGATCGCTTTGAGTACGAGAAGTGCCGTCATCATACCGTCACCGACCAGACTGATATGGGGAAAGATTATATGGCCAGATTGTTCGCCTCCGATCTCGCTGCCGGTTTCAAGAAGTTTCTCGAGCACATACTTGTCACCGACGTTGGCCCTAAGAAGTTCTATACCACGCGATGCCAGAGCAAATTGCAGACCTATATTACTCATTACGGTAGCTACTACTTTAGAGTTCTGCAACTTACCGTGGTCTTTCAGGTATTGGGCCATAACCCACAACGTGCCGTCACCATCCACAACGCGTCCGTTTTCATCAATGAACAAAACACGGTCAGCATCTCCGTCAAACGCCACCCCGATCTCAGCACCTTCCTCAACCACTACTTTGGTGACGTGTTCAAGATGTGTCGAACCCGAATTGCGGTTAATATTTTGCCCATTCGGACTATCGTTTATTGCTATGAGGCTTGCACCCAGAGATTCAAACAGGGAAGGAGCGAGATATGATGCAGCCCCATTGGCACAATCCAGAACTATCTTCATTCCCGCCAGCGATAGGTCACCCGCCTCGCCACGCAGATGATTCAGGTAATCCTGGCAGAATTTTTCTGCGCGTTGCGACAGAATATCAACCGGAGGGGTAAGCGGATAGTC
>JBGTCF010000031.1:0-8785 GCA_041748975.1 Pyrinomonadaceae bacterium
CGGCTGGCACATTGACACCATTTCATTGGTGGGAGCCGCTTTCGTCACGAGCTTTGAATGCTCGGTCCCTCCTCCGCCCACAGCTGCAAATCTTTCGGGGCGTGTCGTCAGTCCATTCGGTGGAGGCCTGAGAAATGCAGTTGTTTCGCTTAATACTGGTCAAGGGGATCCCATTAAGGTCTTATCGAGCTCGCTGGGATACTATCAGTTCGATAATATTCCGGTCGGTAACGGCTACGTTGTATCTGTTGCGAGCAAGAGATATCGATTCCAGTCACAGCAGGTAAGTCTCTTTAATAACCTGACGAATGTGGATTTCGTTGGCGAAGAATAGACTTGCACAATTCGCATCTTAAATTTCCGGTCTTCCACATTCGACGTGGCGGACCGGAATTTGTATTTTTCGGCTTACGACCACGATTGCAGTTAAATTCGGCTTACACATTGGATAATTTGGTGCCGGTATTATCTCCGCGGTCTCAGCGTCTCTCTCCGTGATCTCAGCGTTGAAAAGCTGTTGAATAGTAGGCGAGGCCCGTTTAACGCGGAGGTCGGGGAGTAAGACGACGCGGAGCTCGCCGAGGAAAACGCACTTTGTTCGTCATAAAATATCTCCAATGCATAATCTGGGTTAATTTCTAACAATCTTCGGCCAGCCAGCAATTAGTTCCGTCTAAACAAGAGGCTTGCCAGGGCTTAACTTACTATGAAGGTCAGATCCAGAAATATGAACCGGCTTAAGATCGGGGTTATCGGTTTTTTCCTTATCTCGCTTGCTGCGTTCTCGATGACCTCCAGGAAGCCGGTTGCATTTGCTTCGGCATCTGGCCCATCACCCTCGTTCACCAACGCGCCCGCGGAAGGAAATTGTGCGGCATGCCATATCGGTTCGCCTCTTAATAGCGGGGGCGGAAGCATTAAGATCCTTGGGCTTCCGGCCACATATTTACCTGGCCAACAGATCCCGGTCACGGTCACTGCCGCACAAGATGACGCCGTTATTTACGGTTTCCAGCTGACCGCAATCGACAGTTTAGGAAAGACCGTCGGCACCTTCACTCTTCCGAATGAAAATCCGCCACGATCCCAAATTATAAATAATCTCGTCGAAGGGAATCTTAGACTTTATGTCGAACACACTGTCGATGGCCTGGTAGCTACCGAATTCGGTTCAAACAAATGGACGTTTCTGTGGACAGCCCCTTCGGAATCTGTAGGCGAGATCGTTTTCTATGCCGCCGGTAACGCTGCTAACGGAGACGGTTCACCATCGGGCGATTTCATATATACAACCACGGCCGCTATTGGCCCTGGACCGGCAATAATATCGATTAGCGGGAGGATATTTACGAGCACCGGGCTGGGCCTGAGGAGCGCGTCGGTACGGCTGGTGAACCAGGACACTATCGTGACCGTCCTGACCAACGCGCTGGGGTATTACTCATTTACTGATGTCGCCGCGGGGCAAACCTATCAAATGACGGTATTCTCAAAACGCTATAGATTTGCATCCCGCACCATTTCGCCCGATACCGACCTCACCGAAGTCGATTTCATAGGCCTCGAGTAAATCATCTCAACCTCATAAAAATGCCCGCCAGAATTACTCTGACGGGCTTTGGAGGAAACTATCGAAACGGGCGTCTATTTATTCTGTGTACCCGGGCCGGCTTGCGGTCGGGGAACTCCGGGTGATTGAAGTACGACTGGATTTGCAGATTCGACCACCGGCCGCGAATTTGAAGGGGGATTCCCCATCGGCACCGGCTGGACTATCGGTCCGCTCTTAGGAGCATTCGATTGATTGACTAATGCATAATCAGGGCGCGAAATCCGTGGCGTAATAAAGAACAGGATCTCGTTCGTGTTACGCTGAACACCCTTTCGCTTGAAAAGGTTTCCGAGGATCGGAATGCTCGCCAGTCCGGGTGTACGATCCTGGCTGTCTCGTTCGTCATCGAAAACAACGCCGCCAACGATCGTCGTACCACCATCGGGGACTATGACCTGCGTCTGCATACTTTGACTATTGATCGCAGGTGCAGCACCGCCCACAATGGAGGCGGTCGAGCTGTTTTCCGCTGTTACAGTCAGGATCACTGTACCCTGATCGGTGATCTGCGGAGTTATTTCGAGCTTTAACGGGACATCGACGTACTCAGTCGTCGCGAT
The DNA here is from genome assembly GCA_041748975.1 of Pyrinomonadaceae bacterium. Lineage (GTDB taxonomy): Bacteria > Acidobacteriota > Blastocatellia > Pyrinomonadales > Pyrinomonadaceae > OLB17. The sequence goes on from JBGTCF010000031.1 coordinate 2,173, forward strand.
GACCGCTCCACCTCCACCTCCGGGCTGGACCGTGGTGATGGGAATCTGTGTCGAACTCTTGATCTCTGCCTTCGTGTTGTTCAGAGCTGTCACGCGTGGCGTGGCAATGATCTTGGCTTGTCCCCTCTGTTCTCCGAGCGATATCATCGCGGACAATTGCGCTGTTCCAAAAACACCTGTCGTCAGCCCGATCGCTGTATTCGCGATCTTCGAGACCAGATCGTTGCTGATCGAAGGATTAGGTGCCAGTGACGGCGGAAGAGTACTCGTCACGCCAGGCAGTGTTCCGCCAACGATGCCGCTTCCGCGTGCCCCGTTAAGTATAGCTGACAACTGAACACCGATGTCTCGGCTGAAACTGCGGGTTGCGACTACGATGCGAGCTTCGATCTCGACCTGTGGTTCAGGCTGGTCGAGGATCGCGATAAGTTGTTTGACAGCGGCAATATTGGCCGCAACATCCGTAACGATCAGCGAGTTGGTGCGAGAATCGATCTCGACCGAACCGCGTCGCGACAACCTCCGTTTGATGATCGGCAGCAATCCTCCATCTGTTCCGCCCTGTGAAGCACCAGCTCCGCCCGACTGTATAGCGCTGGCGGCGTTGATTCCGCTGTTCGCCTGCTGACCACCCGATACCATCGTTCCACTAGTCGTTGGCCCCGGCGTTGCAGAGCCGGAGGTCGTGGCGTAGTTCAATCGAATAAGCTCGGTGATCAGCGGTGAGGTGTCAAGCTGATTGTTCTGACGGTCTCGGTAAAGCTCACCCTCGCTCGCCAATGTCTTATTATCGGCAATGCGGAGAATATTACCATTTACCTGAACCCCGAGTTCCTGTGACTGGAGAATGGAATCGAGGGCGATATTCCACGGAACATCATTGACCTTAACAGTAACGGGGACGTCCTTAACAGACTTGTCCATGACAAAATTGATCCCATACTGGTCGGTAATATAATTGAGAATATCTCTGATGTCGGCGTTGACGACATTTAGGTTTATTGGTTCTCCCCTAAAGCCGGGCTCGCCGTATCGTCGGCCCTGATTTTGGGGGTCGATCGTCTGGGCCGTGATCGTGACAGCGATGCCGCTGACCATGATCGTTGCGAACACAGTCATAATGACCGCTCCGCGGATTCTGATAAGAAAATTCATGTTTCCTCCGTTACTAGAACAACCGTATCTTATTGATAAGATCTTGTGGTGGGTATCTAAGGTTCTGTAAACCCTAATTCTTGGCGGTTTTAACCGGTTTCTTTGTAGATTTCTTTGGACTTTCGCCTTCGCCATCTTTGGCGGGGGGTAATTTGTTCATCTCATCGAGCGGAGAGAGGAACGGATTTGATGTGGGTTTCACGGTCGTCTCGGGTCCGGGCTGTTCGAGTTTCACATTTGCGGTCTCAACAGGCCTCTCAGACGTCTGAGGAGGAGCTGTTCCCTCGATCTGGGATTTCGTAGAGTATTGCTGCAAGGGTTTGTTTTCGACCGATGCCACAAATTTACCTTCCCCGACCTTGGTAACTTTGCGAAAAACGAGCCTGTTCTCCTCAACGGCTACCAACTGTCCGTCAAAGAATTTTTCACCCGGATAAATTGTGTAAGAAAGCTTTATTGGCGTCGCCTGAACCATTGCCGCATAACCCCTCAAAGTCTTGAAAATGCCGGTCACGGCCATTTCGTTCAGGGTCAGAACGCTTGTTACTTTCGGCGGGTCGGTGCCGTTTGCTACCGCAGCCTCTCGGACCTTCTTGTAATATTCAATGCGGGCCTCGATCGTCGGCGGACCATAATTTACGGGTACCTTGGGGACGACCGGGGCTTTTGGCGCACCGCTCGGTGTACCACCTGTCGAGACCTTTTTGGGAATCGCCCAGCCCGGCTTCTTAAATGGATCACGCTGGGCCATCGCTTCCGAAAAACAGCCGCTGACGGCCACGAATATAAATGCGGCCGCGGTAAGGCGGGCTAAACGCTTCAGTATCGATAATTTGATCATGACGATTTTCTCTCTATTTTTCAGGTAGGCAGGGATTAGTTCGCTGGAGGCGTGACCGGAGCGGGTGCAGCTGCGCCCGGCGCAGCGAGGGCCGGCTGCGGGCTCAGGTCCGCAGGTGCCGCGTAATAAGCAGTAAGCAGGAATTGAGCGTGCAGCGTCTTGGCCTCGGTCTGTTTTTCAAGTTGGTTAATCTTAAAGTCGGTGATCGATACGATCCTGGGGAGTTTGGCCATACTCTGAAAAAACGCCTGTAGGTTTTGAAAGTTGCTGTCCACTTCGACTTCGACTGGTTTGGCCATTATCGAATCCTGCTGTGTATCGTCGCGCGGGGCAAATCTCATCACTACCATTCGGCTGCCGTTGGCTGTATCCTGAAGGCCCTGAAGGACGTTGGTGATCTCTCGCTGTTCCGGCAGGAGAACTTTTAGTTCTTCATATTCCTCGGCTTTGCTCGTATAAAGTGCCCGAAATTCATTAATTCGCTGCGTTGCGACCTTTGCAGCCTCATTTTTCGCCTGCAGCTCTGAGACCTGATCGGTAAGTGCCGCGATCTCGACCCTCGTCTCACTGGTAACAAAATACCAGACGGTCATATAGAACACAGCCGCGATCGAAACGAGGACCATCAGTTGAAAGTGCCACTTCAGATTCTTGATTTTCTCTAACATTTTGTTTTCCTTTTGATCTAGGACTCTAAGCGGATCAGTTCTTTGCTACTTGAACTCCCTGAGGGGTTCCCGGCGCCTCAGCGGAGGCAGTCGTCGGATTACCGGCGTTTGCGCCGGCAGCCTTAGAAGGGGTGTAAGCACACCTGATCGTGAAATTGACGATCTGCATCTTTCCGGCATCGCTGTCCGGATTGACGGGCTGGGATGCCTGCTGGTTCTGGATCTCCGCCCGTACAGTCTCGATATTCAGGTTTGAGAACAGCCCATTGGAGAATTCGAGGCTGCGGCCGAATTGTGTTACCTGAGATTCGTCAGGTGAATTACCCTTCAAAACCAGTCCTTCGCCCGATTGCTCGATACTCTCGATATATAGGCCCGGCACCATCGCGATACGCTCGCGCATCGCATCCAGAACAGCACTCGGTCCGGCCTGTGAAGATCTGAGAGCCTTGATCGCTTCGATCCTTTTGTCGATATTTGCGATCTTCTGTTCGAGGTCTTTCTGCTCGTTCATAACAACTTCGAGTTCGGCCGCGATCTGTTTTTGTTCGGCAAGCTGGCGTTCAGCCTCGGTCTTTGCCATCTGGGTGCTTATCACATCCCAGCCGATGACCGCTGCAAGCAGGACTGTAACGACTACGGACAATAGGGCCAAACGCGAACCCGGGCTTGAGATCTTACGATCGACTTTGACGACAGTTCCGCTTTGTCTTTCGGTGACAGAATTTAATAGGTTGATCTTGATCATCTGTTTACACTCCCCTTAGGGCCAGTCCGACGGCCACTGCCATTTCCGGCACGATCTCGCTGAGATATTCGGGGTCGAATTTCTTGGTATCGACCTTGATGCTGCGGAAAGGATCTAAAACTTCGACCGGAAGCTCGAGTCTGGTAGACAACTCCTGGGAAAGGCCGGCGAGTTTGGATCCGCCGCCTGATATAAGGATCTTCTGGACAATCGTTTCATTGTCCTCAGTGGTCGCACGGTAGAAATCAAATGTTTTCTGGATCTCCATCGCAACGATCTCGGTCACGTTATTCATTAACGGCTCGATCGATTTTTCTTCCAGCCCGTCTACCGCATCGGAAACGCCGCGTTTTACGGCCTCAGCCTGCTGGAAATTCAATCCCAAGCTTCTTTGCAGCACGTCGGTAAACTGGCTGCCGCCAACTGTAATGTCTCGGGTAAAAAGTGACCGTGTGCCCTTTACGATATTTACGTTCATGGTCGAGGCACCGATGTTCAGCAGCGTCACCACATCGTCGTCGGTCGGCTGATAATTTATTTCGTAGCAGTTCTGAAGAGCGAAAGTGTCAACGTCAATGATCACGGGCGTCTTTCCCGCAAGCTGGATGGCCTGACGAATATTGTCTATGCGCTCGCGTTTGCACGCTGCGATCAATACATGTGTGGAATCTGCTGATTCGGCAGTAACCTGGTAATCGAGGCTGACATCGGCGAGATCATAAGGGATATGCTCTTCGGCATGCCAATCGATGGATTCCTCAAGCTCTTCATTGGTCATCGCGGGCAGCACAATGTTCTTCAATATCACCGAATGGCCGCTAACACCTGTGACGACGCGGTCCGCCGTGACCTGATGGTTGACGCAGACACTACGAATCACATCTGAAACGACATTAAGCTCCATTATCTGTCCGTCAATGATGGTGTCACCGGGCAGATTCTCAAATCCGAGACTGACGAGATTAAGGTTATTCAGCTTGCCGTTCAATTCGACCATCTTTATAGAGCTGGATCCTATGTCCAGACCTGCGACGCTCTTCTTTTTACCGAACATTTGTTTTGTTGCTCCTTAAATTAGCGCCCCGGAGGACGCATTTGCGAGTATTCAAAGCTTTCTATTCCCATCCGAAAAGCGGGTTGTCGATTCTGAGGATTATGGCCACCTTTAGAGATCTTGGACAGCGGGGGGAAGTCATTCGACAGGTATACACTGATATGCGAAAACCCACTTATTTATCGGATGTTGCGATCACGAAGCGTGATCATCGGAATATTATTCTAAGAAAACTCTGCCGCCTTCGGTGGCGAAGGTGTCCGACTTTTGGTCTGACTCTTAAAAGTTACAGGAAAGCACAATATCTGTCAACAACATTTTACGGTGTTTAACGCATTTTGAAGGAAAGTTATTCAGAGTGACGAGAGTATGCCCGTCAAATTGACCGAATGGAGTAGCGGTCACCTTTCCACACGTTTTAATTCGGACTTTGCGAGGGATTCTAAATGGACCTCATCCGGCCCATCGGCGAGCCGTAACGTCCGGGCATATATCCAGTACTGGGCAAGCGGGTGATCCTGGGAAACGCCGCCGCCGCCGTGGGCCTGGATCGCGCGGTCAACCACCTTGAGCACCATTTTAGGAACTATCGCCTTAATCATAGCGATCTCGTTTCGTGCAGCCTTGTTGCCCGCTGTATCCATCATCCAGGCGGTTTTCAGTACCAGCAGTCGGGCCTGTTCGATCGCCAGCCTGGATTCGGCTATCCACTGTCGGATCACGCCCTGCTCCGAAAGAGTCTTACCGAATGCAACTCGGGCTTTTGCCCTGTCGCACATTAATTCGAGAGAGCGTTCGGCAATGCCTATCAATCGCATGCAATGATGTACACGGCCCGGGCCAAGCCGTCCCTGGGCGATTTCGAACCCGCGGCCTTCGCCTAGTAGAAGATTCTCGGCGGGAACACGAACGTCCGTGAAAATGATCTCGGCATGTCCCAAAGGAGCGTCGTCATAGCCGAAAACCTTTAGCATCCGCTCGACTTTAACTCCGTCTGCATCCATCGGGACGAGAATCATTGACTGCTGTAAATGGCGGGGAGCATTCTCGTCAGTCTTACCCATAAAGATCGCTAGCTCACATCGAGCATCGCCTCCGCCGGTCGACCACCATTTGCGACCGTTGATAACATAATCGTCGCCGTCTCTAATTATCGAAGCTCTAATATTTGTGGCATCCGACGAGGCGACATCAGGCTCGGTCATTGCGAAACAAGATCGGATCTCGCCGTCGAGCAGCGGACGCAGCCATTTGAGCTTTTGCTCGGGCGACCCATAGAGATGGAGGACCTCCATATTGCCCGTATCGGGTGCCGAACAATTGAAAACCTCGGATGCCCAGACAACGCGTCCCATTTCCTCGGCAAGCGGAGCATATTCCAGATTGGTCAGGCCGGAGGTGTCGGGAAGGAAAAGATTCCACAGATCGTGGGCCTTTGCTTTTGCTTTCAGATCCTCGATAAGCTTCAGCGGCTGCCATCGGTCGCCGGTATTGAGTTCGTCCCAAAATGCTTGTTCATTCGGATAGATATTCTCATTCATGAAGGAACGGACTCGTCCCAACATTTCCGCCGTTTTTGGTGAAGGTTCAAAATTCATATCGATCCTCTCTCAATGGCTCGCGAGGCGATCGTCCCAAGTGCCCCGACAAACTTGTCAAATCCAGCAAACCGCTCGTCGCTGGTAAATCCTTTTTTATACCGGGCATAGATCTGCTGCGCGATGACGGCTATTTTAAACGTCCCAAAGACATAATAGAAGAGCATGTCGGGAATCTGGCGGCCACTCGTCTCGGCATACATTTCGACGAGATCGGAGCGTCTCACATTTTGCATCAGCACTCGCGGATTGAACGGCATGTTCAGAAGTTCTTCCGGCGCGTCCGGTGACATCCAATATCCGAGGGTCGTCCCAAGATCCATCAGCGGATCGCCGACCGTCGCCATCTCCCAATCGAGCACTGCAACAACTCGTCTCAGGTCCGCGCGGTCGAGCATCACGTTATCGAATTTGTAATCGTTATGGATGATCGATGCTCCTGTCTCAACTGGTGTGTTGTCGTTAAGCCAGCTGATCGCCTGATCGAGCTCGGGATGATCGTCGGTCTTTGCATTGAAATACCTTCGCGACCAACCCTCGACCTGTCTC
>JBGTCF010000032.1:0-4629 GCA_041748975.1 Pyrinomonadaceae bacterium
ACGAACATCATCGGCAGCAGCGTAAATGCAATGCGCTTTCGTGCTTTGTAGAGCCATGCCGTGATCGAAAGCAGCGTCAATGCGGCCAGTAGCTGATTCGACGCGCCGAATAGCGTCCAAAATTCGACCCATGATCCCGGCTTTGCATAAAAGATCAGGAAGAACGGCAGAGCTACGGTGGCAATTGTCCCGATAAAGGCGCCGAGCCGGCCCGGAATGCCGATAAGCTCCTGCACGAGATATCGCCCGAGCCGCATCCCCACGTCGAGCGTGTCAAAAACAAACGTCGAGAACGCCATCGCTCCGAACGTGATCGCGAAAGCCAGATTCTCTCGCCCGATTATCAGCGTCAGGAATTCGCCTATGCCGTTGCCATAGATCTTGCCGGCGGCAAAGCTCTTTCCGTCGGGGCCGTAGAGCATCTCGTTACCGGCGATCATCACGACGACCAACGCCATAAACGCTACAAATCCCTCGGCGAGCATCGCCCCGTAGCCTATCGGACGGGCGTGTGACTCTTTATCAAGCTGCTTCGATGTCGTGCCAGAACAGACAAGCCCGTGAAACCCCGAACACGCTCCGCACGCGATCGTCACAAAGAGGAACGGGAACAGCATCCCGGTCATGCCGCCGACGTCCCACGATTTGAATGCAGACTGCTGGATCTCGTAACCGCCAAAGAATATGCCGATGATGCCGACGGCGATCGCCGTGTAGAGAACGAAGCCGCCAAGATAGCCGCGTGGCTGCAGAAGAGCCCAAACCGGTACCAGCGAAGCCGCGACGCAATAAACAAGGATCAATATTCCCCACGTCTGATGGCCGAATGCGAATACGTTCGAATACAACGTACCGACGTAAGCGACACCAAAGGTCATCGGAACGAAGATGATCGTCGCGAGCCAAAGGGGCGGTTTGAGGAACCTCTCGACCAGGCCCAAGAGTATCGACAAACCCAGATACAAAATGCTCGCCATCGCGACCGCGCCGCCGGGATTGAAACGCGTCTCGCCCGCGAGCACGTCATCGCCGGAAACAAACGTCCCCGCGGTGATGTCAGTAAAAGCAACAATGACGTAAACGAGCGCAAGCCAGATAAAGCCCATCATCGCCCGGCCGGCACCGCCGCCGAGTTTCTGCCGCGTGACCTCGGCAATCGAGCACGCACCGTGGCGAACCGACGATGTCAATGCCGAGAAATCGTGGACAGCACCGATCAGCACGACACCGATCGCGATCCATAAAAGGCACGGCAGCCAGCCGAACGCCAAACAGGCGATGATCGGCCCCGCGATCGGCCCGGCAGCCGCTATCGCCGAAAAATGCTGCCCGAAAAGGTAAAACGGGCTGATCGGAACAAAATCCTCATCGTCATTTACCTTATTCGCAGGCGTTATGCGATTGTCGTCCAGTTCGAACTGCCTTGCGATCCACCGGCCGTAGCCGAAGTAACCGAAAACGAGCCACGCCAGAAAAACGACCGCAATAAGTGTCAGCATAATAAATTTGCGAGGTGCAAAGGCGTAGTAAATTTAAGACACCTGCGTTTTCACGTCAAGCTCTCTGAGTGATCACTTATTCCGAAACTGACTTTCGTTGTAATATAAGGTAAATGGAAATCGAAAAATCGATACAAGAAACTTACTCGCCGAAGGGCATATGCTTCGGTTGTGGACCGGCGAATGAAAAAGGGCTCCGCATCCGGAGCTTTGTCGAGGGTGACGAGTTCGTTGCTGAATGGCACGCCAGTGAACACCACCAGGCGTTCCCGGGCATTTTGAACGGCGGCATTATCGGTGCGTTGCTCGATTGCCATTCGAATTGGGCAGCCGCATATCACCTGATGAAGAAGCGTGGTGACACCGAAGCTCCGTGCACCGTGACAGCCGACTTTCACGTGAAATTGCTTCGTCCCACACCTGTCGACGGGCCGATCACCCTGAAGGCCAAGGTGGTGGACTCTACCGACGACCGTGCAACCGTCGAGGCCGAACTGATCGCCGGCGGCAAGGTCTGCGACACCTGCCGCGGAACTTTTGTCGCCGTCAAGGAAGGCCATCCGGCGTATCATCGGTGGTAGAGATATTGCCCGCGAAATACACGAAAGAGACGAAAAACAATTAGCCCGCGAATAACGCGAATCAACACGAATACAGGATAAATGGTTTATTTCTTGAATTCGCGTTCATTCGCGTTATTCGCGGGCAAGATCTTACTCATCTGCCGTTCGAATTCGTAATCTAGACCCAACTTTTTTATCCACGCCGTCTGCTCCGACATCAGCTGGGGCAAATGGATCACGTCTGATAAAGCATAATCGATGAGTTCGCCCGTCCAGACGCCATCCCACTTCCGGCCGAATTTCGCACGCTGCGATTTATCGAGATCGACGGCAAAGTATCGATAAAGCGTTTCGGCCAATGATGAAGATTGCTTCGCTCCACGTGTCAGGACCTTTTCAGCGATCATCGTGTCGAAGAGATTGTTAACCGCGCAGCCGGCATCCGTAAGAAACTCAAGATCAAACTTTGCGTTGTGAAAGATTTTCGTGATGCCGGTGTCACAGAGAATATCGCCGAGCGGCCCTATCTCGACCCCCTCGCTGATCGGCACGAGAACGTTGAACTCGCCGTCCGAAAATTGAATAGAATAAAGCCGACTGCTGCGCGATGTAAAACCTGACGTTTCGGTGTCGCACCCCAGACAAGCAGCTCCTCGAAGCCGCTCATAAGCGTGCGCGATCTCGTCCCCGGTACGTGCGACAAATACATCCATTCAGGTAAATTGTAGATCACTAGACAAACGACGGAAAACTCGTTAACAATTAATGCTGTAATGCCTGAAATATTAACAGACACAGAGACGCGGATCATCGGCTCGCTTGTCGAAAAACAGCTCACCACGCCCGAATACTATCCGCTTACCCTAAACGCGCTCCTCGCCGCCTGCAACCAAAAAAGTAACCGCGATCCCGTAGTCTCATTCGACGAGAGCACGGTGACCGTTGCCTTAGAGCGGCTACGTGATCGAAATCTGGTGTATGTCTTTTACGGCAGCACGAGCCGTGTGCCCAAATATAAGCACATGGTCCCTAGCGTCTATGAGCTCGAACCTCCTGAGGTCGCCGTGATGTGCGTGATGATGCTCCGCGGACCCCAGACCCTCGGCGAACTCCGCGGCCGCACCGACAGGCTTTACGAATTCTCCGTCCTCGGCGAGGTCCAGGAAACCCTCGACGGCCTCACCCGCCGCGAAGACCCGCTCGTCGTAAAACTCGACGTCCAGCCCGGCCAAAAAGAAGCCCGCTTCGCCCACTTATTGAACGGAGAGATCGACATTTCCACATTGCCGCAACCGCGTTCAGTCGCCTCCCCCAACCCCGGCCGTATGGACGCACTCGAGACCGAAATCAAAGAACTTCGTGCCGAAATAGAGAATTTAAAGACCACGTTCGATGAATTTAAGAAGCAATTTGAATAGGGATTCCCCGCGAAAGCAAGCCTTCGCTAGACGTAATCCTGGTTACTGGTTTGGCTGGTAAGGGTCGGATTCTTAGTTTGGGGATTGTATTTGCGGATGCAGGGCAAATGCATGGTTTGCCATGATGCACTTGCCCTACCAGAAACTTTCTCCCATTAAATTCTTAACCGTGGCAAAAATTGGCCGTTCCCCTTTCGGGACGGATAATTTTTTCTCGATCAAAGACGAGATAGGCACTATTAACGATTGGTATTCGACCTGTTACCGTTCGATGACATGTTGGTCATTGAGTCATTGGGAGCAACCGTCAACTGATTGACTACCTTGCCCTTACCCTCGATGCCATTGGCAACCTGTTCGGCTTTCGTTTTCTGAGCTGCCGTCCCGACTGAGCCTTTGAGGGTGATAACAGCGTTGTCGACGTCAACATTGATCGTCGATTCGCGAAGGTCATCCGTTGTCATCAGAGCAGCACGTGTTTTGAACCACAACCAGCTGTCGTTTGCTCCGGTGCCGATAGTACTCGCGCCGCGGTCACGTTCGTATTCGGCCCGCTCCCTATCGTACTGCTCACGGGTTACGCTGTTGGAGTTTGCCCAACGATTGGTGTTAGTGCTGGTATTGCTGTTAACAACGATGGCACCGACGTTAGCGTTATTAGCGCCGAGGTTGGTGACACCATTGTTAGACTGAACATTAGATCGAACATTTGTATTCCCTGTATCGCCGCATGCGGTCAGCAGGGCTGCAAGCAAAACTGTTGCCATGCCTGTCATCAATATAGTTTTCATAGTCATCTCTCCTATCTTCTCAAGTTTAAAATGCCCGCTAGGGGCATGAGTCCCGCAAGGGGGCATAAGTTCTAGAATCAACGTCACGATAACAACCTAATAAACAATATTCGGTCAGGTGGCATACCTTTCGCCAAGTTGAGAGAATGCCATCGACCCTCATTCTTGACACAAACTAGCGTAAATAATAGTATTTAGAGTTTCGACTATTGTGGCCGAAGTGTATCTATATGTTCGAATCGCTATCCGATAAACTGAAGAAATCGCTAAAGAATCTGCGTGGCCAGGGAAAGCTGACCCCTGAGCATGTAGATGCGGCTCTTCGCGAGATCCGGATGGCGTTGCTTGAGGCGGACGT
>JBGTCF010000033.1:0-5539 GCA_041748975.1 Pyrinomonadaceae bacterium
CGAGTACCGATAGGAACACCGCGGCCAGCGATCTTGCAGACCTTGATGATCCCCGGGTTGTTCCGGTTGAAGAAGTTAAAGAGCGTCTGGTCAGCCGGTGTTGACGCCTCGTTAACGCGGCCCGTCGTAAAACCGCCTCCGATATTGGAGACGACACAACCCGCAGGAGTCGGGCCCTCGCCTATAGTTGAGCAGGCATCAGTGCTGGCAATCCGCTGGTTAAGAAAGAACTGAACAAACCGGTCGGCCGGACTGGTTGACCCCGCTTCTAATGTAAATCCGGGTTCGGCCAATTCCGACACTCTGACAAGTGAAGATTGGGGAAAAGCTCCCGGCTCGGCCGCGACAAGCACCTGGATCGGGCCTGTGCAGACACCCACCGGTATAGTAAAGGTCTGGCCAGGTAGAGCGTCGACCGTGAAATCGAAGAATCCTTCGGTGGTTTCGTCATTGATCGCTGCTGTCGTTGGGGTAGATCCTTGTCCCGTTAAGGGGTCAGGGGTGGACACGGCAGTAACGCCGCTCGGAGTAAGCAGATTAGCCGAGTACTTACAGATCTCGATAACTGCCGGTATCGCAAACGTATTTGTGAATGTAATGATCAGCGGGTTGGTCGAGGGTGACGGTGCAACATTGACCGTAACCGTTCGTGTTGAAAGGTTAACACTGTTGGGAACGATTCCGGTGCCCGCAGGTGCTCCGCTAGATGGCAAAAAGCCACTCTCCGTTACGCTTACCAGACGGAAGCGGTTAAAAAATGTGCCGCCGGTTCTCAGGAATCCGTCGATCAGCTCGGTAATGGTATTGTTGCCATCCACCACCAGTTGAGGTGCAGAGCATCCGCCCACCGGAACCTGGATCGGGGTTCGACCGTTGATCTGAAACTGGAAGATCCGGTCCTCAAGGCCGCTAGAGCCGGTCGCCTGGCTCCCAATGATCGTCAAACCCTGGAATCTCTGATTTGTCGCGATTGCCCCGAGGGACGTGGCCGCACCGGTCGCTAAATTGATTCTGTAGAGATTTGCCACATCCGGAGCACCTGTCGGGTCCATCGCAGCAAACGCAACATTATCAAAGCCGAAAATATCAAAACCGTTTATCTGGGTGACATCAACACCCAATGGCCCCACAGGAACCAATGTTCCGGCGTTTGGCGGAGTCTGGATAAAGAGCTGATCTGTGGTTTCGCCTATATCATAAAGCGTTGTCGAGACAGCCCCAGCAAAGTTATTTGTGTAGGCGGCCGCACTGGCCGACTGCGAGATGTTGGTATCTGAGATGAACGTGCCGTCATCAGGATTGACGCGGAAATTTTGTTGGTTCGTGTTTATGACCCTTATGCGGTCAACAAGCGGATTAAAGTCAAAACCGATAAAGGGGCTGGTGATCGGGATCGGAGTTCCAATCGGAGTCGCGACACCCGTTGTAGTATTGATTAGAAACAGCTGACCGTCCTGCCTTAACCCATAGATCCCGCCGTTTGCGGGCCGGCGATCGATCCCGACCATATTAAAATTCGGCCCGAAGGGCAGTCCCGTCACGGAGTGGGTAAGTTGAACAGGTGCTCCGATAATGGTACCCGGAGCATCACTGTTAAACCGGATCAGTTGATTATCTTCGTTCACGCCGAGCAGTTGATAAACCAACTGGCCGCCCGTCGCCTGTTTACAGATCTGGATAAATGCATCTGCAAGAGCAACGTTTGCGGCATCGCCGAGGATGACTTCGCCTTCTTTCGATGCAACGCGTCCCTTGACGCTTGTTCCGGCACCGACTTCGACCGAACCGCGAGTGATCACGCTGCCGATTACCGAACCATATGCGCCAAGCGATGCTGTGTCGGCAATGAAGAACACATTACCCGGCTTTGCACCGTTCTCGAGGCTCATCTGGAACGATTCAGCCGACTTCATTGCTCCCGAAATGCGGAATACGAATGAACCGGTCGCATCGCCGCCTGCGTCCAAAACCATCTGTCCTGCCAATGCTGCTGACGGTGCACAGTAAACGCCCGGCTTGAATGAGCCGCCCGTCAATTCTGCGTCCATGTCCTGGCAAGGAAGCTGATTGATCATTGATATAGCTTTGGTGACGCCGCTGCGTGCTTTTAAGCCGCTGCCGTCCTCACCAAGCGAGGCTTCGTCAAGGCCGTTGCCCGACTTGCCTGTTACGCCTCCTCCATCACCTCTTACTCCTTTCGCTCCGAATACCGTGTATTCAGAAGCCGAACCGAAGTTCAAAGCTACGGCAAGCATGTCTGGGCGGGCTACTTTAACGGAGCCCTTGCTGCCGCCCCGGCTAGTAAGGTCGCCCTTCTGCGCCGAGACGGTATTAGTATCTGACATAATAAAAAGCCCTGTTGCCATAATGGCTAACAGGACAAATGCCGATACGTAGAAAACTTTATTGTTTAGATACTCTCTAATTGTCATTTTTTTGTGATCCCCCCAAGTTGAATTGAAAACTCGTTTTGTTGCCGCCTCGGCGTGCCGCAGTCTTAGAAAAGCCCGCCCGTCAAACGGCTAAATTGTCGTCTGGTCAACCAGACACCATCCGAAAGTCCGTAAACCGATGCACTGTATAAATGAGTAATTGACCGCAGGCTCCACAAAACTCAAAGAAAAAAGAGTATTCGAGCCAACTGTCTCCGGGCAGAAAATGCCTCGGACCCATTTTACACAGCGGAAATCATTATAATTTCTAAGGTAACTATACGCTGATAAGGATATTTGTCAAGTTTTTTACCTGCGAACTAGGACGAATTTTCCGGCGAATTACACGAATAAGGAACTTCTGGGGGGTAAAGTCGCATATCAGGTGCAGGATCCCGCGTCCTCCGGTGTAGCTCTCGTTTGTCTATCCTTCGAATGGGCCCGCAATGCCACGCTACGGATGAAGGGTCGGTGAATCGGCGTGGGGGACGAAGCATCGGCGGCAGCGGGCTTCGTATTTGTCGGCGGCGCCGACTTCGACGAGGGCATCTGATTCGACGGTACGCTGGGAATAATTAGCGGTAGAACCGCATTTTACGCAGATCGCGTGGGTCTTGGTTATAAATTCGGCAATCGAGAGGAGCTGGGGCATCGGCTCGAATGGTTTGCCAGTGTAGTCCTGGTCGAGGCCGGCAATGATGACGCGTTTCCCTTCGGCTGCGAGCCGATTGACGGCGTCGATGAGCTCATTATCGAAGAACTGGCCTTCGTCGATGCCAACGACCTGGGTGTCATCAAGGACCAACTCCATCATCTCAGCTGTTGTCGACACGGGTATCGACATATGCTTTTGACCCGAGTGTGAAGCTATTTCCTCGTGAGAATAGCGGGCATCGATGCCGGGCTTGAAAACCTGTACCTTTTGCCTCGCGATGCGGGCACGCGTCAGCCTGCGGATGAGTTCTTCGGACTTTCCTGAGAACATCGACCCGGCGATCACTTCAATCCAGCCGGTGCCGTTATGACGCACTTTCCGGCGTTCGTCGGCATTATCGAACGCAAATTCCTCAACCATATGACCTAGTTTTCCTGCAATTTGTAATGCTCTAGTGGAAGAATGAGATTATCACGCAGCGTCGGCATTGTCATTACCGATCGGCTCTCATCGCCGTAACTCCGGCAGACAATCCTCCACTTCCCCAAGCAGTTTCAGATCGATGAGAACTGTACTGTGAAAATTTAGGATGAGTATTCGGTAACTGGACCGTTCTTGACGCTTCGAATATCCTTGCCGGTCATTTCCGCCGGCTTCTCAATATCAAGCACGCCGAGGATGGTAGGGGCAATATCCGAGAGTGAGCCGCCATCATTGAGCCGGACGGTCCCCGAAGCGTGGTCCACATAATGAAACGGCACCGGATTCAGCGTGTGCCGAGGATTTGGCTCTCCATTCTCGGCGTACTTCATTTCTTCGCAATTGCCGTGGGTCGAGGTGAGCATTACGACACCGCCGTATTCCTTAACCTTTTCACAAATACCGCCGATACACGTGTCGATAAACTGGATCGCCGCAACGGTGTTATAAATATCGCCGGTTTCTGCCATAAGATCAGCCGCCGGAATGTTCACGACGAATACACGGTTTGGCGACGATTCGACGCCGCGGCGAAATTTGTCAGTTATCTTGAAACTCTGTGATTCCGGCCTGATCTCGCCCCTGACCGACGTCGATTCCGCTACGATCACATCGTCGGCCTGGGTTCCTGCGTCGGCCCCGCCGTCAAAAAAGTGGGTTAGGTGCGTGAGCCGGGCGGTCTCGGTGATTTTCGTGTGGGGAATATCGTGATCCTTTAATATCTCAGCGAGCGTATTACTTTCGGTTTCGGCACCGAATGCACACGGTAGACCAAAGGCAGGATCGTATTCGGTGAGACAAACGGTATCGATGACCGGCTTTGCCCCGCCCGAGCCATCGGCAACCGAAAGGGACCGCACCAATTGGCGGATTGCATCCGCACGATGATTGAAAAAGATCACCAGGTCGCCGTTCTTGACCGTGGCTACCGGTACGTCCAATTCGCTTTCGAGAATGATCGGTGAGATAAATTCGTCAGAGATCCCACGTAGAAATGAATTTCTTACGGCCGAAACAGCATCCTGAGCCCGTTCGCCCTCACCGTGCGCCAGCAGCGTAAAGGCACGTGCGGTCCGCTCCCAATTCTCGCTCGTATCCATCGCAAAAAATCGGCCGCAGAGCGTGGCGATCCGGCCGACGCCGATGTCGGCAAGCTTGATCTCCAAGGCCTCGACATAGATATCGGCGGTTCGCGGCGGCACATCCAACCCGTCCAGAATGCAGTGTACAAAAACATCCTTCAGCCCGTGATGTTTCGCAATTCGAAGGATCGCAAACAGGTTGTCGGTCGAGGAATGTATGCCGGCGTCGCTGACAAGCCCGACAAGATGGACGTCCGCTCCCTCCGCCTTTGCCTTTGCAAGTGCCTGATTGAGCACGGCATTTTCCATGAATTCCCCGGACAGCTGGCTCTGACGGATCCGATCGACGTCGGTCTGAGCGACGCGTCCGGAGCCGATATTTAGATGACCGATCTCAGGGTTTCCAGTCTGCTCCTCGCCCTGCCCGATCGCGGAACCCGCCGCGGCCAGCGTCGTCATCGGATAATTACGACAGATCTCATCGTAATACGGCGTATGGGCCATCGCGATCGCGTTGCCCTCGGTGCGCGGGGCATAGCCCCATCCGTCGAGGATCACAAGGGCTACGGGCCTGTTGATTTTCGCTTTGTGAGGGTCCATTAATTAAATGCAAAGCTTATTCTGCTGAGGGCAAGTAAACGTCCGGTGACCAGCTGCTAACTTATTATAAACAAATCGGCGAGCAGAACCGACAAAATAATCAATATGCATCGGACGCGGCCAGCGACTTGTCGGTGCTTATGACGAAACCGTCTCGTTGAATTTTCATCCGTTTACGGTCAGGAAGTTTATTGCTAGCCAGCGATCTGGTAGAACGCTTTACGGCCTGGATATTTCGCCGATTCGCCGAGGTCTTCTTCGATTCGCAGAAGCTGATTGTATTTTGCGAT
>JBGTCF010000034.1:0-20403 GCA_041748975.1 Pyrinomonadaceae bacterium
TTTGGAATAATCAAGCCCGACGCGGTTCGGGCGGGGAATCATGGGAAGATCATCGCTAAGATACTTGAAAATGGATTCAAGATCCGCGGTATGAAATTGGTTCATCAGAGCATGAGGGATGCCGAGGGTTTTTATGCGGTCCATGCCGAGCGTCCATTTTATGGCGAGTTAACGGAATTTATGTCTAGCGGACCGTGCGTTGTTTTGGCTATGGAGAAAGAAAACGCCGTTCCGGCATGGCGGGAACTGATGGGAGCGACAAATCCTGCCGAAGCAGCCGAGGGTTCGCTGCGGAAAGAATTTGCAACCTCAATTGGCGAGAATGCAGTGCACGGCTCCGATTCAGACGAGAACGCGGCTATCGAGATCTCCTATTTTTTCAGTAAACTTGAATTAGTTTAGGCGGAAAGGTATAAAATCAGAAGGCGTCAGGTTTTGGGTCTTAGGTATTAGGTGAAGCTAGTATCTGGCGGCCTCCTGTAATAATTTCTCGTCAGAAGGAACAAAACACATGAAAAAATGCCCGGCTTGCGATAAGACATTTGAAGACTCGATGAGGTTCTGTCAGATCGACGGGACACCGCTTGTCGATGACGCCCCCTTTGATCCATTTGCAACAATTGTCGGAGTCGCGGCACCCGTGCCGGAACCGGAAGTTGAAGAGTCGGAGCCGTTTGTTCCTCAGCCCGAAGTAGTGGGGGCGATCGCCGAGCCAGACGACTTGCTGGATCTTCAGGATTCGGACCTGCTCAAGACGATGTATGCCTCAGATGACGAAATGAAGGCCACCCTTCGGCCTGACGACATCACGCCCGAGCCGGGAATTTTCGAGGTTCCCCCGATCGAAGACAAGTCTTCGGATTCTGCTTGGTCTGCTTCCGAACCAGCAGCCACGGAATCTGATCCTCCATCGTTCGTATCGGAACCTGAGCTTCCAAGTTTCGATGTTCCGGATGTGCCGGCGCCGAACTTTGGCGAAATCTCCCCGCCGCCATCACCGTTCTCGTCAGGCGACTCAACAGATACGCCGATGCCGGCCCCGAGTTTCGATGAGCCTTTGACGGAATCGAAAAAGTTTAACGAGGCCGAGACGATCATACAGGGCGGATTCACAAATCCATTTGAGAACCCGCCACAGACACCGGTTGAAGAATGGGCACCGTCCCCGTCTCCAGTTGAAGAATGGGCTCCACCACCGTCTCCGGTTGAGGAATGGGCACCGCCGCCGTCTCCGGTTGAGGAATGGACTCCTCCGCCGGCACCCGAGTCGAGCTGGGAAAATCAGCAGATCGGTTCGAACACACCTTTTCAGCCGCCGATGGTTTCAGCATCGGGACAGAATAAGACCCTGGCAATCGTTTCACTCGTATTAGGTATCATTAGCATACTTTGTTGTTCCAGTTTTTTCGTTGTGGGTATTGGAGCAATCGTTACCGGCTTTCTGGCTAAAGGGAAGGCTGGTTCAAATCCGGCTGATTATGGCGGTAAAGGGCTGGCCCTTGCCGGTATTATAACCGGAGCTATCAGTCTGTTGATCGGGGTCCTTTACTGGATACTTGTACTCTCCGGTTTGATTACTTTACCGTTTTAAATAATGTCAATAATTTCAGAAGTAATTAGTTCAACAGTGGCAATCCTTAAGGGGATGAAGCGCACTTTGTCTGAGATCCCTCGCGAAAAGTGGACTGTGCAGTACCCTGACGAACCGGTCACGGTGCAGCCGCGTTATCGCGGCCAGCATTTGCTTCATGTTGACGAGGCCGGAAAGGAAAAATGCGTAGCGTGTTATTTGTGTGCCGCAGCCTGCCCGTCTGACTGTATTTACATCGAGGCCGAAGACGACCCGCGTCCGTACGCCGAGCGTATCGGCCGCGACGAGCGGTATGCCCGCGTCTATAATATCGATTACGGCCGCTGCATATTTTGCGGCTTTTGCGTCGAAGCATGTCCTAAAGATGCAATTACTCACGGATACAACTTTGAACTGTCGGTGTATAACCGTGCCGACCTACTAAAGACCAAGAACGACCTGCTGATCACCAAACAAGTGCAATCGAAAAATTACCGCGTAGCCCTTTCGAGCGAAGACGTAGATTCTGAGTTTAAGGAAGTCTGATCCGGTTGGCTGTAGGCTGTAGGCTGTTGTCGGTAGGCGGTCGGTCGAATCAAAATGAACGGTCACAAGAGTTTGCAGGTTTATCAGTTAGCCTATGAGCTATCGATGGAATCTTTCGATTGACAAAGAACTTTCCAGCAGAAGAACGTTACTCACTTACCGATCATATTCGTCGATCTTCCAGAGCAGTTTCAGCAAATATTGCTGAAGGTTATCGCAAACGACAATATCCGAAAATGTTTGTGAATAAAATGTCTGACGCTGACGGGGAAGTCGCTGAAACTCAAACGTGGTTAGACTATTCAATGGATTGCGGGTACACATCTGCGGATATTCACCAATCGCTTTATTCGCGTTATGAATCTGTTGGATCGATGCTAGGTAACATGATATTAAATCCCGATAAATTTGCTCCTCGCGGTTCTCATCGAGACAACCTGCCGCCAACTGCCAACGGCTAACTGCCAACTCTTGTGGAATTGCCACCTACACAAAAAGGCCGACATCACGAGATCAGGGCAATTGGCTTGCGCGAATTTGCGGGCCTTCGGCGTGACGACCAGCGGCTCGATCCTTTTAAGCTCGCGCAGTTCGCAAAGCTATTTGTAGCTTCATTTGACCAAATCGAACCATTGCTGACCGAGGCGACCCGAAGGCACCTGATCGGCGAAGGAAAGAACGCGTGGTCAGGCGGCGCGGCGTCACATACTCTGCCCGACGGGCGAAAGCTGATCATACTCAATCCGACGCACGGCAAAAAGCGGCAAAACGCCACCCTGATGGAAGAGATCTGCCATGTATTCCTCGGACACAAGCCAAGCCGCCTTTCGATAGAAAAACGCAATAAGAAAGGAGAGATCATCGCCCGAGATTACAATGAGGCGATCGAGGAAGAAGCATATTCGACGGGCGCAGCCGCTCTTGTTCCGTATACTGCATTACGCCGAATGGTCGAACAGGGAAAGACCACGAACGAGATCGCCCGCCATTTTTATGTCAGCCGGGCTTTGGTAGAGTATAGGATAAAAGTCTCCCGACTATGGGAAACATATAAGTCAAGGGTTTTTAATGCCGAATAATAAAGGGACAGACCCCTCAAACCAAGAAACGAAGGAGGAGCGGATTTCGACGATCGACAAACTCCGGCTCCTGCTCGATATAACAAAAACGATCAGCCGCTCGCTCGATCTCGAAGAAGTGCTGAATCTCGTAATGGACACATTAGGTTCGCTCTTGCCATATGATGCCGCGGGTATTTACCTGATCGACTTCGGGATTGAAATTAAGGATCCTTACGTGTTCAAATCAAAGGCGCTTCGGGGCTACAACATCAGCTTTGACCTTATTGAACCGCGGCTGAAAATGGGCGAGGGATTTCTCGGCACTGTCGCACAGACGGGCAAGCCGATAATCTCGCACGATGTTAGCAAGGACCCGAGATATTTTGCGGCTCGTGAACTTACACGTTCTGAAATACTCGCTCCTATCATTTCAAACGACCGCGTCATCGGAGTTTTTGACCTCGAAAGCGACCAACTGGATGCTTATTCCGAAGATGACCTCGCGGTCCTGCAACTCCTAACCTCCCAAGTCGCGATCATCATCGAAAAGGTCCGTCTCCATGAACAGGTCGTCGAGAAAAAACGAATTGAGGCTCAACTAGAGATCGCCAGGCAGGTGCAGTTGGAACTTCTGCCGTCGAGCGACCCACAAATGGAGGGCTTTGATATTAGCGCGTATGTATTTCCGACCGAGGAGGTCTCGGGCGATTATTACGATTGGGTCAAAGTATTTGACGATCAGATCGGGATCATCGTTGCGGATGCAGTCGGAAAGGGAATACCGGCTGCACTGCTGATGGCTTTTCTGCGAGCTTCTTTGCGCTCCTGTGTTCAGGTCGGATACGCGCCTAATATAGCTTTTTCAAAGGTCAGCGAACTCCTGCGCGACTCGATCGAAGATAACCAGTTTATTACTGCGGTTTACGGAATTCTCGACACTACAAACCGGACCTTTGTATTCTCCAATGCCGGACATAACCCGCCGCTGCTCATCAAACCGGATGGCGAATATCGCTTTGTCGAGTATGGCGATACACCGTTGGGGATGTTTCCCGATACTCATTTCCACCAGCATTTTATTAGGTTTGAGGACCGCCAGGTAATGGTAATTTATACGGATGGGATCACAGAAGCCGCAAACCCAAACGGAGAGGAATATGGGCAGGAGCGTTTCGCCAAACGTGTGCTGGAAGGAATTGATCTCCCGGCCAAAATGCTTATTGACCACGTAAGGAAAGGCGTCGCCGACTTTACCGAGCGAAAATTTCTTGATGATGATGGAACCCTTTTTATAGTCAAGGCTCTTTAATAGAAGGAACGCGGAAGGCCTCCTTCTGCTTGGCTACCTTCCGCGTTCCTTCAGTTGACAGGGAATTGTGATCGTTAATGTGCCGTTATTGAGCAGTGGTGATTGTCCCCGCCAGGCACGACTGGTGTCGAATAAGTGTCGTATTTGATCTTGTCGTTGCCGATTGAGAAAGCGTATATGTCAAAGCCATATGCATCGAGAAAATCGGTTAACTCCTGGGATCGGTCCAGGTAAAGCGTTTCAGAGAATCCTAGCTCTGCCCGGATTTGAAGAAGCCGTTCTATAACCTGCAATGGTGCAAAACATAGGTCCGGGTCTTTAAAAGTGGCCATAAAGTTACCGCCTCGACTTTTCGTCCGGCAACAGTTAGATAACGAAAAGCATCGTATGGGTTGTTCACTTTTTTTCTAAACTTTTCGCGTTCGCGGAGCGTCAAGAAACGAATTGTATTTATTTCGTAATCGGTTTATTATCAAGCTATACCCAACTTTCCTAGGGAGAACATATGAATAGAAACATCTTTACTTCTTTCTTTGTTGCTTTGTTGTTGTCGGCTTCAAGCATGGTTGTTTTTGCTCAAGCTTCTCGGACGGCTGTGAGCGACAAATATATTATTTCAGCCAGGGCGGGGGGCGTTAATTACGTTCATGGTTCGGTGGCCATCGCTCGCGTTGACGGTTCAGGAGGCAATTTGCGCAGGGGTGACCGTCTGGAGATCGGCGACCGCGTCTCCACCGATACGGCTGCAAAGGCCGAGGTACTCTTAAACCCCGGATCCTATATGCGTGTCAGCGGAAATTCTGAATTTCATTTTGTAACCACCGCACTCGATGACCTTCAGATCAAGCTAAACAAAGGTACCGCAATTTTTGAGGTGTTTGCTACCGACGATTTTCGAGTGTCAGTTATAACTCCAAAAGGGAAAGTTTCGATGATCGACTCCGGAGTTTATAGGGTCGATGTCCGAATTGGTGGAAACGCTACTGTAGCGGTTACTGAAGGTAGGGCGCAGTTGGGCGACTCGAAAGCGACAATAGTAAAATCCGGTAGGGTCGGAACTATAGGCAATTCTGTCGCAATTGCCAAGTTTGATCGCGGAAATCGCGATGAGATGGATGAATGGAGCCGTTCCAGAGCAAAGGATCTCGCGAAGGTAACAGCGTCTTTGAAGCAGAAGGACATTCGCGATTCCCTGATCAGCTCATTTAATAATAATCGTTGGGGAATGTATGATTCTTTTGGACTCTGGATCTACAACCCCAATTTCGGAGCTTACTCTTTTCTTCCTTTCGGTAACAGATGGTATTCACCGTACGGATACGGTTTCGGATGGGGAATGGATTGGCAGTCTATCCCCTGGTGGACACGCGTACCGACTTATGTGCCCAGCGGCAGTGCCGGAGGCACAGCCGCGCCGGTCAAAGAACGACGGCGAGGAGCGATCGTAGCACCACCATACACTGCGGTCGAGAGGCAAAGTCAGAGGCAGACAGGAGTGACCAATACTCAGGATGGTTGGTCAGGTCAACGCTCTACCTCAGGTCGAGCTGCGTCTGATTCTGGTTTCTCGCCTGCAGTTGCAGCTCCGGCTCCTAGCCAGAGAAGTGAGCCGGGATCAAGGTCATCTCAGAAGCCCAGTCCGATCGATTGATCTTAGAAAAGGTATTCCAAGACGCGCGGAGGCTGTCCTTCGCGCGTTTTTCATATGAGCAGATACATGAACGCAGCGGCCTGATCCGGAATTGTCGACAACGTCGCTTCTGGCCTTGCGATAAGAAGGACGGACTGTATCCCGTTGAACAAGGTGTGAAGAATCACACAGGGAAGTAAATTATTAGTTTTTACCCGTATTGCGGTCAGGGTCAGACTGAGCACCGTCAACAGAAAGATCGTGGAATAACTTGGGTAATACTGTGGAACATGTACCAAAGCGAATAAGGCCGTTACCAGCAGGAAAGCGGCCGGGATCCCGAAAGCCCGCTGAAACGCCGAATATAATACTCCCCGATAGATAACCTCTTCGACTAACGGGGCTGTAAATGTTGCCACGATCGCGACTATGTACACTGCCGATCTCGAGCTTTGCAGTATTCGTATAAGATCGTTCTCTTTCTCTGGGAAATAATTGCCGACGACGGCGGCCAAGACAAAAAAGGCTGCTAGAATCACTACGTAGTGCCACCAGGCAAATCCTCCCTTTTCCCAGCCCAGCATTTGTAAAAACGAAAACCGTCGCCCGCGGGTCACGACGACCCACGCCACCAACAAGGTCAGCAAATGTGCGGGAATGAGCGCCATAATTTGCAAAACGATCGCTGTCGCGTCCGTCCTTACAAATTCCATCAGTAACAAGCCATCAGTGACAGGCGGATCGAGAAGAGCCAGGTATGGTAAAAGAAAAAGGGTCGGAACGGCCATGATCAGCAGAATGCTCGCAATCCAGACCGCAACAGCTGGCAGGACCGTCCACGGAGGATCATTAGGTGTCGGGGAGTGACTCAGTGCTTCAGCGGCAACCGGAGAGATCGGCTCAAACTCTTCGCTGGTCAATTGTTCGTTGGTTTCCACGTCAATGAGTGTAGCCAATGGGAATTTAAGTGCCAAGTTCGTCTTTTCGTTCTTGATGTTTGGGCCAATAAGTTCTAACCTAAAATCCCGTGGAACATCGCGGGATCAATCCCCAACAAAATGTGATCGCTGTCATACCCGCACGCTATTCGTCTACACGGCTGCCGGGTAAATTGCTGAGCGATATCGCCGGTAAACCGTTGATACTGCATACGTTTGACCAAACGTCGAAAGCTGCCAGAGTGACGCGAGTGATCGTTGCAACCGACGATAGCCGCATTTTCGATGTCGTCGCCGGGTACGGAGCTGAGGCAGTAATGACGGGCCGCAGTCATGAATCCGGTAGTGACCGCATTGCAGAAGTCGCTGCAGGCTTGCCACCTGGTTCGTTGATCGTGAATGTTCAGGGTGACGAGCCTATGATCTCGCCCGACACCATCGATTTGGCCATCGAAGCAATGATCTGCGACGACCCGCCAGACATCGTGACAACTAGCGAGCCGATTGATGACCTTTCAACGCTAATGAACAGCAATGTGGTCAAGGTGGTGACCAATGATGCCGGATTCGCGATATACTTTTCACGTTCGCCGATTCCTTATCCGAGAGAGGCGACAGTGCGGAACGGTTCACTGGATGCAGCACTCAAAAATGAGCCGGAGCTGCTCCTCCTTTTTCGCAAACACACTGGTTTATACGTATATCGGCGTGAATTTGTCATTAGATTCTCGAATATGGAGCCATTTAAGCTCGAACGGATCGAAATGCTCGAGCAGCTAAGGGCACTTGAAAATGGGGCTCGCATCCGTGTGGTCGAGGTAAGTGAAAGCTCTATCGGCGTCGATACAGCGGAAGACCTTGAAAAAGTCCGGCGGTTATTGAATACAGATGAGTGATTGGATCGGCGCCGCTTTCTTAATATTGCTGTTGATCGGTGCCTTACTTGGCCTCCGTGCACTGGCGAAACCGAGGCCCCGCACTTCCGAGGAGTTTGAACGCAACGCCGCCGAAGGCACTACGGCATTGGGATCGTCGATGAACGCGCTCCAGGAACTAATGAATCCGGAGGCCGCGAAGGCAAAAGAGGTGATCACACAGATGAAAGAAGGCCGGTATCAAAAGAAAAAACGGGAAGCAAAGGCTGGAGGAACTGTCGATGACAGCCAAATTGTCGAGGACAAATAAGGAAGATTATGAACGACAAAAAAACAAAATACATATTCGTTACCGGCGGTGTGGTGTCGAGCCTCGGGAAAGGACTTGCGGCAAGTTCCATCGGATGTTTGCTCGAGACTCGAGGGATGAGCGTGCAGATGATGAAGCTCGATCCTTATATTAACGTCGATCCCGGAACGATGTCGCCATTCCAGCACGGCGAGGTATTTGTGACGGATGATGGTGCAGAGACCGATCTTGACCTTGGCCATTATGAGAGGTTTACCAGTGCCAAACTTTCCCAGGCTAACAATTGGACTACTGGCCGGATCTATCTCTCAGTAATTGAAAAAGAAAGGCGCGGAGACTACCTCGGTAAAACGATCCAGGTGATCCCCCACATTACTGACGAGATCAAAGCCGCCGTCCGCACCGTCGCTGAGATGCACGAACCCGATGTGCTCATCGTCGAGATCGGAGGCACGGTAGGTGACATCGAATCGCTTCCCTTTATGGAAGCTATTCGTCAGATGGGTAATGAAATGGGGCGGGACAACGCGATTTTTATCCACGTGACCCTTGTTCCTTATATCGCGGCTGCCGGTGAGTTAAAGACAAAGCCTACTCAGCATAGTGTTCGAGAACTTAGGGAGATTGGTATCTCGCCCGATATTCTGCTCTGTCGCTCAGATCGGCCTCTGCCGGTCGAACTGCGGAAAAAGATCGCTCTTTTCTGTAACGTTCAGGAAGGAGCCGTTATCTCGGCGCTCGATGTAGGCACTATTTACGAAGTCCCGCTCGCGTTTCACGAACAGGGCCTTGACGATCTTATTGTTAGCAATCTTCATTTAGCCGAAAATTTCCCGATCTCTGACCTGAAACGATGGCGCGAACTTGTATCTACGATAAAAGACCCGTCGGCGGGTGCCGTCCGGATAGGCATAGTCGGTAAATACGTCGAACTCGAGGATTCTTATAAATCGCTTCGCGAAGCGCTAACGCATGCGGGCGTCGCGAACAACCTGCGAGTGAATGTATCCTGGATCGAGTCTGAAAATCTGATGCGCGAGGATTTTGAGAATGACCTTCAAGATTTCGACGCCATACTCGTCCCGGGCGGATTTGGTAAGCGCGGAATATCGGGGATGATCAGGGCAATAAGATATGCAAGAAAATCATGTACGCCGTATTTCGGTATTTGCCTGGGAATGCAGACCGCTTGCATTGAGTTCGCTCGGGATGTCTGCGGCCTCCGCGATGCTGACTCGACCGAGTTTAACGAATCGACACCCTTTCCGATCATTTTCAAGCTTCGCGACCTCGTAAATGTTCAGGAGTACGGTGGTACGATGAGGCTCGGCAATTGGCAGTGTTCCCTGAAAGAAGGATCCCTGGCGAGCCATATCTACAGCGGAGCTGAGGAAATAGGCGAGCGGCATCGGCACCGTTACGAGTTTAACCCGGAATTTCGCGACGTATTGGAGCGAAATGGACTGGTTTTCAGCGGTGTTTCGCCGGACGGCAAATTTGTCGAGATGGTCGAGCTTTCAAAAGAAACGCATCCTTTCTTTATAGCGTGCCAGTTTCACCCCGAATACAAATCAAAACCGCTTGCGGTCCACCCGCTTTTCGATTCATTTGTTAAAGCTGCATGGCAAAATCGGCTTCACAGTGAGAACCTTGAACATGATGTGTCAAGTGATAAGCAAATGGGAATGCCCGAGCGTATTGAGATAGGGACAAAGGATTGATTGATCTTCGATTCAAGTGTTTTCTTGTTTTTGCGTTGTTATTATCCTAAGTAATGGAACCATATAACTTTAAGGTAGGCGAGGTTGGTTTCGGCGATGGGAGTCTCTCGTTCATTCTCGGACCATGCGTTGTCGAATCGACACAACACGCCCTTTTCATGGCGCAGGAGATCAAGGATATTTGCGCTCATGTCGGTGTCGATGTTGTTTATAAATCTTCATTCGACAAAGCAAATCGCAGCTCGATCGAGAGCTTTCGCGGGGAAGGGATGGGATTCGGTCTTGAGATCCTTTCGCAAGTAAAGAGGGAGGTCGGCATTCCTGTTATTACGGACGTTCACGAGCCGTGGCAGGTCGAGAAAACAGCGGAAGTTGCTGATATTTTGCAGATCCCGGCCTTTCTATGCCGCCAGACCGATCTGCTCGTCGCCGCTGCCCGGTCGGGCAAGGCTGTTAACGTAAAAAAAGGCCAGTTCTTATCGCCCTGGGACGCGAAGAACATTGTCGAGAAGCTGCAGGCGGCTGGAAGTGAAAAGATCCTGCTTACCGAGCGTGGAGCAAGTTTCGGATACAATAATCTTGTCGTAGATTTTCGCTCTTTCCCGGTGATGCGGTCATTTGGAGTGCCAGTAGTTTTCGACGTGACCCATTCGCTCCAATTGCCCGGCGGCTTGGGCAAGGCAACGGGCGGGCAGTCGGAGTACATCGAAAACTTTGCTCGAGCGGGTGTGGCTTGCGGCGTCGATGCCGTTTTCATGGAGGTACACGATGACCCGAAGAACGCGCCAAGCGACGGCCCGAACCAATTACCTCTATCCCGGCTTGAAAGATTGCTGAAAAAACTTAAACAGATCCATGAGATCGTGTCTGAACCGTTGGAAGGTTGAATTCCAGATGAAAAAAATTGTTTGCACCTTGTTTTCCGTCCTGTTCTTCGCCGTATTTTCTCTCAGTTTCGCTCAGGACCTCGCCCGCAGTGGCCCTGCCGCTACATGGCAAGTCCAAAAATACGATCTTGATGTCACGGTTCTGGCGGATGCATCTCGGACCTTATCTGTAAAAGCGATCCTCAATGTCAAAAATGTCTCGGGACAGCCGGCGACGACACTAACTCTTCGCATAACACCTTCGGCTGAGATCAGTGCGGTCAGAATAAACGATTCCTCTATCGATTTCTCGAAGGCGCAGGAAAAGGCAGGTGCTGTCGGAATTCTACAGCGGGTCGCAATTCGGCTGCCTTCGGCGGCGTCCGGTGCGGTGATCAATGCAAGTGTTGAATACAAGATCAAACTCACTGAAAATTCAGCGGTCGGCTCGATCACACCTTCGTCAACGGTATTCCTTCCACTATCTTTCTGGTACCCGACACCCAATAGCTGGTTTTTCCCGAAAGGAGCGGATGCTGCTCCCGTCAGGATCAGAGTAAATGTCCCGGCAGGACAGAGCGTGATATCGTCCGGCGTCGAGACTGCCGGAGCACTTGACCAAAAATTAAATGTCCAACCATTTTTCCTCACCGGCAGCTGGGAAATTAAGAACGAAGGCGGTGTCTCAGTTTATTCGCCTGTCGGTTCCGGTCCGGACGGGCAAAAACGAGCCGCGGAGCTAGCTGCTCTTTTATTGGAAGCGAAAACTTTCGTTTCCGGGATTCTTGGTAATGGCCCCGATGTGCATCTCCGTATTGTCGCGGCTAGACGCGGCGCCGGATTTGCCGGGGGCGGTACGATCATTGTCGATGAAGGGGTTTTCAGGCGATCGCGGATCGATTCGCTAACCGCCATGAACATCGCCGAAGCAGCGGCCAAACTTTGGCTGGGCAATACAGTTTCGGTCAACGGAGATGGCTTCGGCGCTCTAAGCGAGGGGCTATCGCGATATATTGCGACGCGATTCATCGAAAGTAAGTATGGCAAGGACGTAGCGGACATCGAGCGTCTTCGGCAGCGGGTCGCATACGCGTCAGTTTCGAAGCGAGATGCTCCTATCGCTCTGGTATCGCCCCTGGATGAGTACTATTACCCTGTGGTCGCGAATAAAGGAGCGATGGCCTGGCGGCTGATCGCCGGGCGTGTCGGCATCGGGGAGTTTGGCAAAATTGTGCGCGGTCAAATGCTGGATGGCAATCTAACCCTAGCGGAGTTACGTACTGCGTTTTCACCCCATAAGCACTTGGTCGATTACCTTTTTGACCAGGTCACCGATATGAACCTGCAGGTCGGGTTGCCTCAGGTTACCGGGACCGAGACAAAATCAGCTCTCAGGAATACGGGCAGCATCGACGCCACGGTTGATGTAGTCGCTACGACCCAGAACGGTGAAAAGCTCAGAACATCGACCACCATCAAGGCCACAAGCTACGGGGAAGTTGTCTTTCGGACAGCTGAAAAGATCGTTAGAGTTGAGGTCGACACCGAAAACCTTTTCCCTCAAACCGATTACTCGGATGATATTCAGCCGCGCGACAGCGATGATAGCGACCCTGTCCTCGCAGCGAAACGGCCATTTGATAAACAGGACTTTACCTCGGCCGAGAGGGTTTCTCGTAACTTGCTTCGCGATAACCCTCGCCTGGACGATCTTAGGGTCATCCACGCACGGTCACTTTTAGCTCTAAATAGAAATGTTGAAGCTGAAAAGGAATTTCGAGCCGTTCTTAATGAAGGACTTCCGACCTCGCGAAGCTTAGCGTGGGCCAATGTCGGACTTGCCGAGACGGCCAGCCGTGCAAACCAGCGGGAAGCCGCACTTAAGTTTGTCGAAGCCGCAATAGCCGCAGATGCCGAATATGGGACAAGCCTGGCGGCCCGAAACATCCGGAATCGGCTTGGGGCGGCGTCGACGATCGATCCCGAGGTCAAATCGTTTTTTGCAGATTTTGACAAGGCTGCTTCTTCGAATCGAAAGGCAGATGTCGATGCCTTGGTGATGACGGGTGAGGTTACCCGATTTGCAGGCGGTGTATCGGGTTCTACTGAGAGCTGGCAGACACAGATCAAACAGGTCGATCGCATCGATGCCAACACCCTTTTGGTCGAGGCAAACATGAATATTAGGCTGCTGAACAAAGATCCTGAAACGGGCCTTGCCGTTTACAGGCTCACCAAGGTCGGCAATGCCTGGAAACTTGCGGCTGTCGAGATGTTTGAAGTTAGATAACTGCACCGGAACCGAAGGGGCGATAATCGATGGATCTTAACGAAAGGGCAAAGAAGATAAAACTGTTAATAATGGATTGTGACGGCGTTTTAACGGACGGCCGTCTTTATTTTGGAGCTTCCGGCGAAGAACTGAAGGTTTTTCACGCTCGCGACGGGCAGGGAATCGTCGACTGGCACAAAGAGGGCTTTCGATCGGGGATCATTTCCGGGCGAACTTCGCCCATTGTTGAAATGCGGTGCAAACAACTTAATATCGAATTCCTATTTCAAGGAAGGAACGACAAGGTCTCAGCGTTGAACGAATTGATACTGGCGTCCGGAATACTTCGGGAAGAGGTCGCATTTATCGGCGACGATACGCTGGATAGTGAGGCGTTTCCGTTCGTCGGATTAGCTGTGGCCGTCGCTGATGCTCATGAGACTGTTCGGGCGGCTGCTCACATAGTTACAAACCTCGACGGCGGCCGCGGAGCCGTCCGCGAGGTTATTGACTTATTGCTGGCAGCAAAAAAAGTTTGATCGTTTCAGTTGAAGTCGTGCTATTATTCTCAAAAAAGCGGGCGTAACTCAGTGGTAGAGTGTCAGCTTCCCAAGCTGAAAGTCGCGAGTTCGACCCTCGTCGCCCGCTCCAGTATCGACTGCGTTTTCGGCGTGTTTAGTTGTATGCTCAATCTGTTGTGCTACTCCAAGCCCACGAAATCTACATTTGTGATATTACCGCTCAGCGCCATACTACGAGGCGTGAAGCGATACCTCTTAGAAATTATACCCAGCAAAATAGTTCCTTCCGGCCTCACGTCCTCAAACGTATAGAAACCAAGTGAACTTGTAGTTGTGTTTCGCCCAACTCCTGTCGAATCGGTAAGAGTCACCGTCGCATTTCTCAGGCCGCGGCCTTCCGGCGTTGTTACGCGACCCGAAATTGAGACCCCGAGCTCCGCTGCGGTGATAATGGGCTGCCATGTCGGGTGTGCTTCGTATCCGCCCGTGCTTGTAAGTCGTCGGAGTTCTGAGCCGTCAGAATTTCTCGAAAAAATTTCTGCCTGTGGATACACTCCAACAATTGAACTACTGTATACGATCTTCGTGCCATCGGGGGACCAAGAAGGGCTCGACGGGTATCCTTCAAGGTAAAAATCCATGAAGCCGGAATTGCCCGAAGTGTCCCAAATAAATAAGTATTTTCCTTCAAGCATCCAGGATTGAACTCCGGCCACCTTGGTTCCGTCGGGCGACCAGGAAGGGTCAAGATCACCAACATATTGTCCAAGGTCTCCGAAGGGCATTTCGACCTGACCGGCCCCATCGGCATTCATGCTGAAGAACCGAAAAGCGTACTGGCCTGCGGGATTACTGGAAAATAGGATTTTAAGGCCATCCGGTGACCAGGACGGGTGAGAATCGAAAGCCGCGCTATTTGTCAGATTGATCAGGTTTCTGCCGTCAACAGTAATGACAAATATCTCGTGACCGCTGGGGAATGCAATCTTGGAGGCATCGGGTGACCAACTCATTCTCCACCGAGGACTATAAAACGGATCAAATTGTCCGTCAAATACCACCTGCGCAAGTACCGTTTGTCCGGTTCCATCAACATTCATTAGCTTAATAAAATATCCGCCCGACAAGTCTTGGCTCAGACACGCCAATCTTTTGCCGTCGGGTGACCAGACCGCAAAATCGTCGACAGCGGAATTATTGGTAAGTCGGACTTGATCCGTACCGTCCGAGTTCATTATGTAGATCTCACGATTCCCGTCGCGGTTACTAGTAAACGCAATTTTACCGTTAGATCGAGTAGGTGTTTGGGCCTGGGTTGCTACTCCTGTGAGCACAAGTATCATCGTAACTGAGACTAAAATCGTTTTGGTAATCATTGTTTTCATGGTTTTGCCTATGTCTTTATATTCATATCTATTTGCCTTGCGTTTATGTGGATCTGGAAGCTATGGAACCATGCCGTCTTCAAAACCCAGATTAGCTGCCTGTTTAATATCCGATTTCTTTGGAGTCCGCGTCGGATTATCGATCAGCATTTGTTCTGGCGAAAGTTGGTTGGTCGATGCTATATTTTTGCTGACGATCTCAAGTTTTAAGTCGTCAATCCACAATTGGCCCTTGCCGTTAATGAGTGAGCCGATGACGATATTGATCGCTTCAATCGGGACATCCAGCACCACTTCAAACTGTTTCCAGTCCGTCGTGCCTGTAATCGGGCGGGTCATCATATTGTCAAAACCAAGGGAACGCCGATTGCCGTCGATACGCATCCAGAGACCTGCAGAACGTGCGTTTTCGGTCTTCAGCCAGCCGATCAGGCGGATCCGTTTGCCGTGATATTCATCGGCAGCGATTGACTGTCCGATCGAACCAAAGCCATCCTCGGCGGAGCACGCGAATTTAATCGATGCGCTCGCACTGCCGCCGTGCCTATTGTTCTTATCTACTGTAATCAGATAGCCGCTGCTGCTGCTGGCGGGAATTCTGAGCCAACCCAGAGGCATGCCACTGGTGGTCGGCTCCAGCATTTTTGGAGCCGACGACGAGTGATCGACAACGATCTGCCAACGACCGTCGCGCCGGACGAGAAAATTAGTCGTTATGTCGCGCCGAATCTCGGTTTTACCGTTTTCGACGATTTTTGAAATCACGGTATAGTTTGCAATTGCCGTGTCGCTTGTTACGGGAAGCACTTTGAGATCTTCTATTTCAAAGGAATCTTTCGAGTTCGTCGCCATAGGCGATGTCAGGTACGTGGGCAGTGCTTTTTTAAGGGCATCGGTTGTCAAATAGCCGCCGTCGTACGTAAAGCCGCCGTCGGCCCATGCTCCCACCGTCGCGGCGATGTCGCGGCGACTAAAAGCATCGTAATAATCGCTCAGAACATTGGTTATCTCCGCCTGGAGCTTGGTGCTGTCGCTGGCTGGTTGTCCCAAAATATTTTGCAGTCCGGCGACAAAAGATACTGCCAAAATCAGAATTGTGATAGTAAACTGTTTCATTTTTGTGTTTCTCCTAACGATTATTGTTTACAGAGATTCGCTATTCATTCCAACAAAATCGATATTTGCCGAAGTAACCGAAAGAATTATCGCCTGCGATGCAAAGCGATAGCGTTTTGAGATAACGCTTATCGAATAGGTCTCACCTGTTCGCATATTGTCAAATGTGTAATGACCTAGTGTGCTGGTCGTTACGATTTGCCGAACCCCAGCAGAATCTAAAAGGGTTACTATGGCACTTCTCACGCCTTGACCGTTCGGGGTCGTGACGCGTCCGGAAACAGAGGCGGATGGAGCAACCTCGCGCTCTCACACTAAAAACACCCGAAGTCGTCGCGGCGTACAGAAAATTGCCTGTGCGGTCAAATACTAGATCGTTGACAAAAACATCACCGAAGCCTTTGTTGAATGAACTAAACGTTACGCCGTCATTTGTGCTTTTAAGGGGGCTATGCCCAGTACCGTTATACCGGGTCGTATAAAGGGTAGCGGGAGCGAGCGGATCAATAGCTAAAAATAATGCGGTAGGCGGATCGCATGAGACCCCAACAAAACACGCCTGACCACGCAGGGTCCCATGATTACTCCATTCGTTAAGAGGAGTCTGAGCAGCATATTTTTGGCCGCCGAACAAAAGCAAGAACACAATGGCGACCGGCAATCGAGATGAGTTTCCTCTAAACTCAAAAAAACTTAAAAACTCAGTTTGCATAAATCCCCCCATTTTTGATCGCGTGAGAGCCTTGTTGGAGTGAAGATCAACTAGTAACGAAGAACCCGGTTAGTCCCGAGAACAGATTTCACCCGCGATTTCCGCTTCGAACGTCGCTCCTCCATCAGCGGTGCTGCCGTTGACGTAAAGCACACCGGTCGCTCCGGAAAACCTGCCGGAGCTCGCATGCGGGTCGATTCGGTTTATGGCGGTGAATAGGCCGGTGGCGACGTCGAGGATAGCAACGTTGTGAGTCATTAAAACTCCGCGGTGCGTTGTAATCGTCAAGTCGTCAGTTAAGGAAAACGCGTTCGGATCGGGTGTCGGAGTAAAGCCGCTTGTAAAAATCGCCGCCGTTGCACCGTTGAGCCTTCCGCCTTGCGCGATTGCGCCGCTGGTAGTGCCATTGCCGTTGTTGAGCACTTTCAGATTTCCCTTTACCTTTGTGCAATCGCGGTTAGCGGATGCAGGCCCGGTCATCGAAAAAAAGGTGATGGTCAACGTGACAAATACTAATGTCGTAAGTTTTTTCATTTGATCTCCTTAAGATTTTTCTATTTTGTCTTTGTATTGCCCGGAAACTGTTTTCCTCGTTACTCCGCGTGGAGTCTGCGTGGAGCGGTCAGATAAATATCAAGGATCGCTTTCTTCTCCTGTAGATTTGCGTTAGAGTGCATTTGCGAGATTTGCATTTCGAGACCGCCCATTTTTAAAATTTTGTATGCTCCGTATGAAACATAAACGGAGGTTGCGAACGTGTCATTGGATTTAAATTCAATTGTCGCTCAATTTGATATCAAGATGTCTAACTTGCGGTGTAAAACGATTTACGAGTTTGAGGATTTTCGCCTTGATGCCGAACACCTGATGCTTTATCAAAACGGGCAGGAAATGTTGCTCGCGCCGAAGGTCATTGAAACGCTTCTGGCATTGGTTGAAAGGCGCGGGGAAGTTCTCAGCAAAGACGAATTGATGAAGTTGGTTTGGACGGATTCGATTGTCGAAGAAGGAAATCTATCGCAGAATCTGTATGTCTTGCGCAAAGCATTGGGCGATGGCAAAAACGGCAAACCATTGATTGAAACTCTAAGGCGGCGCGGTTACCGCTTTGTCGCAGAAGTCCGTCGAGTGCAAATTGCCGAAGCAGATGCAGAGACAACAAGACGCTTGGACTCGGGAAGTTTATCTCTATCTAACCGTTTGCCCGTTTCCGTGCCTAACAAAGGCGTACGCGTTGCCCCGGAAGACTGGAGGAGCGAAATAGCGGAAACTAAAACGCAAGCAGCGACCCGACAATCCGATCAACTCGAATTAGCTCCTAGCCGATCAAACTTCAAAAGCAAACCAAAATATCTTGCCGTCATTGCGGCCGGGTTGATTCTCGCGACGATCGGTCTTGGTTCATATTTCTTTTACAATGGAAAAAGGGCGGTTAGCGGTAAGAAATCAATCGCCGTGCTGCCCATTGTACCGATCGACTCTGCCAAGAGCGATGAAATTTATGAGATCGGCATCGCTCATTCGATCATTCAAAAACTTCGCACGATGGAAGGATTCGTAGTGCGTCCGCTAAGCGCCATTCGGAAGTATTCGGGCATCGAGCAGGATCCGCTTGCTGCTGGCCGAGAACAGCGCGTTGGGTATGTTATGGCATCGACGTATCAATTGGCTGACGGGCAGATCCGCTTAACGGTTCAGATCGTTAGTGTGGCGAGCGGCGAGGTTAAGGAAACTTACACTTTCGTAAAGCAAGTAGGGAATTTTTTTGCGATGCAGGATGAGGTTACGGATGACATCGGCAATAAATTATCGACCCTGTTTGACACTACTGCGAGCAGTTGGGTCAGCAAAGAGACGGCTAACGAAGCGGCATATCGGGACTATCTACACGGTATGTATCTCTACGACAAGCGAACGCCTCGAGACGCCGAAAATGCCGTTGAGCTTCTTGACCGAGCGATTCAGCTCGACCCAAACTACGCACAAGCGTGGGCGGCAAAGGCACATGTACATAGATCCCTTGGAAACTTCAGCCGCAATACCCACGAAGAATATAGAAAATCGGTTGATGCAGTTAGTAGGGCGTTGGAGTTGGACGAAAACTTAGCAGACGCACATAGCGCCCTTTGTGAGAACAAATTTTTCTATGAACGGGATTTTGTCGGTGCTGAACTCGAATGCAAACGCGCGATTGAGTTAGACCCAAATTCATCCTTGGCTCATCAGATCTATTCTCGAAACCTGATGGTTCTCGGGCGTTTTGACGAGTCGATTGCCGAAATCAAGACTGCAATCGACCTCGATCCCACATCGCTCTTTAGCCAGCGGAACTTTGGAATAGCGTTTTATTACGCCCGACGGTACGTTGAAGCGATCAACCAATTTAAGCGAGTGACGGAAATGGATCCAAATTTCGAAGCGACATATCCGTGGCTCATTAATACTTTGAAATTATACGGCAACGATTCCGAGGCATTTGAATGGTTTATGAAGTGGCAAGTTGTACGCGGAACAGACGGCGAGACCTCTCAGGCTTTTCGGTCGGCATTTCAAAAATCGGCCTGGCAAGGGGTCGAGAGCGTGCGGCTCAAAAGTTTCGATGAGAAGAAGATAAGGACTTACTTCATGGAAGCGTGCATGGCAGCGCAGGCCGGAAACCACGAAAAAGCTCTTGACTATCTGGAAAAATCATTCCGTCGCCGTGAATGGGGTATGGCATATTTGTCGATCGAACCTTCTCTCGATGTTCTCCGCGGCGAACCGCATTTCGAAGATATACTTAGACGAGTTGGCGAAAATCTTCCTTGAGCGCCAAACAAGTCTCCTAATATAGAGGTCGAACTTGTCCGCTCCATTTTTTTACGCCTCAACAAAAAGCGGCAAACCAAAAGGTAAAAGCTGTAATCTTACTCTGCTAGCTTGAAAGATCGGTTTGAACTGAAAACTGCCGTTCGATATTTCGACCAACCAGATTTGAGGTGTTTACGTCTTATCGGGCTCGACTGAAAAACGAGCGAGTGTTTGCAGAGAACGATTCTCTTCTTTCTCTTCTAATGTAGTTGAAGGGAATTTATTTTCGGACAAATTGACGATTTTGATCTTTGAATTTATGATCTGATTACCCGGAAATGGCGTAAGAGCGGCTCTTTTAATGGGAGAGTATTAAATGTTACTAAACACCCCTTCGTCGCTTGACAAAGTTAGGGTCTGG
This sequence comes from Pyrinomonadaceae bacterium, assembly GCA_041748975.1. Taxonomy (GTDB): domain Bacteria; phylum Acidobacteriota; class Blastocatellia; order Pyrinomonadales; family Pyrinomonadaceae; genus OLB17. Next base: position 20,044 of record JBGTCF010000034.1, read on the forward strand.
GTACAAAATCATAAATTGCCTCTGAGCCTGACCGGTTCGCTGGTTTGAAAAGAAAGTTAAAACTTTCGCTTGGTTGGTTGACATACAGATTAGGTTCTGTATAATCAATAGTTTCGCCTCGACGGAGAAGTTGAGGTTGTGAAGTTGATATTTGAAAACTAAATATGCGTGTCCATGTGTTAATTCGTATGAACAACAAAATGTCCAACAGATCTCCATCTGTTGGCGGGCCAAGCTTAGGCTTGGTTGTCAAAATGATGAACTAGGAAACTAACGAGAGTTTGATCCTGGCTCAGAATCAACGCTGGCGGCGTGCCTCAGACATGCAAGTCGAACGATTAAAGCTCTCTTCGGAGAGTG